>CAXMSF010000270.1:0-6184 GCA_964196055.1 uncultured Gammaproteobacteria bacterium | reverse complement strand
TTCGCCGATCGCGCACATCGGTATCCAGCTCAGCGACTCGCCGTATGTCGTCGCCAATATGCGGATCATGACCCGCATGGGGCAGCAGGTGCTCGAAACGCTCGGCGAAGGTGATTTCGTACCGTGCCTGCACTCGGTGGGGGCGCCGCTCGCTGCCGGGCAGGCCGACGTGCCGTGGCCCTGCAATGCCGACAACAAGTACATCGTCCACTTTCCCCAGACGCGCGAGATCTGGTCTTTCGGTTCCGGCTATGGTGGCAACGCGCTGCTCGGCAAGAAGTGTTTCGCATTGCGGATCGCGTCGGTGATGGCGCGCGACGAAGGCTGGATGGCCGAGCACATGCTCATCCTGTAGCTCACGTCTCCGGCGGGCGACTCGAAATACGTTTGCGCGGCGTTCCCGAGCGCTTGTGGCAAGACCAACCTCGCGATGATGACGCCGACGATCGAAGGTTGGAAGATCGAGTGCGTCGGTGACGACATCGCCTGGATGAAGTTCGGCAAGGACGGGCGGCTCTACGCCATCAATCCGGAGGCGGGTTTCTTCGGCGTCGCACCCGGAACGAGCATGAAGTCGAACCCGAATGCGATGCTGAGTTCCGAAAGAAACGCGCTGTTCACGAATTGTGCGCTCACGCCCGACGGCGACGTCTGGTGGGAGGAGATGACGGATGAGATTCCGGCCGAGCTGACCGACTGGCACGGCAACGCCTGGACGCCGGAGAGTGCGACGCCGTCCGCACACCCGAACGCGCGTTTCACCGCTCCGGCGAGCCAGTGTCCGGTCATCGCCGACGAATGGAACGACCCGAGCGGCGTGCCGATCAGTGCGATTTTGTTCGGCGGTCGCCGCGCCACGGTGGTGCCGCTCGTCAACGAGGCGCGCGACTGGCAGCACGGCACCTTCCTCGGCTCGATCATCAGCAGCGAAAAGACCGCGGCCGCGGCCGGCACCGTCGGTGAGCTGCGGCGCGACCCGATGGCCATGCTGCCGTTCTGCGGTTACAACATGGGCGATTATTGGGCGCACTGGCTCGACATCGGCAAGCGCGAGGGTGCGGATCTCCCGAAGATCTTCTACGTGAACTGGTTCCGGAAGAGCGCCGGCGGCGATTTCCTGTGGCCGGGCTTTGGCGAAAACGGTCGCGTACTCAAATGGGTCTTCGAACGCTGCGAAGGCACCGTCAAGGCGGTCGAGAGCCCGATCGGAAACATCCCGGGCGAAGCTGCGCTCGACCTCGACGGCCTCGACGAGGTTTCACGCGAAGACATCGCAGAACTGCTGCACGTCGACGTCGACGGTTGGTTGGCGGAGCTGCCGTTGATTGCCGAGTACTACGACAAGTTCGGCAGTTCGTTGCCGAGCGCGCTGCGCGATGAACTCGAAGGCATGAAGCAAAGGCTCGAGGCCGCCAAGGGCTGATTCCCGCGGTGTGCTCCGGGAGGCTGGAGTTCGCGACATGTCCGTTCCCGGTCCGCTCGCGGGTCTGCTGGTCGTCGACCTGACCCGGGTGTTGGCCGGGCCGTTCTGCACGATGGTGCTCGCGGACCTCGGTGCGCGCGTGATCAAGGTCGAGGCGCCCGGAGGCGACGACGCGCGCCGAATCGGCCCCTTCGTCGACGGCGAGTCTGCCTATTTCACGTCGCTCAACCGCGGCAAGCAGAGCATTGCGCTCGATCTGAAGCATGCCGCGGACCGCACGGTCTTCGAGAAGTTGCTCGCTCGCGCCGACGTGCTCTGCGAGAACTTTCGGCCCGGTGTGATGGATCGCCTGGGCTACGGCTGGGAGACGCTCCACGAGCGTCATCCTCGGCTCGTGCTCGCGTCCACCTCCGGCTTCGGGCAGACCGGCCCGTATGCGGGGCGCCCCGCCTACGACATCGTGGTGCAGGCGATGGGCGGCGTGATGAGCCTGACGGGTCACCCGGGTAGCCCGCCGACGCGCGTTGGCAGCTCGCTCGGCGACATCACCGCGGGCCTGTTCACCGCTGTCGGGCTCCAGGCGGCGTTGCTCGAGCGCGAACGCAGCGGAATCGGTCGCCGGGTCGACGTGTCGATGCTCGACGCGCAGGTGGCGACACTCGAGAATGCGATCGCGCGCCATGCCGCCACGGGCGAAGTTCCCGGGCCGATGGGCTCGCGGCATCCGTCGATTGCACCCTTCGAGGCGCTTGCGACGGCGCGCGGGCACATCGTGATCGCGGCCGGAAACGATGCGCTGTTCGCAGTGCTGTGCGAGACGTTGGAACGGGTGGAACTCGCGCACGACCCGCGCTTCGCGAGCAACGAGCTGCGTCGCCGCAACGCGGTCGAGCTTTCCCAGCTGCTCGAGGCCGCGCTCGCGCTGCGACCCGCGGACGTTTGGATCGAGCGTCTTCTCGAGGCGGGCGTGCCGTGCGGCCCGCTCAACGACGTCGCCGCCGTGGTCGCCGACCCCCAGGTCGTTGCACGCAACATGGTCGTTACCGCACCACTCGAAAGCGGCGGCAGGCTCGAGATGGCCGGGAACCCCGTCAAGATCTCGGGCTTCGTCGATCCCATCACGCGCGACGCGGCCCCCGCTCTGGACGCCGATCGCGCCGCGATCATTGCGGAACTCGAGCGCGATGCCGAGCTTCCGGAGTGATTTCCCGCCCGGTCTACCACGCCGCCGCGACGAGGGCGCCCGCGAGCAGGGCGCCGTCGACCACCACCAGGCCGTAGCGTTCGCTCGGCCGGAACGGCAGCAGGACCAGCAGCGTTGCGAGTGGCAGCGCGACCAGGCTGCGCGCCGGCGCGGGTGCGACGAGACCGAGCAGGCAGCCGCCGACGGCGCACGCGCGCGCGACGAACAGCGCTCGTCCTTCGCCGAGTAGCGCAGCGGGAACTTCGCGGTCGCGAATGTTGCACGCGATCACATTGGCAAGGATTGCGCTCGCGGTGAACGCGGCCGCCCAGCCGATTGCGGTCGCGTCGGGATCGATTGCAGCCGGCACGACGACTACCACCGCGACCCACGCGGCGGTGATGTAGGCGGACTTGCCGAAAGTCAGGTGCTTGATGCGCCGGTGGAACAGGCCCAGGATGAGCACCGGCGCGAGCAACAGCCAGACCTGCGGCCCGGCGAACAGCGCGAAGACGAGTGAGGCCAGCCCGGCGCCGATGGCGAGCAGCGCGAGCCCGCCACCGTGGCGATCGACGAATGCGCTGCGCTGCGGGGTCGTGGCGCGGTCGCGTTCGACGTCGCGCAGACGGTCGACGTTGTAGACCACGAGTGTTCCCGCGAACGCGAGCCCCACCGCGGGGATCGCGGCCGGAATGCCCATCGCGAACGAGCACGCCATCGCGAGCGCGCCCGCCGCGGCTGCAACCCAGACGCTGGAGAATACGAGCGCTTCCAACAACGAGGGGGACGTCCGCGCCGCGCGCGTCAGCGCTTCGCGGCGGTCCGGCGCTCTTTCCCGCCGGCTTCGGCGGCTTCCTGGGGGCCCTTGCCCCAGGATTCGTCGATGAAAGCCTCGACGAGGCGGTGGGCTTCGTCGTCCGTGTACTGCTTCGGCGGGTGCTTCATCAGGTATGCGGATGGTGCGATCAGCGCGCCGCCCTCACCGCGTTCGAGCGCGAGCTTGCAGCAGCGGATCGCGTCGATCGCGACGCCCGCGGAGTTGGGGGAATCCTCGACCGAGAGTCGCAGTTCGAGGTTCATCGGCACGTCGCCGAACAGCTTCCCCTCCATTCGCAGGAAGCAGACCTTGTTGTCGTTCTGCCATGCCACGTAATCGCTCGGTCCGATGTGGATGTTCTCGGGCGCGAGCCGTTCTGCGGCCACCGACTGCACGGCTTCGGTCTTCGACTTCTTCTTCGAGTCGAGGCGGGTGCGATTCAACATGTTGAGGAAGTCGGTGTTGCCGCCGGTGTTGAGCTGGTAGGTGCGCTCGAGCTCGACACCGCGCTTGTGGAAGAGATCCGTCAGCATGCGGTGTGTGATCGTCGCGCCGAGCTGGGCCTTGATGTCGTCGCCGACGATCGGAAGTCTCTTCTGCTCGAATCGCCGCACCCATTCGGGGTCGCTCGCGATGAAGACCGGGATGCAGTTCACGAGCGCACAACCGGCCTCGAGTGCGCACTCCGCATAGAATCGCGCCGCGTCCTCCGAGCCGACCGGCAGGTAGTTCAGGACGATTTCGGCTCCGGCGTCGCGCAGCACCCGGATGACCTCGTCGCGGTCGGCTTCGATGGCGTCGGCGAGCAGAAAGGTGTCTGCATCGTCATAACCGCTCAGGTGTTCGGACACGCCGTCCAGGATGCGCCCCATCCGGACCTGCACACCGGACTTCGGGACGTCGGGGTGGAACACCGTGGTGCAGTTCGGTTTGGCGAAGATCGCCTCGGAGACGTCTCGGCCGACCTTGCGGCGGTCGACGTCGAATGCGGCGACCACCTCGACATCGGACGGGCCGAAGCCGCCGATGACTCCGTGCATGAGCCCGACAGCCTGTGCCGGATCACGCCCTGCGTAGTAGTGGATGCCCTGGATCAGCGAGCTGGCGCAATTGCCGACTCCCACGACCGCGATGCGGATCTTTTCCATTTCTGCTTTCGATCACCCCACCCATTGATTCCACTGCCGAATCCATCGCTGCGACCGCAGAGTGCCGGTGGATGCCGCATCCCGGAAGCTAGCGGGAACGCCGGGACGCGTCTTCTGCCCGCGGGGGTGTTTTTTCTCAGCCCGGCGTGGGGTTGTTGGCGGAGACGATCCAGGTCGCCGAGGGCAGCCGCACGCCGTCCGGGGTCAAATGGGGTTCGAGCGCCTGCTTTACGGCCTCGCGGGCCTTCGCCTGGCTGGTCGCGTCCAAATCCCTGAAGGCCTGCCCCATCGGTCCCATCTGGAGCAGGAAATCGACCACCTGGTCGAGGTCGCCGCCGCCTGCGAGTGTGAGCTCGGCTTCGTGGCTCGCGACCTCGATGTCGGCGAAGCCCGCATCCGCGAGAATCGTGCGCACGTGTTCGGGATCCGCGAACGCGAACGGGCCCGGCCCGCCCGCGGCGGGCGGAGCCGGCAACGTCACGTGCTGGGCCGCGGCCATCAGGGGCACGAGCATCCAGCCGTTGCGTCCGACCTCCTGCCAGCATGCGAATGTGACGCGACCCCCCGGTCGCAGCGCAGTCCGCAGGTTCGCGAAGGCCGCGGTCGGGTCCTGGAAGAACATCACGCCGAAGCGCGAGTAGACCAGGTCGTGACCACCGGCTTCGAACGCATGGGTCTGTGCGTCGCCGTTCACGAACCGGAGCTGGTCGAACCCGGACTCGGCGGCGCGTTCGCGCGCGCGCGCGAGCATCGGCTCCGAGATGTCGAGTCCGGTCACGCTTCCGGCCGGCCCGACCCGCTCGGCCAGCTGCAGCGAAGTCGCTCCGCATCCGCAGCCGATGTCGAGTACCGCTTCGCCCGCCTGTATCCCGGCCCGTTCGATGGCTTCGAGCCCGAGCGGAGCGATCTGCTCGTCGATGATGGCGTGGAGTGCGACCCACTTGGGCCCGGACTCCTCGTTCCAATAGCGGATCTGTTCGGCGTTGGGGCTGGTTTCGTTTCCGGATGTCATCGCGGTCGTTCCTCCATCAAGGGCTGCAGGGTAGTGCGCGGGCTGTGTCGTTTCCGCCGGCGCGTCAGTCGTCGTCGAAGCGCCAGTGTCCGCGCCGCGTCGGTTTGGCGAGCGAACGCTCGAGTTCGACGAGGAAGCGGCGCCGGCTCCATTGCGTCGCACCGAAGCGCACGAGGTGGTCGGTGTGGACCTGACAGTCGACGAGGTCGAAGCCCCAGGCCTCGAGCTGGCAGACCAGTTTCACGAACGCGACCTTCGAGGCATCGCTCCTCCGTGCAAACATCGATTCGCCGAAGAAGCAGCCGCCCAGCGAGACACCGTACAAGCCGCCCACGAGCTCTCCGTCGGTGCGCACCTCGACCGAGTGCGCGAAGCCGAGTTCGAACAACCGGCAGTAGGCCGCGATCATGTCCTGAGTGATCCAGGTGCCCGGGTCGTGCTTGCGCGGCGCCTCTGCGCAGCCGCGGATCACCGCCTCGAAGGCACCGTCGAGCTGGACTTCGAAGTCGCCGCGCGCGAGTACCTTGCGCATCGAACGCGAGACGACGAGTTCCGACGGCAGCAGCACCAGTCGTGGGTCGGGCGAGTGCCACAGGATCGG
>CAXMSF010000269.1:0-35896 GCA_964196055.1 uncultured Gammaproteobacteria bacterium | reverse complement strand
CTGAATCCGCAGATTGGAGTATTTCTTCGCAAATGGACCTGGAACTCGCCGCCGAAGGGCGACTTGCACCGAAACGCCCCGTTTTGCTGCTGATTTTCTGTTTCGGAGTTGCCGGTTTCAAGCTCTGGCTGGTCGCGTGTGTGCCTCGCTACACCTTCCAAGGAGAAATGACGATGAAGAAGTCTCTCGTATTAATCGCTGCGTTCTTACTGGCCATGACGGCCGGCACGGCGAGCGCCAAGACGCTCGGTTGGCACGGTACGTTGGACCTCGATCTCGGCGCGTTGCAGACGCTCCGACTCGAAGGCAGCGGCGTTTCGACTGTCAACAACTCGGGCGGCGGCACTCACCTGAACACGCTGCGCATTGCTGGCGGCATCACGGGTTCCGGCACGATTCCGGTCACCGACCCGGACACGACCGGCACGATCCCGTCGATCCGGATCACCGCAACGCTCGGCACGGGCACCCTCAGTGGGATCTCCGGCGCACCGCCGTTGAACCCGCCCGCGACCGTTCCGGTCGGCGGCTTCACTCGCGTTTGCCTGTTCAGCAACACCTGTAAGCTGTTCCTGCCACTCGCCAACACGGTCAACAGTGGCGCGACGGGTATCGGCGTCGGCGGTATCCTGACGCTCGGCAATGTCGGCACCATCCGGATCTCGATCGTCAACGGTCCTTGGACCCTCGGATCGGCGAGCGGAATCAACCAGACGAAGGACGGTGGCTTCACCACCTTTACTCGGACAGGCTTCGTGCACGGTGCTGCGTCGAACAACTCTTCGACGGCAACCGGGTCGGGCCTGATCCAGCTGATCGCACCGCAGCAGGTCACCGTGGAGGGGCTCCCGAGCAACAGCTCGGCGCTGACCCTGTTCAGCACGCTGACCCTGCACTTCGTTCCCGAGCCGGGTCTGCTTCTGCTGATCGGCTCTGGCATCGTTGGCATCGGTCTCCTCGGCCGCAGCCGGATGAAGAAGTAGCTAACACCTAATAGGCCCTTTGGGGCCGCATGGGGCGGCTGTTCCTATCGGAGCAGCCGCCCTTTTTTGTGCGATGTTCCGCGGTGAATGGCTGCGCCGTTGCCGCGTGAAGCAGGTTCTACTGCGTGCGATCCGATCAAGATCGCGTTCTCCGGGGCCTTTTTATGGTTCCGGCGGCTTGTTACGCTTCGCGATCCGATTGGAGGAGGCTCGTCCTGATGTTGCGGCAACTATTCGATTCCGCCTGGCTCTATTTTGCAGCCGCCGGTCTGCTGCTCGCCTTCGCGGTCGCGAGTCAATTCCATTTGCAGATTCCGTCCCGAGCCAAGGGCACGGTCGACGATATCGTGGCGCTGTCGGAGCGGGATGACTTGAACGTCATCTTCATTCTGGTGGATACGCTGCGCTCGGATCGTCTGGGGATCTACGGATACGAACGCGATACGAGCCGATTCATGGATGACCTCGGCAAGCACGGCATCATCTTCAAGCATGTGATTGCGCAGTCGAGCTGGACGAAGTCGTCGATGGCTTCGCTGTGGACTGCGACCAACCCTCGAAAGAACGGAATCCTTCGCTTCAACCACTCCCTTCCGGAAGACGCACTGTTTCCCGCCGAAGTCTTTCAGCAGGCGGGCTTCCGGACCGCGGGAATCTGGCGCAACGGCTGGGTTGCGCCGAACTTCGGCTTCGGCCAGGGCTTCGACACCTACGTAAAACCCGTGAGCAGCCCCGAGCGGCGCAAGCTCCAGCGCGGAAACCCGAGCGCCCGGGCCCTGAAGGGAACCGATCTGGACGTGACGGATTCGGCCGTCGAGTTCCTGCGAAATTTTGGGAGCGATCGCTTCTTCCTCTATATGCATCTCATGGACATTCATCAGTACATATTCGACGATCAATCGCCGAACTACGGCAGCAGCTACTCGGATGCGTACGACAAGTCGATCAACTGGACCGATCGGACCATCGGAGCGTTTCTGCACGAGGCCGACGATATGGGGCTACTCACGAACACCGTCGTCGTGATCGGTTCCGACCATGGCGAGGCATTTCAGGAGCACGGCCACGAGGGACACGCGCGTGACCTCTATCGCGAAGTTGCCGAGGTGCCGTTCATCATCATGCTTCCCTTCGTTCTGGAAGAGGGCATCGTCGTGGAATCGAATGTCCCCAACATCGACATGTGGCCGACAATCCTCGATCTCGTCGGCTTGCCGCCACTCGGAGGCGTGGACGGGGTTTCGCAGCTGCCCGCGATCCTCGCCGCGGGAGGGGCGCCGTCAGCGTCGGACGCGGAAGGGTTGGAGCGGCCGATCTTCGCCGAACTCGACCGGCGCTGGGGTAACGGTCAGTCGGAACCGAACCCGCTGGTTGGGGTGACGGACGAGCAGGTGCGAGTCTTTGTTCCGCTGAATGCCCCCGAGGAAGCCGAGCTCTACGACTGGGCGACCGATCCCACCGAGCAGATCGACCAGGCCGCCGAACGAGCCGAAGAAGTCGCGAACTACCGCGAGATGGCTACTCGCTACGTAGCCGATGACGATCCGCCGTGGGGAGTGAACGCGGGCACGATCGAGATCGACGAGATGCAGCTCAACCAGCTGAAGGCGCTCGGCTATCGCATCGCAGAGTGAAGCAGTCGGCTTCAATCCGAGCGGTAGACAGTCGAAAGCGCCGATCGCTCGTCGTGGCGCTCGAGCGCGAGTTCGATCAGGCGGTCGAGCAGGGTCGGGTAGGGGAGTCCGGAGGCTTCCCACAGCCGCGGGTACATCGATGCCTCGGTGAAGCCGGGCAGGCTGTTTACCTCGTTCACGAAGAACTCTCCGGTCAGGTTGTCGAGCAGGAAGTCGGCGCGTCCGATTCCAGCGCCTTCGAGTGCGCGCATCGCCGCGATGGCGAGATTCTGGACATGTCGGGTCTGCTCGTCGGAGAGCGGCGCGGGCACGAGCAGTTCGGTGGCATCGTCGGCGTACTTCGCTTCATAGTCGTACCAGTCGTGGTCGGTTCGGATCTCGCCGGGGACGGAAGCTTGGATGGGGTCGTTGCCGAGCAGCGCGACTTCGATTTCGCGCGCATCGAGCCCGCACTCGACGAGGATCTTGCTGTCGTAGCGCGCGGCTTCGTGTAGCGCCGGCAGCAGTTCGGCGGACTCGGCGACGCGCGAGATGCCGACCGAGGAGCCGAGGTTGGCGGGCTTCACGAAGACCGGCAGTCCCAGCTCCGAGATCACCCGCCCGGCTTCTGCGGCCCCGTCGTGCTCTAGAGCGGCGGCGCGTACGGTGACCCACGGAACCACGGGAACACCCGCTGCGACGAGCAAGCGCTTCGACACTTCCTTGTCCATCTGGATCGCCGAGCCGAGCACGCCGGAACCGACGTACGCGATGCCCGCCATATCGAGGAGGCCCTGAAGCGAGCCGTCCTCGCCGCCGGAGCCGTGAATGACCGAGAAGATCACGTCGAGGTCGGCAGCGGCTTCCAGGTCGCGACCGGATACCGAAACCAGAGTCTGCGAGGCGGGGTTCGCGGACAGGCTGACTTCTTCGCCGGCGATCGCAGCTCCGGGCGGCAGGGCCGGGGAGCCGAGGTGCCAGCTCCCATCGGGTGCGATCGCGATCAAGGTGATGTCGTAGCGATCGGGATCGAGCGCCCCGAGCACTGAAGTCGCCGATGCGAGCGAGACTTCGTGCTCGACCGACCGTCCCCCGAACAACAATCCGACGCGTCGTCTATCCATCCATCCCTCCGAGTCGAGAAGCATACTAAGGGACGGAACGGGACGCGCGCTCGGCCATCGCCCGGCGATCCGGTCGAACGGTCCGCGCTTGACCCGATCTGGGGGCCTCCGTACCCTCGTCGGATGCCCCCCGAACCCCCCGATCTCGTCGAGAAGGCGAACCAGTTGCACGACGGCCTGCGGGCCGCCGGGAAGCTCTTGGTGGCATTTTCGGGCGGTGTCGACTCGAGCTACCTCGCGTATGCGGCGCATCGTGTCCTCGGAGACGACGTGTTGGCCGTGACCGCGGATTCACCCTCGTACCCGGACAGCCACCGCGAAATGGCGCTGCAGGTCGTGGCCGATTTCGAGATTCCGCACCGCGTCGTCACGACGCACGAAATGGAGCGTGACGACTATCGCGCCAATCGATCCGACCGTTGTTACTTCTGCAAGTCCGAGCTGTTCGAGGTCCTCGATCGCCTACGCGATGAGCTCGGTTTCGACGCGGTCGCTTACGGGGTGAACGTCGATGACACGAGCGATTTTCGGCCGGGTCATCGCGCCGCCGCGGAGAGCAACGTGCTCTCGCCCTTCCTCGACGCGCAGATGTCGAAGGCGGACATCCGGGCGCTGTCACGTACGGCCGGTCTGCCCACGGCGGATCTGCCCGCCTCGGCCTGCCTGTCGTCGCGGCTGCCATACGGAACCGAGGTGACCGAGGAGAGGCTTCGCCAGGTAGAGGAAGGGGAGAGCCGAATCCGGGCGCTGGGCTTTCGTCAGGTGCGTTTGCGCCACCATGTCGAGGTTGCTCGGGTCGAGATCGCACCGGACGAGCTCCCGCGGGCGCTCGATCCCGAGATGGCACGCGCGATCGTTGCCGCGATCAAGCCCCTCGGTTTCCAGTGGGTGTCGCTGGATCTCGAGGGCTATCGCACGGGCTCACTCAACGAGATTCTTCAGATTCGCAGCGCACCCGGTCGTTGACGGCATGCCGCGTGAATTCCACTGTGAGGGAGCGCCGCGCGACCTCGGACTCGATCAGGGACGCGCTTGCGGGAGCGACCTGCGTGCGAGTTTCGCGCGATCCCCGTTCTGGGAGCGCTGGAGCGCCAGGCTCGGAGTGAACGCAAAAGGACCCGCTCGGCTCGCACGCGATTTGAAGCGCTATTTCCCGCAGCAGTCCGAGGCGCTGGAGGGCTTGGTCCGTGGTTCGGAGCTTCCCCACGGTTGGTTTTCTTCAGTACTTGCGCGTGAACTCGGAGCCCACATTCCGACGAGGGTCGGTGCGGCCATTGCATTGGTCGCCGATGCTTCGCGGGCCGGCGGTGCTCCGATCGTTGCGCGCACGCTCGGATGTGAGCCTGTCATCCGACACAGTCGACCGGATGGCGGCTTCGCGTCGGTCGAGTTGACACTCCCGTGGTTCACTGCGGCACTCGCGGGTGTGAATGAGGGTGGCCTCGCGGCGACCTGGGTTTCGCTGCCGGGCGGATTCGCGGTGAATGACTGCGCTGCACCCGCGGCGTTGTTGATCCAGGACTGTCTTGCGCGTTTCGATTCGATTCGCGGGGCTGCGGACTGGTGCACCGGCCGACCGTGCGGTGGGCGCGCGGTGATTCTGCTAGCCGACGCGGGCGGTGACGTGACGGCGCTGGAGGTGGATGGCCGCGCTCGGCGCGTGCGCGCGCCCGAGGCGGGCATGGCATTCGCGGGCGACGAGACGGACGCGACTGCATCATTGCGCGCGGAAGCAAAGCCGGACCTGGAAACGGCGGCGAAGGCCTTCGGCGGCCGCGTCGCGGGGATCGATCCGGCGGGTCGACGGATCGCGCTGCTCGACGGCGCGGCCGGTGGCTGCGAGTGGTTCGAGCTTCGGTCGCCGGAGTAGGGCGTGATGGCCCGCCCGTCGGCTCCCGCTCGCGCGTTGGTGGTTAGGAGCCTGCGCAGTGCCGGGTCGAGCGCTTCGCTCTCGATGCTCGCTAGCGCGAGCGGCGACCGCCGCGGCGGTTGTCGCCGCGATTGTCTCGCGATCGGCCACGGCGCGCGCTGCGCTCAGGTGTCTGCGGCTCGGGCGCGGGATCGGGGGCATCGTTTCCGGTTGCACCGTCGGCGGGAACGGTGGTCTCGGGCTTGTGCTCCTGCATGTAGAAGGCACAAATCGCGGCGAGGTCGCGCATGCCCTCGGGCGAACGCATCAGGCCTTCGGCGATGGGAATGAAGCGTTCCATCATGGCCTTGCGGTCGCGATCGGGCATCGACCGCACCTCTTGCTCGACCTTCACCGAGAGCCGTTTCCGCAGCTTCTCGAGCATGCTCTCTTCGGTGGGAATTTCGCGCTCGGTGATCTGGATCTTGTTGACCTGCTGGAGGTAGCGGAAGTTCCCGATGTCGAGCCCCGATACCAACGAGATCGCGATGCCGGCTTTGCCCGCGCGCCCGGTGCGCCCGGTGCGGTGCACGTAGACCTCGGGTGATTGCGGCGAGGAGTAGGAGATCACATGGGTCAGGTCACTGATGTCGATGCCGCGCGCGGCTACATCGGTCGCGACCAGGAAGCGAAGCTTGCCGTCCTTGATCCGACGCATCGCGATTTCGCGCGCCGCTTGTGAAAGGTCGCCGGAGATCTGGTCGGCGTCGAAACCGCGGCGCTGCAGGTACGAGGTGACGAATCGCACGTCATCCTTGGTATTGCAGAAGATGATCGCGCTCTCGGGATCTTCGTCCTCGATGATTCGTACCAGGGTGGCGTCCTTCTCCTGAGCGGTCGTGACGACGAAGAAGTGTTCGATCGATTGCGGAGATTCCTGCCCCTCGGACATCGATACGAATTCGGGGTCCTTCAGGAAGACCCGCGACAACGACAGCACCTTCTCGGGGATCGTCGCGGAGAACAGGCACGACTGGCGCGATTTCGGCAGGTGCGAATTGATTTCGCGCATGTCGGGCCAGAAACCAAGCGACAGCAATTCGTCGGCTTCGTCGACTACGAGCGTGCGGACGTGATCGAGGTTCAGGCGACCCGAACCGATGTGATCGAGCAGGCGGCCCGGGGTCCCGACGATCACGTGGGCTCCGGCCTCGATCCCCTCGATCTGCAGCGCATAGCCGACGCCGCCGTAGATCGGGACGCAGCGGATCCCCTTGTGCTGGCCGAGCGCCTCCATTTCGCCACAGACCTGGATGGCCAGTTCTCGGGTCGGAGCCATAACCAGCGCCTGACACTCAGCGAGGTCGGGGTCGAGTTCCGTGATGAGCGGGATGCCGAAGGCGCCGGTCTTGCCGCTGCCGGTGATGGCTTTCACGATCAGGTCGGTTCCTGCGCGCATCAGCGGCAGCACCTTGGCCTGAACGGGCATCGGCTCGGACCAGCCCAGATCCTGGATTCCGCGCTGCACGGCCTCCGGTAGGTCTTTGAAGATCTCTGCGAGTTCGCTCATATGGAGCGCTGAGGCTATCACGGCTGACCGCCCCGCGCCTGGGAAACGCTGCTAGCCTCTCCGGCCATGCCGCGCATCACCCGAGCCGAGGTTCACCGCGTCGCAAAACTTGCACGCTTGTCGTTGTCCGACGCTGAAGCCGACCGAATGACGACCGATCTCGACCACATCCTCGAGTACGCCGAAACGCTTCAGGAGCTCGATACCGAGGGCATCGAGCCCACCGCGCACGCGATTCCGCTGGAAACCCCGATGCGGCCCGACCGCGCGGCTCCGGGGATCGATCCCGCGCTGGCGATCGGAAACGCTCCGGAGGCGGTGGACACGGCGTTCGTGGTTCCGAAGGTGATCGAAGGCGAAGAGGAAGGCTGACGGTGTCGTCCCCGCTCGGAACCCTCGCGGAGCTGCGCTCGGCCCTCGATGCCGGTACGACTTCTTCGCAGGACCTGGTCGCGCAGGCGCTCGAACGCGCGGATTCGCACCAGAACGCGCTGAACTGCTTCGTGGGCCTTCGCGCCGACGCGGCTCGCGAGGAAGCCCTCGCAGCGGACGCCAGGCGGAAGCGGGGCGAAGTGTGCTCGCTGCTCGATGGTGTGCCGATCGCGATCAAGGACAACATGGTTCAGGCGGGCGAGCCGACCACCTGCGGGTCTCGCATCCTGGCGGGCTTCGTCTCGCCCTACACTTCGACCGCGGTGCAGCGCCTGGTCGACGCCGGGGCCGTCGTGATCGGACGGACCAATATGGACGAATTTGCGATGGGCTCGTCGACCGAGCACTCCGCGATCGGGCCGTGTCACAACCCGTGGGACCCGACGCGGACGGCCGGCGGTTCGTCGGGCGGCTCGGCGACCGCGGTGGCGGCGGGGATCGTCCCGGTCGCGCTCGGCAGCGATACCGGGGGATCGATTCGGCAGCCGGCGTCTCTTTGCGGTGTGACGGGAATCAAGCCGACCTACGGCCGTGTATCACGTTGGGGGCTTGTCGCGTTCGCTTCATCGCTCGACCAGATCGGCGTGCTGGCCCGTACCGCCGGGGACTGCGCCTCCGTGCTCGAGATCATCTCGGGGCACGACCTCCGCGACTCGACCTCGATTCCGGAACCGGCGCCTGTTTACGGCGATGCGCTGGGCCGAAGCCTCGAAGACGTCGTAATTGGCTTGCCGCGGGAGTGCTTCGTCGAGGATGGCGCGGATGCGGCCGTGCTCGCGATGGTTCGCGCCGCGGTCGAGGAACTCGAGCGCGCAGGCGCGAAGACCCGCGAGATTTCATTGCCCCACACGCCTTACGGCATCGCGACCTACTACCTGATCGCAGATGCGGAGGCGTCGAGCAACCTCGCGCGATACGACGGCGTCCGGTACGGTCGGCGCGCCCAGGGGACGTTCGGGCTGGCCGGAATGTACGAGCGCACGCGATCGGAGGGCTTCGGGGACGAGGTCAAGCGGCGAATCGTGCTCGGTACCTACGTTCTGTCGGCGGGCTACTACGACGCCTACTACCGTAAGGCCCAGCAAGTGCGGACGCTGTTGCGCGGCGATTTCGAGCAGGCATTCGCTGGCTGCGATGTGATCGCAACTCCGACCGCGCCCGAAGTCGCGTTTCGCCTCGGTGAGAAGACCGCCGACCCGCTCTCGATGTACCTCTCCGATGTCTACACCGTCTCGGCGAATCTCGTAGGTATTCCCGGAATCTCGGTTCCTTGCGGCTTCCACGCCGGCATGCCGGTCGGCTTGCAGTTGCTCGGCCCGGCGATGGGGGAGGCAGCTCCGTTGCGTGTTGCCACCGCCTACCAGCGGTTGACCTCCCACCACGAAGAGCGGGCGCCGGAGATCGTATGAGTGGATCGCCGCTGTCGCGTTACGAAATGGTGATCGGTCTCGAGGTTCACGCGCAGCTGCGCACCGAGTCCAAACTCTTCAGCCCTGCTCCGGCCTTGTTCGGGGACGAGCCGAACCACAACGTCGAGCCTGTATGCCTCGCGTTGCCGGGCGTGTTGCCGGTACTGAACCGGCGCGCTGTCGAATGCGCGATCCTCGCGGGCCTCGCGACACATTGCACTGTTCACACGCGGTCGATCTTCGCGCGCAAGCACTACTTCTACCCGGACCTGCCGAAGGGCTACCAGATTTCCCAGTTCGAGCACCCCATCGCAACCGGGGGCTGGCTCGATATCCAGCTGGACGTCGACGGCGAAGCTGTGACGAAGCGGATCGGCCTCACTCGGATCCACATGGAAGAAGACGCCGGCAAGTTGATTCACGATGATGCCGTGGCGGGTAGTGATGCGACCCTCGTCGATCTGAACCGAGCGGGTGTTCCACTGGTCGAGATCGTGTCGGAGCCCGATATCCGTTCGCCCGCGGAGGCGGGTGCCTATCTGCGGATGTTGCGCTCGATTCTCCGGTACATCGACGTCTCGGACGCGGACATGGAGAAGGGGAATTTTCGCTGCGATGCGAACGTGTCGCTGCGCCCGATCGGGCGCGAGGAATTCGGCACGCGAACCGAGCTCAAGAATCTGAATTCGTTTCGGTTCGTGGAGGCCGCAATCCTTGCCGAAGCGCGCCGTCAGGCCGAGATTCTCGCCGATGGTGGTGAGATCCAGCAGGCCACGATGGCGTACGATTCCGCGACCGATCGCACCCGTGTGCTGCGATTGAAGGAAGATGCGCATGACTACCGATATTTCCCCGACCCGGACTTGATCCCGCTGGAGATCGACGCCGGCGAAATCGAAGCGCTCCGGAAGGGGCTCCCGGAGCTCGCGGACGAAAAGTGCAATCGATTCCAGTCGCAGTACGGCTTGTCGGAGAACGACGCGCACCAGTTGTCCGAAAACCGCGTCCTGGGCGAGTTCTTCGAGGCTGCGGTCGAGAAGCATGGAACCGCCAGGACGGTTGCAAACTGGATGCTGCGCGACGTCCTGAAGGCGCTCGGCGAACTCGAACTCGAAATCGACGATGCGAAGCTCACGCCCGAGGCGTTCGCAGAGCTGCTCGAACTCGTCGACTCGGGCAAGACCACGGCGAAGAGCGCGCAGGGACTGGTGTCGGAACTCGTTCGCAACGGCGGGAGCCCGGCTGCCCTGGTGAGCGAGCGGGGGCTGGAAGCGGTGTCGGATGCGGGTGTTCTCACCACCGCGGTGGACGAGGTGCTGGCGGAGCACCCGGAGAACGTCGAGAAGTACCGCGCCGGCGAGGCCAAGGTCCTGAATTTCCTGATGGGGCAGGTGATGCGACGAACCCAGGGCAAGGCCGACCCGAACGCGGTCCGTGACCTTCTGGCGGAACGCTTGAAGGAGTAGTGAGCATGCGGATCCTGATGCGCGTACTGGGGGTCGTAGTCCTCCTCCTGGTCGCGGCGTTGGTTGCCGCTGCGCTGATCTTGCCCGGTGTGATCGATAGCGACGAGTTTCGCGAGCGGGTCGGGGTCGCGGCGGAGGACGCACTCGGCCGCAATGTCGGTTATGGGACGATCGGCTTTGCTTTTTTCCCGCCGTCGGTGGTGGTCGAGCAGGTCGTTGTTGCGGGTGAATCCGCCGAGAAGCCTCCCCTGCTCGAAGGCGAGCGACTCGAGCTGCGGGCCTCGTTGCTGCCGTTGCTTGCGCGCACGCTGGTGGTCGATTCGCTGTCGCTGCGTGGTGCGCGGCTCAATCTGGTCCGAACCGACACGGGAATCGAGATTCCCTCAGCGAAGTCCAAGGGCGAAGACGCCGCAGCGAACGAGCCTGATGATGCCGACGCGGGCTTCGATCTCGCAGTCGCGAGAGTGAACCTCGATGAGTTCGACATCGTTCTCGAAGATCGCTCCGTTTCGCCTGCCGTGACGTGGGAGCTCCGCGGGATGACCGCGCGTGCGCGAGGAATTTCGGCGGCTGAACCGGTCGAGCTGGATTTCGAGTTGGAACTCGCAAGCGGTGGGAAGGTCAGTGGCTCCGGCGACGCGTCATTGGCCGGCGTCGTCGACCTCGAAGTGAAATTCTCCGAGGTCGCCTTGGAGCCCGTGCGTGCGTATCTCGGCTCGGGCTCGACTCTCGCAGGCCGACTCAGCGGAACGATCGTTGCAGTCGGTCCTGCTGCGAACCTCGAGTCGCTTCGGGTCGACGCGCAACTCTCAGACGGTCGCTTCGCCCTGGACGACATGGAGATCGTCGGCTCGGTGAAGCTGGTCGCCGACCTGCATGGCGGTCCGGCGGCCCCTCGCGGAACTTTCGACATCGATGCGACCGACGCCGAGGTCCGCTATGACGGCATGTTCACGAAGCCGCCGGGTGACGCGGCCACGGTCCAGGGAAAGCTGGTCGAGGGTGCCGACGGGTCGACCGGGATCGACGACATTCATTTCAAGGTCCGAAACTTCAAGGGGACGGCATCGGTGCAGGGAGGCGCCCGCCCGCGAGTCACCGTCGACGCGCCGGCATTCGACCTGCGTGGATGGGAAGCGCTCGTTCCCGCACTCGCGGGTTATTCATTGTCCGGCCCGGTTCAGTTCGAGGCGCTCGAGATGCGCTCCGAACCGGTCGAGATTCGCGGCCGGGTGGTCTTCGAAGGTATTACGGTGGTGTTGCCGGACAGCGGCCCGGTGCGGCTGCAGGGCGCGCTGCTCGGAACCGGTGAGTCGATCGAGAGCGAAGACCTCAGGCTCGTGGCGGCGGATCAGTCGATCTCGATCGACGCGAGTCTGAGCGATCTCGGTCGGAGCGTGCGTTTTCGGGCACTCACCTCGGCGAACGACGCCGACGCCAATCTGCTGGCGACGACATTCGCGTCGAAACGCGATTTCGTATTTGGCCTGTTGACGATGAACGGTGACTTTCGCGGTGCGCTCGCCGGGGCTCGTCCCCCGCTCGAGACACTTGCGGGGAACGCTCGGGTCGACATCGGTGCAGGGCGATTGGTGGGTGTGTCGCTCCTGAAGTTGACCTTCGACCGCTTCGAGGGTCTGGGCTCGCTTGCAGTGTTGGCCAGCCGTGTCCTCGGCGGTCCCGATCTCACGCCGTTCTACGGCGACGAGTTTCTCGCGGTTCACGGGGTCTTCGATGTCGTCGCTGGATTGGTGAAGACGGACGATCTTCGGATTACCTATCCCGACTACATGGTAGATCTGGGCGGCACGCTGCGGATTCACGATCTCGGCATCGACATGCAAGGGGTCATCACGCTCGGTGAGCGGCTTGCCGCGACGCTCGGCCGCGGCGACTTGTCCGACGAGGCGAATCGAATTCGTCTCGCGCGCGTCACGGGTACGCTCGACGACCCGAACGTGCAGGTGTCACCTGAAGTCGCGTCGGCTTTTCTCGGTCGTTCGGGCCTCGATCAGAAGGCAGGGAAGGCCCTCGGTGACGCCGTCGGGGGCGAGGTTGGCGACCTGCTCGAGGGGATCCTGGGCGGGTCACTTTCCCGTTGACGCGAGCTGCACATTGGTTGCCGATTCGCGGGCGGCGATTGCGCGCGAGATGGGATCGTGGCGTTTTCCCTTCAAGTCCGTTGGGTCGATCGGTCGATACGACGGCGGATGAACTGAGGGGAAGCTGTGGCGGGTACCATTCTCTATGTCGATGACGACCGCAATCTGAGCCAGATCATCGCCCGGGCGCTGGGCGATGAGGGCTATGACGTCCTCACTGCCTTCGATGGCGACGAGGCACTCGAGGTCGTGTCGGCCGAGTCGCCGGACCTGGTGCTGCTCGACCTGATCCTGCCGCGGCGCGACGGTTTCGCGGTCATCGAATCGATCCGAGCGCTGCCGGGCTCGGCAGCTGCGACAGGCGTGATCATCCTGTCGGGTTGCTCGCCGACCCCTGAGTACACGGCGCGCGCCGTGTCTCTCGACGTGAACGAGTTCCTGACGAAGCCCGTACCGCTGACGAAGCTCGTCGAATCGGTTGCGGCGATGATGCGCGAGGTCAAGACCGAGGTCTCGAACGCGGGAAACGGGCGGGCGACCCGCAGCAAGTCGGCGGCCGCCGGTAGGCAACGGCTCCAAGGCTCGCTGGAAGAAATGCCGTTTCCGGCACTACTGCACCACCTGCATGGGCTGCGTGCGACCGGCGTATTGCATCTCGAATCCGGCAAGAAGCGCAAGTGGATCGAATTGCGTGACGGCCATCCGGTCGCGGTTCGTTCGAATCTGCTCAATGAATGTCTTGGGCACTACCTGATGCGCAACGAGCGGATTCAGCAGGCGGATCTTGACGAATCGCTGCGCCGCATGAAGGGCGGCCAACTCCAGGGTGAAATCCTGGTCGCGATGGAATTGCTCACTGAAGACGAAATGATCGAGGCACTTCAGTCGCAGGCGGACGATAAGCTCTTCGACCTGTTCAGCTGGGAAACGGGCAAATTCCGCTTCGTCAAGAATGAAGAGCTCGAACGCGCGAATGCCATCGGCATACGGCGGAGTCCGGCGAATTTGATTCTGCACGGCGTGCGTACGCGTTTCCCGGGCGATCGCATCGAGGCCTTCTTCCACTCTCACGCCGACTGCATGGTCGCGCCCTGCGACAGTCCCTATTACCGCTTTCAGGAGATCGAAATCGAACCCGACCATGAAGCGCTGCTGGGCGACCTGGACGGAACTCGGCGCGTATCCGAGATCATCGCGGGTGACAGCAATCTGGATCTCACGCGGGCGCTCTACGCTCTGATCTCAACGGGCATGCTCGAACTCCGAGGCGGTGTCGCGCCAAGCAGTCAAGCCGCGGTTCCACGTCGCGTGGTGAGCCCAAGGACGACTGCGGCGAAGGTCGAATCTGAGCACACTGCGCTCCAGGCCATGGCGCAGCGATTCAATGCGCAGAACTATTTCGAGATCCTGGGCGTGAATTCGAACGCGAGCGAATCGGAGATCGAATCGGCTTACGTCACTCTCGCGGAGAAGTGCCATCCGGATCGCTACGCTGACTCGAGTAATGCGGTGCACGCGGTGGCCGAGCAGGTCTTCGCATATGTCTCGAGTGCTTACGAGACACTGCGCGACCGGCGAACGCGCGGTGTCTACGTCCTCGACCAGCGACGCGAGGAGCGCCAAGCGGAGAAGGAGGAGGCCGGCCGCAGGGCGATCGAAGCCGGTAGCCAGTTTCAGCGCGGAATCGTGCTGCTCGGCTCGAGGAACTACGAGGAAGCGCTGGTTCACTTCGGGACTGCGCTCGAACTCGACCCCGACGAGGGCGATCATCACGCCCATTACGGCTGGACTCTTCACCTGTGTCACCCAGGGGAAAAGCCGATCATGCAGGAGGCGATGGAGCACGTCCATCGCGGCATCAAGCTGGCGAGTCACGCCGATCGGGCCTACCTCTTCATGGGCCGTCTGTTCCGGGCCACCGGAAAGCCGGAGGCAGCAGAAAGAATGTTCGCTCGAGCAGTGCAGCTCTGCCCCGATGGTGTCGAGGCGCTCCGCGAGCTGCGGCTGATCAACATGCGGCGCGAACGTTCCAAGGGGCTCATCCGACGACTGCTTCGCCGGTGAGCCGGTAGGGGCACGCGAGATGGGCGTCAGCGGCGAAAAGATCTGGGTGGACGGCGGCTTCGTGGATTGGGCCGACGCCAAAGTCCATCTCCTGACACATACCCTCCACTATGGCCTCGGAGTCTTCGAGGGAATTCGCTGCTACCGGACCGATGACGGCCGGTCGGCGGTCTTCCGGTTGTCCGAGCACATTCGGCGGCTGTTCGATTCGGCCCGAATCAACCTGCTCGAAATTCCGTTCAGCCGCGAGGAGCTCGAGGAAGCCACCCTCGAGACGATGCGACGCAACCATCTGGAAGAAGGCTACATGCGCCCGCTGGTCTTCATCGGCGACGGTGAAATGGGACTCAACCCGGGTGGTAATGCGATTCGCGTCGCGATCATGGCCTGGGCGTGGGGCGCCTACCTCGGCGAAGAATCGATGGAGCGCGGCATCCGAGCGAAGGTCTCGACATTCAGCCGGCACTACGTCAACGCCAAGATGACGAAGGGCAAGACCTGTGGTGATTACGTGAATTCGATTCTCGCGAAGCGCGAAGCGCTACTCGACGGTTACGACGAGGCCATCATGCTCGACACCCAGGGGCTCGTCTCTGAAGCGAGTGGGGAGAACATCTTCCTCGTCCGCGATGGTGCATTGCGGACGCCGCCACTCCACACCGTGCTCGACGGCATCACGCGCGAGACGGTTTGCGAGCTTGCCGCCGACAAGGGCATCCGGGTCGAAGAGCGGTCGATTACGCGCGACGACCTCTACATCGCGGATGAGATCTTCCTGACCGGGACCGCGGCGGAAGTGACGCCCGTGCGCGAGGTCGATCACCGCACGGTCGGCGACGGACGGCGGGGACCGGTGACCGAACTGCTGCAGGAAGCCTTCTTCTCCGTTGCAGCAGGTCGCGACCCGAAGTACGAGCGCTGGCTGCGTTACCTCTAGCGCTTCGTTGGAAGACCCTGACGTGACTCAGTTCAGGCTCTGGTGTGCTTGGTAGCGACCGTCGCTGAAGCTGCTGAAGAATCGATCGAGCAGCGGGTGCCGCACCGGCTCGTGGCTGTCGTCCAGTTCGAGGTTGCGCTCCGCAACATAGGTCGAGTGGGTCGCGTCGCTCACGAGCACGTGGTACCAGGGGGCGTCCTTGGGCGGCCGGCTGCGGGCGACCTGCTCGTACCAGTCGTCGTCACCGGCGAAGACTGCGTCGACATCGACCACCACCCCGCGGTATCCGAACAGGCGGTGGTGGATCACGACGCCCACCGAAAATCTGGCTCTTGCGGCATCCATTGGCGTCCAGAATCCTCGAGCTCGAGTCTAGCCGCCAGTCGGTTCCGAAAAACTCTTTGATCCCGGATATTTGACCAGAAATGATGGCCGACCGTCGTCGCGACGCCGTGGCGGCTTTGGCGCCGAAGCCGCCAGACTGCGAGATGAAGTCTCGGCTTTCATCGGGACTTCATTGGTTTTGTATCACAATGTATTACAATCGGTCACATGCCTGATGGATTCGAAGCTTCCGACGGTTCCCCCGAAAAGACCTCTCAGCGAGATTCGAGTCGAAGTCGTCGCCAGCGGCGGCACGGCCACCGCAAGGAGCGCGTGCTCCACACCCGGATCTCAGAACCGCTCGCCGAGGACATCCGCCGGATGGCCGAGGATCTGCGCGTACCAGTTTCGAACCTGGTACGGAACGTCCTCGAAGAGGCCTTTGCCGTGGTCGAGACAGTCAGTGAAAACGTCGGTGAGCTGATCGAGGATGTCGTCGACGAGGCCGAACGCACCCGCGAGCGAATTCGCCGTTACTCGGATCGTGGACGGCGCGAGCCCGGTCCGGCCGACGATCGGCGGCGCGAACCTGCGGCAGCGCGGGTGTCGCGCGAGGAATATCCGGAAGTCCTGGGTTGGCAACCGTTGATCTTCAACCGGCCCCAGGTCTGTTCGGACTGCGAGGAGCCGATCGAGCGGGGAGAGCGTGGCTATGTCGGGGTGACGACCAACGGACTCTCGAGCATCCATCTCTGCCGCGATTGCGTCGACGCGCGCCACTGATCTCGAGTGCGTATCGACGAAATCCAGACGCCGGTGCTAGCCGTCGATGTCGATGTGCTCGAATACAACCTCACCACGATGGCGCGCGCGCTACCTGGACCACGCCTTCGCCCGCACGTGAAGGCACACAAGTGCACTGCACTGGCGGCCCGGCAGGCGGCGCACGGCCACACGGCCTTTACCTGCGCGACCATCTCCGAGATGGAGGGGCTGGCGCGAGCCGGGCTCGGCTCCGATCTGCTACTCGCCAACGAGGTACTCGACGCGAGCCGCCTCGGCGCCATCGACGGCCGAATCAGCATCGCGGTGGACTCCGAGGCGACGATTCGGGCTGCAGCGGCCGGTGGCGTTCGCGAGGTCCTGATCGATGTAAACGTCGGAATGCCGCGCTGCGGCTGCGCTCCCGAGCGCGCAGGGCAGCTCGCGGATGTTGCGCGCCGGCAGGGACTCGAGGTTCGAGGAGTGATGGGCTACGAGGGGCACGCGATGCTCGTCGAGGACCGCGCGGCGCGCGAGGTAGCGGTGGCGGCGTCGATGGATCTGCTGCGCGTTGCGCAGGCAGATGTCGGGGGTGAAATCGTCTCTGCCGGGGGAACCGGAAGCTATGACTGCAACGCCTTCGCGACCGAGGTCCAGGCCGGCTCCTACGCGCTGATGGACACCGCCTATTCGAAGCTCGATCTGCCGTTCCGTGAGGCGCTCTTCCTCGTCGCCCGAGTGATCTCGGTGTCGCGCGACTATGCGGTTGCGGATTGCGGGCTGAAAGCGCTCGGGATGGATCACGGCAACCCGACGGTCGATGGTGGGAGTGTGTGGTTCTGCTCCGACGAGCATCTCACGTTTGCGCCCGATGAGCCCCTCGAGGTCGGAGATCGGGTGCGGGTCTGGCCGGCCCACGTCGATCCGACGGTGGCTTACCACGAACGGATCCGCGTCGTTTCCGGCGAAGACGTGGTCGACAGCTGGCCGGTCGACCTTCGAGGCTGGTAGCGCGACCGGTCGCGCAGGCGCACAGCGACTCCGGCGGCGTTATCCTCTCCACCCCATGTCATCACCCAAGATCCTGAAACGGGCGATCGCTGCGTCGCTGGTGGCGTCTGCCGTGTGCGCTTTGCTGATCGGTCTGCACTATTACATCGCGAAACGCCTCATCCTGGACTCGGAACTGCCCGAACCCTGGCGCGGCTGGTCGATCGTTGCATTGGCACTTCTTGGGCTCAGTCTCGTGGCCCAGCCCTTCGCCGAGCGCTTCGTTTCGCGCCCGATCGCGCGCTTCGTCGCGTGGCCGTCATCACTCTGGATGGGCTTCGCCTTCTACCTCCTCGTCTTGCTCGCGGCGACCGACGCTCTCTGGTGGCTTTCCGGTGACTCTGCGCGTGCTGCGGGCGAGGTTGCGGGCGGTACTGTGACGACGTCGGCGCTTCGCGCGGCCAGCGTCACGGCGATTGCATTCGCGGTCGGCGCATTCAGCATGCGTTCCGGACTTCGGCCGCCCGAGCTGCGCCGAGTCGAAATTCAACTCTCTCGCTGGCCTGCGCGCCTCGACGGTTTCAGGATCGTCCAGCTCAGCGATATCCACATCGGCCCGATTCTCGACGCGGCGTTCGCGCGTTCTCTGGTCGAGCGCGTGAGCGCACTCGAGCCCGATCTGGTCGTGGTTACGGGTGATCTCGTCGACGGTGCGGTGAAGCACCTTCGCCAAGAGGTGGCACCGTTCGGCGATCTGCGCGGTCGTCTCGGTGTCTACTTCGTCACGGGGAACCACGATCACTACTCGGGAGTGCACTCGTGGTGCGATGCCGTCACGCAGCTCGGGATCCGCGTGTTGCGCAACGAGCGAGTCGAGATTCGCGATCGAGACAGCGTGTTCGACCTCGTCGGTGTCGACGACCACCACGGGTCGCACTTCGGCGACGAAGGCGGCGAGGACCTGGTCGCTGCTTTCGACGGCCGCGACCCGGAGCGCCCCGCGATTCTGCTCGCTCACGACCCGTCGACCTTCAAGCGCGCATCGGAGCTGCCGGTCGATCTCCAGATCTCCGGACACACCCATGGCGGGCAGATGTGGCCCTTCGGCTACCTGGTGAGGCTGGCGGTTCCGTTCGTCGCGGGTCGCTACCGCCGCGGTGACTCCGAACTCTACGTGAGCTCGGGAACGGGCTTTTGGGGGCCTCCGATGCGGCTGTTCGCGCCCGCGGAGCTGACCGAGATCATCCTGCGCAGCGAGGGTGCGGCCGAGGCCGGCTGACTCCGAGTCTCATCCGTGTCGAATCCGATGCTGGCGGACTCCGTTCATCGCCCCCACACTTCGGCCTCCACGAATGCGATCCGAAGGAATTAGTGATGATCGAATGGAGTGAGCAGCATCTGATGATCCGAGATGCCGCTCGGCGTTTCATCGAAGCGGAGATCGTGCCGAACGTCGAAGAACTTGAGCACGGCGACATGCCGCCCTACGACATCCTCCGCAAGTTGATCCGGACCTTCGGGATGGACGAACTCGCGCGGACGAGATTCGCGAAACAGATCGAGCGCGAGAAGTCGGGCGAGAGTGCGCCCCGGAAGAGCGACGGCGCCGAAAATCGCGGCGACGCCGCTGCGATGCAGTTGATTCCGATCATCGAACTCAGCCGCTACTGCCCCGGCATGGTCACGGCGATGGGTGTGAGCATGGGGCTCACTGCCGCTTCGATCATGTCGAAGGGTACCACCCGGCAGAAGGAGCGTTGGGCACTCGATCTGCTGACGCTCGACAAGGTGGGGTCGTGGGCGATTACCGAGCCGGGCTCTGGTTCCGATGCGTTCGGCAGCATGAAGGCGAGCGCACGCCGGGACGGGGAGGGTGGTTACATCCTGAACGGGTCGAAGACCTTCATCACCAACGGGCCCTATGCGGATGTCATCGTATTCATCTGCAAACTCGAGGAGTCCGGGGTCGACCCGAAGGACCGCAAGCCGCTGACCTTCGTGTTGGACAGCGGCATGCCGGGGCTCGAGCAGACGAAGCCGATGCGCAAGATGGGGCTGCATTCGTCGCCGACCGGCGAGGTCTTCGCGAATGACGTGAAAGCCGGCGCGGATCGTCTGCTCGGAGAGAGCGAGGAGCGGCAGTCGCGATCGGGCGCGAAGCAGACCTTCTCGCAGGAGCGCTCAGGGGTCGCGGCGATGGCGCTCGGGATCATCGAGCGCTGCCTCGAACTGTCCGTCGCGTACGCGAAAGAGCGCGTCCAATTCGGTCGGCCGATCGGCGAGTTCCAGCTGATCCAGGACAAGCTCGCGCGGATGGAAGTCGCGCGAATGAATGTCGAGAACATGGTCCTGCGCACGATCGGGCTGGCAGCCGCCGGGAAATCGCTCCGCTTCTCCGAGGCATCGGCGATGAAACTGTATTCTGCGCGCGCGGCGATGGAAGTGGCGCTCGAAGCAGTACAGGTGCACGGCGGGAATGGCTACATGTCCGAGTACCACGTCGAGCAGCTCTGCCGCGATGCGAAGGTGTTGCAGATCTACGCGGGAACCGACGAGATCCAAATTTCCGCGATCGCCCGAGATCTGCTGTCGCGCTAGTCCAGCGAATCGCTTCCCGTTTCGCTGGACGACGCGGAAGCTCTGTCAGCACAGCGGTCGGAGCGGCAGCGGCTGAGCGCGATGCAAAAGGAAGCTCGGCAGTCGGAGTGAAAGGCGGGTGGCTGTGCCCGCGCGCTCAGTGGACCGTCTCGCCTTCCGGAAGGGCCCTGAGCCCCTCGAGAATACGCAGCAGTCGACGTTGGTCGGCGCGCAGCCGCGCCAGGGCATCCCGCGCATTGCTCGTGTGATCTCGCAGTTCCAAGTGCCGCTCGAAGGTTTCCTCTGCGAGGCGCAGCAGCCTGCTGCGCTCGTCACCGTCGAAGCTGCGCTCGATCTGCTGCGTCAGCTCGAGCAGGCGCGCAACGAAGGGCGCGCCGTTCGTTGCGCCGCTTGCGTGCTCTCTGAGGCGCTGCTTCAACTTTTCGCTCACGCAGCTGTTCGAGTGCAAAGCGTGTGCCCGGCCCACATGGCGGGCCGGCCGCTCTCACGATCAGGTGTTTGCGTTGCGAATTGCCGCTTGGTTGCCCGTGCACCGCTTCATCGCAGACCAGTCTTCGGGTAGCGGCGCGGCCAAGAACAGTAACGGATTACCCACGCTCGCTCCGTTTTCGGGATTCCGCTCACAGCGGAAATCTTCAATCCGGATTCATGTCATCGGACGACTCACTGATTCGCGTCTTCTACTCCAAAAAAAAGCCCCCTTGAATACTGGCCAATCGGTAAAGCCCGCCTCACAGCGTCCCGATAGGGATGTGAGGCCGCCGCCGGGTTGTGAGCGTTCTTGCTCCGATCTGTCGGGAAAGGGTGACCGATGCCGAACATCGAAGAACGAAACGAGCAGACGGAACGCCGCAAGCGATCGGCCCTCGTCGTGCTCTTCTCGTTGATGCCGATGCTGATCGGCCTGGGAGTTCTGGCGCCCGGTATGGTCCAGGTGATGGCCGTGGAGAGCGATCAACTGGACGGCGGCCACGTTCGGATCACTCGGCGACTCAGTCGTTACGCCCATCAACCGATGCTGTTGCCGCGCGATTTCTCGCCGGGATTCGTTCCTGAGCTGCTCGACCTCGACCATCTGTTCTCGCGCGTCGAATACGCAGGAGATCCGAAGGCGCGCGAGCGCGTTTTGCTGCCGAACTTCGAGAGCAAATTCGGAAACGTGATCGTGCTCGACGATGTCGACCAGCGACTTCGTGAAATCGTATTCAAGGATCCGGTTCTCGACAACCAGCTCGCATCGAACCGGTACCCGCCTCCGGCCGCTGATTTGACGCCTCTTGGTGATTCGCTCACGCTCACGCCGGGGCCTCGCTACGACGATTACCTCGGCCCCCAGGTCGATGTGGGCGAGGATTTCGTCGTCCCCGAGCCTTCGACCGGACTGCTGTTCGGGCTCGGTCTCGCCCTCCTGGGCGGAACGCGTCGGGCCAGACGCCGCTAGCCGCGAAGCGATTCGCGCTCCTTGCTCGTGAAACACCCGAACCCCGGACCATCCGGTACGCCCTCGAGGTTGAGGTGGGGCGATCGATCGGATTTGAGTGGTGTCCGAGATCTTGCGAGAGCGCCGGCTTCCCGGACGCTTTGCGCTGCCGGGTGGCTCTTGGACGATTACTGGTGCGGATTCCGACGCATCGGCGAAGGATCCGCCTCTGCGCTAGTTCGTTGAAGCTGCCTTACAGCCATCGAGGATGGCCTGTAGTTTGCGGCCGACCTCCGCGGGGTCGACGGCACGATCGTCCGGGGACTTGGCGAGCATCTGCAGAATCAGCCGCGAAAGCGAAGCGGGAATCGAGTCGACTCGGGTGCGCGGGTCGGGCGGCGCTGTGTGGCGGTGGTGGTATGCGAGATCGCCATCTTCGAACGGCACGGTTCCCGTGACGAGTTGATAGAGCGTTACGCCGAACGCGTACAGGTCGGCGCGGTGGTCGACTTCGCCGCCGGCAGCCTGGGCCGAAGACCGCGATCGCCAGGATGGAAGCCAACACTCGAAAGCGACGAAGCGGTTCAGGCATATCCGCGATTCATCGGCTATCTGGGCCCCGCAATGTAGTGTTTCCAGGCCCGTCCCAGCACCGGATTCCGGCGCCGGGCCGCAGCCGCTGCAATTGCGCCTGTGTTGAATATTTTCGTTCCCAGCGTCCGATCGGTGGTGTGATTCTGCCTGGCGCTAATCTGTCGGCAGTCACCGGCTCGAGCCAGCCGGAGTGGTCGGGATGGAATCACTTTTGGGATCGAAACGAACGCCCGGGAATTACTGGATTGCGATCGCGCTTGCGGTTGCGACAGCGCTTGCATATCTGCCGGTTCTGTCGAACGGATTCGTCAACTACGACGACGACCTCTATATCCTGAACAACCCGTACGTGAACGGCGGACTGGGCGCGGACACCCTCCGCTGGGCCTTCACGACATTCCGAGGGGCGAACTGGTTTCCACTGACGTGGCTCTCGTGGGCGGCGGATTTCAGCCTCTACGGCGAAAACGCAGCGGGCTTCCACCTGACCAGCCTGCTGCTTCATATCGCGAACACGTTGTTGCTCTTCCTCGTATTCGTGCGGCTGTCGGGCGCACGTTGGTGCAGTGCATTGGTGGCTGGCCTGTTCGCTCTCCATCCGCTGCACGTCGAGTCGGTCGCGTGGGCTGCTGCGCGCAAGGACGTCCTTTCGGGCTTCTTTGCGATGCTCACCCTGCTTGCGTATGAGCGCTTCGTTCGTCGCGGTTCTCGGCATTATGCGGCGGTCGTCGTCTTCCTTGCACTGGGACTGATGGCGAAGCCGACACTGGTAACCTGGCCGTTCGTATTGCTGCTGCTCGACGCCTGGCCACTCGATCGCTTGCGCGATCCGTCGAATCCAGACAGATTGGAACCGGCTCGCGTTCGCCGTGCCGTGTTCGAGAAGCTGCCGCTGTTCGCGCTCGCTGCGGCGGCTAGCATCGTTGCGATTACGTCCCAGAATCGCTGGGGCACCGTCCAGGCGCTCGAGCGGCTGCCAATCTCGCTCCGCCTCGCGAATTCGGTTACAGCGTATGTGGATTTCCTCGCCGACGCGTTTCGTCCCACGGGGCTGGCTGTCTTCTACCCACACCCAGTCGATTCTCTCGCGACCGCGCACGTTCTTGGAGCTGCCGGACTGCTGCTCTGCGTGACCGTGCTGGCGTTCATCGTGCGTCGTCGCCACCCCGAGATTGCGGTCGGCTGGTTCTGGTTCGTTGGAACGCTCGTGCCGGTGATCGGTCTCGTGCAGGTGGGACAGGCAGCGCGCGCGGACCGCTACACCTATCTTCCGCTGATCGGACTCAGCCTTCCGTTGGTCTGGGCTGCCGCGGGCGTTGCGGCCCGCGGTCGTGAACTGCGCCTGCTGGTTGCAGGCCTCTCGGTCGCCGTTCTTCTCACGCTCGGAGTTGCGACCCATTTCCAGGCGCGGAGCTGGCACGACAGCCGCAGCCTGTTCGAGCATGCGCTATCGGTAACGAAGCGGAATCACGTGGCGCACATCAATCTCGGCGTGGTTCTCAACAACGACGGTGAGTACGAACGAGCAGCGTCGCATCTCTCTCGGGCACTGCAGCTCGTACCTGCATCCGCGACGGCAGCGGGAGTGCTCGCCGACGTCCGACTGGCGCAGGGGCGAGGCGAGGAGTCGCTGCGTTTGTACCGCCGCGCGATCGAAATCGAGCCGGACGTCCAGAGGTGGCACGAAGGTCTCGGTAACGCGTTCCTCGACCTCGATCGCTCGGATCGCGCGATCGAGAGCTACCGCACTGCGTTGGCGATCAACGCTCGTTCGGCGCGCGTTCAGCTCAACCTCGGTCTCGCGCTGATTCGCGCCGAGCGCTGGGAAGAGGCGGTGGCGAGTCTTCGGAGCGCGCTCGCGTTGAATCCGAATCTGGCTGAGGCGCACGGCAACCTGGGCATCGCCTTGGATCGGAGCGGTGACCGCGATGCTGCCGTCGCGGCGTTCGATGCAGCGCTCGCGCGCTCGCCTGGAATCGCGGTGATCCACGCCCATGCGGGGCGACTTCATGCGGAACGCGGGAATTTCGTTCGCGCGCTCGAACACCTTGCAGAAGCGGGGCGTCTCGAGCCCGACGATGCTGCGCTCAGCGCCGCATACGCGCGGGTGCTCGATCGGGCCGGCCGGCCCCAGGAAGCCGCCACCGAGTACCGTCGTGGCCTGCGGCTGGGCGAGCGCCAGCTGCCGGCGATCGTCGGCCTGGTGAAACAGCGGCTAGCAGCCGGCGATTATGCGGAGGCAATTCTGCTCGCCGAAGAGGCGACCATGGTGACGCGACGCGAAATTCCGGCCGTACTCGCACTGCTCGGTGAAGCCTACGCGGCAGCGGGTCGGCTGGAGGATGCGGCCCAAGTGACCGAAGAGGCGGCCGGGCTCGCACAAGCGCAAGGATCGAAGGGAGTCCACACGTCGCTCGATCGCCGTGCGAAGAGCTATCGCGCCGCCATGGAGCCGTGAGCGCGTCCGGTCAGCGCAGCACCTTCTTGAGAAAACGACCAGTACTCGAGCCGCGCGTCGTAGAGATCTTTTCCGGAGTTCCCTGTGCGATGATCCTGCCGCCTTCGGGTCCGCCCTCCGGGCCGAGGTCGATGATCCAGTCGGCGGTCTTGGCCACGTCGAGGTTGTGCTCGATCACCACGACGGTATTGCCGGCATCGACGAGCCGAGCGAGTACGGCGAGCAGCTTTCGGACATCGTCGAAGTGCAGACCGGTGGTGGGCTCGTCGAGCAGGTAGAGCGTTCGGCCGGTCGCACGTTTAGCGAGTTCGCGCGCGAGTTTGATGCGCTGAGCCTCGCCGCCGGAAAGAGTCGGCGATGGTTGGCCGAGGTGCAGGTAGTCGAGTCCCACGTCGGTGAGTAGTCTGAGCGGCCCGACGATCTTCGGATGTGCAGAAAACAATTCGGCGGCTTCGCGCACGGTGAGTTCGAGCACGTCGGCGATCGAGTGGCCCTTGTAGGTCACTCCCAGCGTTGCTTCGTTGAAACGCCGCCCCGCACACTCCTCGCAGCGAACGTACACATCGGGGAGGAAGTGCATCTCGATGCAGCGTACGCCGTCCCCCGTGCAGGTTTCGCAGCGGCCGCCCTTGACGTTGAACGAAAAGCGGCCCGGTTTGTAGCCATGCAGTCTCGATTCCGGAAGCTGTGCGAAGAAGCTTCGGATGCCGTCGAAGACCTTGATGTAGGTTGCAGGGTTGCTGCGTGGCGTCCGTCCAATCGGCCGTTGGTCGATGTTGATGACTTTGTCGATCTGCTCGAGTCCGTGAAGGCCGGTGTGTGAACCGACGCGGCCGCTCGCGCCGTGCAGCTTGCGCGCGAGCGCGGGGAATAGGATGTCGTTCACGAGAGTCGACTTTCCAGCGCCCGAAACGCCCGTCACAGCGGCGAGTACGCCGAGCGGGAATTCGACGTCGATGTTGCGCAGGTTGTTCTCGCTTGCTCCCGCGATCTTGAGGCTTCCGGTCGGACGTCGTCGTTCGCTCGGTATTTCGATACGTTTGCGGCCCGAGAGGTAGGCGCCGGTGAGCGACTTCCGGGATCGTTCGAGCGACTTTGGTGTGCCCGAGTGAACGATCCGGCCGCCGGCGATGCCTGCGCCCGGGCCGAAGTCGATGACATAGTCGGCCGCGCGAATGGTGTCTTCGTCGTGTTCGACGACGACGACGGTGTTCCCGATGTCGCGCATTCGCTCGAGGGTCGCGAGCAGGCGCTTGTTGTCGCGCTGGTGCAAGCCAATCGACGGTTCGTCGAGGATGTAGATGACGCCGGTCAGTTCGGAGCCGACCTGGCTCGCGAGTCGGATGCGCTGCGATTCTCCGCCCGACAACGAAGGGCCGGATCGGTCGAGCGAGAGATAGCCCAGCCCGACCGAGACGAGGAATTCGAGGCGGCCTCGGATTTCTTTCAGAACCTCGACTGCAATCTGTGCTGCCGCGCCTTCGAGCGCGAGTCCGCGGAAGAACTGCACTGCTTCGGAAACCGTGCGCGCCGAGACTTCGACGATGCTTTCGCCACCGACGTGGACCGCAGCGCTCTCGGCTCGCAGGCGCATCCCGTCACAGCGCGAGCACGAGGCGCTGCCGAGGAACTGCGCGTACCAGCGCTTCGCGCGCTCCGACGACGCTTGCGCGAATCGCCGCTCGAGGCGGGGAATGATGCCTTCCCATTCCTGGTCGAAGTAGCCCTTGCTGCTGCGACCGGACCACTTGACACGGTAGGTCCGATTGCCCGAACCGTAGAGCAGCAACTCGCGATGGCGCTTCGGCAGGCGCGCCCAGGGGCGGTCCATGTCGATACCGAGCTGTACGCAGATCTGGGCACGGAAGCCGGCTGACCATCCGGTCTTCTCCGATACGTTCTGGCCCCACGGCTTGACCGCTCCTTCGTCGATGGAAAGCGATGAGTCGGGGATCACGAGATCGAGGTCGATCTCGACCCGTGTTCCGAGGCCGTTGCAGTCTACGCACATGCCCTGGGGGCTGTTGAACGAGAAACCCTGCGGTGTCAGCTCCGGGAACGAGACGCGACATTTGGAGCACGCCATGGTCTCGGAATAGACGCGGTCCTCGCCGCTGGGCTCGGTCGCGATCAACATGCCCTGCCCCACCTTGAGGGCGACCTCGACGCTCTCGTTGAGTCGTGATTCGTTGCCCTTCTTCACGACGAGCCGGTCGACCACGACCTCCACCGTGTGCTTGCGGCGCTTGTCGAGCGACACGAGACCTTCGGATTCGACGATTTCCCCGTTCACCCGCAGCCGGATGAAGCCCTCGCGTCGCGTTTCAGCGAGCAATTCGCGATGTTCGCCTTTGCGATTCACGAGAATCGGGGCCATCAGGATGAGCTTGCTTCCGCGCGGCCGCGAGCCGAGTTCTCGCGCGATCTGCTGCGCCGTCTGTCCCTGCACCGGGTCGCCGCAGAGGTGGCAGTATTGAGTTCCGATCCGCGCATAGAGTACGCGCAGGTAGTCCGAGATTTCGGTGATCGTTCCGACGGTTGAGCGCGGATTCGAACCCGTCGTCTTCTGTTCGATCGAGATCGTCGGCGACAGGCCGCGGATCACGTCGTACTTGGGCTTTTCCATCTGACCGAGAAACTGACGCGCGTAGGCGGAAAGTGACTCCACATAACGGCGTTGACCGTCGGCATAGAGGGTGTCGAAGGCGAGCGAAGACTTACCCGAACCCGACACGCCCGTCATCACGACGAGCTTCTTCTTCGGGATCTTGACGTCGACGTTGCGGAGGTTGTGCTCGCGCGCGCCCTTGATGTGGATGTGGTCGAGTTCCATGGGGGAGTCCCAGGATACCGCAGCCTGGGCGGCGGCAATGCCACCCAGGTGGAAATGCGTTACTCGTCCAGCGCTTCGCGGAGCTTCTTGATCAGGGCTTCGAGTCGGAATGGTTTCTGTAGAAAACCGACCAGGCCGCGATCCGCGAAGCGTTCGGCGGCCTGTTTTTCGGAGTACCCGCTGACGAGCACGACGTGCGCATCGGGATCGATGCTTCGGATCGCTTCGAAGGCCTCTTCTCCACTCACGTTGGGCATCGTGCGGTCGAGGAAGACTGCCCTGATCTCGTCGTGATGCTGTTCGAAGGCCGCGATTCCCTCGCGGCCGTCGGCGGCCTGCAACACGTCGAAGCCGGCGCGCTGCAGGCCGGCGACCATCAACTCTCGCGCGGCTTCGTCGTCGTCGACGACGAGAACGGTTCCGGATCCGCGCCAATCCAGCCCGGGATCCGCCGACGACTCGGCTCCGCGCTCTTCGGCATCGTCGGAGACGCACGGAAACAGCACGCGGAAGCGCGAGCCGCGGCCGACTTTGCTCTCGATTTCGATTGCGCCACCGTGGCCGCGGACGACACCCAGTACCGCGGCCAGACCGAGGCCGCGGCCGGTGAACTTCGTCGTGAAGAACGGGTCGAAGATGCGCGCCTGCGTTTCCTCGTCGATGCCGCAGCCATTGTCAGTGATCGCGAGAAACACGTGGCGTCCGCACTCGAGTTCGTCGCTGAACGCGGTCTGGAGCTTCTTCGGCTCATCGATTCGGGTGGTTCCGGTCTCGATCGTGATCCGGCCCGTGCCCTCGTCGACGGATTCGACCGCATTCGTGAGCAAATTCATCACGACCTGGCCCAGCTGCGCGTCGTCGGCCTCGATCTTCGGGAGGTCGTCTGCCAGTGCGTAGATGACCGTGGTCTGTCCGGAAATGGAACTCTCGAGCAACTGAGTGAGTTCGCGGACGACACGGCTCAGGTCGACCGGCTCGACGGCAACCGGCTCCGCGCCCGCGTACGCGAGCATCTGATTCGTCAGTGCGGCGGCGCGTAGGGCGGCACCACGAATTCGCTCGATCTGGGTCCGGGCCGGGGAGTTGGCCGGCAGGTCGAGCAGGGCCAGGCTCGCGTTGCCGAGAATCGGCGTCAGCAGGTTGTTGAAGTCGTGTGCGATCCCGCCCGCCATCACCCCAAGACTCTCGAGCTTCTGGGTTCTGCGAAGATTCTCTTCGAGTTCCCGTTGCTGTTCTTCGCTTTTGATTCGCTGGGTGACGTCGTGGCTAACCGACAGGATCCGCAACTCACCGTCGGCGCGCCGAAACGACACTCCGACGCCTTGCAACCAACGCCATGAGCCGTCGAGATGCCGAGCGCGATACGGCTCGCCGCCAATGGGCCCTTCCTCCTTCGTCGCACCGATGAAGGCGTCGATGTTGCGCTCGATGTCGTCAGGGTGGACGATGGTGAAGTCCGATCGTCCGATCAGCATCTCGGGGGGATAGCCGAGGACCGCTTCGCAGGCCGAGCTGACGAAGCGAATCTGGGCATCGTCGTCGAGTTCGACGATCATGTCGAGGCTGCTCTCGGCGAGGATGCGGTAGCGCTCCTCGCTCGCATGGAGTTCGGCGACGGCTTCGACCCGTTCTGTTACGTCGCGACTGACGACGACTTTCCGGAGGTCGCCGTCCTGAGTGATGTACGGTGTCGTCTCGCTTTCAAACCAGCGCCACTCACCGTTCGCGTGGCGGAAGCGGTACGCGAGGCGGCTCTTGTGGGCATCGCCCGCTCCGAGGCCTTGCTCGAAACGCTGGGCGAGGTTGTCGAGGTCGTCCGGATGGAGGTTCTCGGCGATTCCCACCTCGGCAAAGTTCTTGCCGATGACTTCGTCCCGCGTCCACCCGAGCGCATCTTCGAAGCTCGGGCTCAGGTAGACGACGCATCCCTCCGAGTCGACCTCGGTGATGATGTCGGAGGCGTGCTCGGTCAGCGCTCGCAGCCGGTCTTCATTTTCGGTCAGCAAGTCGGCGGTGCGCTTCCGCAGGGTGATGTCACGCAGGAAGAGCACGGTCATCATCCGGCCGCCTGGACGATCCTGAGCGCGGGTCGCCGAGCCTTCCATCCAGATATAATGACCGTCTTTGTGACGTACCCGAATGGTGCCCCGGATCGGAGCACTGCTCTCGCGCAGCTGTTGCGCGCCGCGACCGAGGCTCGCAAGGTCGTCGGGGTGGATCCAGCCGAATCCCTCCTGGCCGATCCACTCCCCGGTTTCGTAGCCGAGCACGCTGGTGATGCTGGGGCTGACGTGGACCACTCGACCATTCGTATCGACGTCGACGGTCACCGCCCGGATGCTCTCGAGGATGGTGCTGTATCGCTCGCCGAGCCCGCCCTGTGAGAGTGTCTCGGTGGTACTCGGGGCGGACTCGTTCACTTTCTTCAGGAATTCGCGATAAGCGCGAACCTCCTGCTGGGTCATCGGGTCGAGCCTACGCCTTTCGCTCACTGCGCCGTCCTCCCCGTCTGGAAAGGGATCCAGAGCGGGTCTCAAGCACTTATAAGGCGTCTGGGGGTGCTTCTACAAGTCTATTGTTACCCGGCAGCCTCCAGGAATCCGAATCGGGCATGATTGAGATCAATGTCGGGAATATCTGTGGGGAACTTGCATCGCTGCGCACGGGCACACGGTCGTACACACCGCCGAGAAAGCCGTCGCAGCAGGAGCGGACTGGCGGGAACGACGGCTTAGAGGCTCGCTGCCGCGAGCCGTTCGGTGACGAATTCGCCGATGGCCTGTTGCGAGGCCTCGGGCGGGTCGCTGAACTGCATCCCGACATTATTTCCAACGCGACGAAGCACACGTGCCCGGGTGTAGACCATCCGGTCACGCGGCAGCGGGAAGAGCATGTTGAGCTCGAGGCCGGGTTGCATCTCCGAGCGGGTCTGGAATAGACAACCGCTGGTCGAAAGCGACACGATCGCGCCCATCCAGCGTCGGTCGACACGCGTGCAGCGTGCCGGCAGCTGCGTCATCGTGCGGGCGCTTCCCCGGGGGTGATCTTCGAGCGCGGTCTGGATCAGCGGGTAGATCGCCGTCAGGCTCGCCGGACGTTCGACCTGCCCAACCACGCGCGCGTCGCGCCAGGTCCTACGGCTCGTCCCCGTGAGTACGATGATCGGCGTTCGCGGCAGATAGTTCTCGGCGGGCAGCCTGTCGAAATGGCGCTCATCGACGATCCGCAGATCGGGCTTCCAGCTGTCGTCGTCGAAGCGTCCCATGGTCGAAGCGGGGATGATCCGATAGCCGAGACCCGCCAGGGCGGCGCGAGCACGCGACTCGTAGGCGTGCGATGGAACATACGATGCAACGATCCATTCTCTGGGTTTCGTGTGGTCCACAGTTGCCTTTTCGGCAGCTGTTCCCTGAGGTTTAGCTCTCGGTAACCCGCCATATTGCCTACTGGGAATCGAGCCCCGATTTCGCGGCTCCCCCGGGGCGGGAGCCGCGATTCGAGGGTACACTCACCCGGTGCCCGGCCTTTCCGACGATCAGAAGCGGTCCCTGCTCGCGAATGTTCCCCTCTTCAACGGGCTCGCTCCGGTCGAGTTGGACGCACTCGTCCCAGTCGCGCGCACGGTGGTCCTCAAGAAACGCGAAGAGCTCTTCCACAAGGGTGATGAGGGCGCGCAGGTCTATGTAGTGATCAGCGGCCGATTGAAGGCGCTCACGACCTCGGACGAGGGGGATGACGTGGTCTTCAGCATTCTCGGCCCCGGCGAGGTGCTCGGAGAGATCGCGCTGCTCGGAGCTTCGCCACGCACCGCGACGGTCACCTCCATCGATCCGAGCGAGTTGCTGATCATCGATCGTCGTGACTTCCTGTCGTTCCTGCGCAGTCATCCGGACGTCGCGATCAGGCTGCTCGATGTTCTCGCGCAGCGGATGAAGCGCGTGAGCGAGCTCGTCGAGGACACGCTGTTTTTGAATCTCCCGTTGCGACTCGCAAAGAAGCTGTGTTCGTTGTCGCGTCAGTATGGTGAGCCGCACGAGCAGGGGCTCCGGCTCGACCTGAAGTTGTCGCAAGAAGAGTGGGGTGACCTGGTCGGAACCACGCGCGAAAGCATCAACAAGCAGCTGCGCGCCTGGACCGAGGAAGGGCTCGTTACGGTCGACCACGGCTACATCGTGATCCACGATCGCAAGGAACTTGAAAAACTCGCGGGAGCGGTGATCTACTAGCTCGTGCGTCGGCCGCTGTGCGGCCGGAGTTTTCGCGCCGTTGCCCGGTCGAAAATCGCGGCGGGCTCAATCGCGTCGGAGGCGACTGATCAGCTCGCTGCTGGAGTGGGTCTTCGGGTCGCCCGCAATTTCGACTCTGCCGCCGTAGGCACGAACGATGTCGCGCTCGGGGACGGTATCCGCGGTCCAGTCGGTGCCCTTCACGTGGACGTCGGGACGCAGGCTGTCGAGCAAGCCGGCCGCGGTCGGCTCGTCGAAGCTGGTCACGAAGTCTACGCCCGCGATCGCCGCGACCACTTCCATGCGCTCCGTGACCGGGAGGATCGGCCTGCCGGGACCCTTGTTGGTGTGCGCGGAAGCGTCGGAGTTCACCGCGACGACGAGCAGATCGGCGAGTGAGGATGCGTCACGGACGAGGCGTACGTGACCGACGTGGAGCAGGTCGAAACAGCCGTTGGTGAGCGCGACTGTCCGGCCGCCGCGGCGTGCTGCGGCCAGGATCGGTTTCAGGTCGACGTGATCCGCGACGATGCGGGCGATCATTCGAGCAGCTCTCCGGCGGCCGAGATCGCACGAACCGGAGAGAGGCCGGTCATGCAGCGGTGGTCCGTCGGGCAGCGCGCGAGGTGGCATGGGCCGCACGGAACCGTTTCGCGTAGTACCCGCTGGCGTTCGAGCTGGCTCGCGGTGTGGCGTGGATCGGTGGGGCCCATCAAGACGATGACGGGTCGATCGAGCGCGACCGCGATGTGACGTGGTCCGGTGTCGTTCGTGATGATGAGCCGGGCTCTCGCGATCAATGCCTTCAAGTCGGCGAGATCGAGCTCGGGCCGGATGAGCTGCACGCAGGGCTCGCCCATCGCGCTCGCAACCCGGTGTGCTTCGGTGACATCATCCGGTCCCGGTGCGAGAACGGCGGTGAGCGCGTGTCGGCGGCTGATGGCGTCGCAGGCCGTTGCGAAGTGTCCGGCCGGCCACGACTTGCTCGAACCGAAGCTCGCGCCCGGGGATACCACGAAGTACCCGGAGTCCGGCGCGATTCCGTTCTCGGCGAGTCGCAGCGACACGCGCTCCGCCGCGTCGGAGTCGACGGCCAGTTCGACCTCGCGGCTTCGCGCATCACAGCCCAGCGCGGCGACGATCGATAGATAGCGGTCGACCATCGGAATCGGCTTGCGCCGCCCACCTTCAGTCGGCGGCGGGATCGACTCGGTCAACAGCAAGCGCCGCAGTGGATCTCGTGCGTAGCCGACCCGTCGCGGCGTCCGAGCCAGGAAGGGGACGAGCGCGGTGCGTGGCGAATCGGGCAGCAGCACGGCCCAGTCGAAATCGGATTTGCGCATTGCGCGCACTCGCTCGAGTGACGCGCGCATGCCGCGCGGCGTCGGCAGGAAGTGATCGAAGGAGTCGAGTCCCGCGTACAACGGCGCCAGTCGAGACGGTGCCTCGAGCGTAATCGTCGCGTCGCGGTGAGCCTCCCGCAGCGCGCGCAGGGTCGGCGTCGCCATCACCGCGTCGCCCACCCAGCTGGGGCTGCGGACCAGGATGCTGCGAGGCTGCATCAGAGGAAGAAATCGAGCGGCTTTGCGTCCCACTCGCCTTCAGCGGCGTCGCCGGGCTCGTTCAGTCGCTTTTCGAGCCACCAGTTTACCGAGTTGTAGAGGCAGGTGACCTCTCGGCATTCGCGGCTCGCATCGAAGTCGTCGATCGAACGTGCCAGGCGTTGACCTGTTGCCGTGCTCGCTGCTGCGCTCGCGTAGGCGTCGCGGTCGCCGAGGCGTGCCTTCGCTACGCCCCGATGCGCAGGGCAGTTCCACAACCCGTCCGGCGACAACACCTGGCGAAACGCCTGCATGTGGCAACGTTTCGGCTGCACGGTGAAGTCGCGCCAATTCCCCTGTTCGAGCACGCGTAAATTGGTACTGACGTGGACATCGAAGCCCTCTCGTTCGAATCGCCTTGCTCGTTCGATTCCACGACGGATTCTCTCGATGACCGAGCTTGTACGCCCAGCCGCAGAGTCGGGCGACATCACCTCGGCCCCACTCCCGGCGCGCTCGAGGATCGGCTTGTAGGAGATGTAGTCGAAGCCCGCGCTCCGCGCGCGTTCGGCTGCGAGTTCGATCTCTTCGACGTTTTCGAGCAGCGGGACACCGTCGCGTTCGGCTCCCTGCCACACGATCACGAACGAGTAGCCGATCCGGAATCGCGCGTTTCGGGCCTTGATGCGCGGGATCCAGGCGAGGATCTCCTCGAGGCCGAGGTCCTTCCGCACGGGTTTGTGCATTTCTCGGAACGTGGAATCGCGGCCGGAATCGAGGGAAAGTCGGATCCAGTCGCGGTCGCTGAGCTGGTCTGCGATCTCGAGCAGACGGTCGCCGTGGCTGCCGTTGGTGACGACGGCGATGTCGAGGCCGGAGTCCTTCAGGAAGGCGACGAAAGGCGTGAAGCCCGGGTAGAGGGTTGGTTCTCCGCCTCCAATCAGGATCACAGATCGCAGGCCGCGGGTAACCAGCGTCGCAATCGATGTCCGCAGCGCGTCCTCGCGGAAGCGCTGCGGCGAGTTCAGGATGTCCCAGTCGATGCAGTGATCGCAGCGGTAGTTGCACGCGGTCGTGAGGTCCAGGTTGATCGAGATCGGGCCATCGACCGGTGGCGCCGGCGCGGGGTCTCCGGCGAGTCGCGCACGGTCGGATTCGCGTTGCCATCGAAGGTACGATTCGACGGTGTCCGTGACGGCTGGTTGCCGTAGCTTGGCCGTGAAGTCGTGGATCCGATCCGTCACCGCTTCGCCTTCGCCGACTGGCTCCGCTCCCAGCCGCGGTAGCTGTGGACCAACTGCCCCAGCAGCTCCATGCGCGTCGTGATATCCGGTTGCTGTTCCCGCGGCCCGCTGCCTGTCAAAGCCGCGACGAAATCCGCGACCAGCTGCGTCATCGGATCGTCGAGGGTGACCGCACGGCCGCTTTCGTCCGCAAAGGATAGCCGGTAGTCATCGCCACCGACGCATCGGTCGGCTCGCCGGCCGTCGAGCGCGTACGCGACCGATCGGGGTGACACGGCCGACGGGACGAGGCGGACTCGAACTTGCGTGCTCCAGTCGTGTGTGCGGTAGCGAAAGTCGAGATTCGTGATCCCGATGTCCGGGTCTTCCAAGGTGAACCCGGTGCCCTCGAGTCGGGCGCCGTCGCCCGGGATCAGCGTCTGTAGCAGGCTCAATGGATGGGGCAGTGAGTCGCCGAGCGCCTGGAGTCCCGCCGAGGCAGGTTGCATCGACATCCAGAATCGTTTCGGTGGTCGATCGAGGGAGCCCGGAAATAGTCGCTCGTAGGCGGTGAGTGAATAGGGCCACTGGCAGTTTTCCCAGAGCAGCAGCCGTGCCGACTCGAACGCGGCGACGATGCGACGCGTCTCGGCGGCGATGTCGTCGTCATCCCATATCAACGGCTTGTCGCACAACACTGGCAGGCCTGCTGCGAGCGCTGCATCGAGATAGGCTCGGTGGCTGTTCGACGGCGACAGAATCGCGAGCGCGTCCAAGCGTTCGTTCGCGAGCATCTCGTCGAGCGTCAGGTAGCCGCGCGCCGAAATGCCATAGCTGGTTGCGAGTTCTTCGTGCGCAGCGTCGCGGCTGTCCGGCTGGGTCGTTACGAATGCCGCTACCTTTGCCCCTACCTTCACCAGATCGCGCGCGACGAATGGTCCGAGGCCTTGCCGTCGCCGAAGGGCGCCGACGATTCCGACGCGGGGCGGGCTCACCGATCTCGCACCGCGGCGATACCCAGCCGGCGATGTCGCTCACGCAGCTCGAGCGGCAGTTCGTCCTTGAAACAGTCGAGTTGTGGAATGAAGCCGAGGTGATCGGCGAGCCGTAATAGCCCGAGCTCCGTCTTCATGTCGGGGATCTCTCCGCTGCGGCAGGCTGCGATGGCTTCGCCCAACTCGAGTACTGCGATGAACCCCCCTTCCTCCATCACACTACCGTCGCCGTCGCCCGCTCGTGCGGCGTCGATGTCTGCCGGCGCCGCACAGAAATAGAGTTTCTCGTCACTCACCCCGGGGCTTGCGAAGGTTTCGCCGCCAACGACTTCGAAACCGTCAACGGGAAGCGCCAGACCGGCCTCTTCGAGGGTCTCTGCGGC
>CAXMSF010000268.1:0-4438 GCA_964196055.1 uncultured Gammaproteobacteria bacterium | reverse complement strand
GGCATGAGCGCGCTGGGCATTCAACTGCTCGCCGCGACGCGAGCGATCGAAGACGCCGGACTCACCGGCAGGCAGATCGACGGCATCATGCCCTTCCCGAACCTCGGCAATGCCGAGGCCTTTGCGGCGAACCTCGGCTGTAAGAATCTGCGCTTCGCCTCGATCATCCACATGGGCGGCGCCGCGCCGGTGGCTTCCCTGCGCGACGCCGCGGCAGCCGTGAATTCGGGCGCCGCCGATTACGTGCTGATCCCGGGCGGCTGGAATGGCTATTCGGGTGCGCGCGTACGACAGACCGTGTCGCAGGACGTCTCGGCGCTGCCCGGCGGCGAGATTGCGCGCGACTACTACCTCCCCTATGGCTTCACCGCGCCGCCGCAGTGGTACTCGGTCATGGCGCGGCGGCACATGCATGAATTCGGCACGAAGTCCGAACAGCTCGGCGCCATCGCGGTCGCAATGCGGAAGCACGCGCAGCTGAACCCGAATGCCGTCATGCGCGGCCGGGAGATGACGCTGGACGACTACCTGGCCTCGCCGATGCTCGCCGACCCGTATCGCTTCTTCGACTGCTGCATCGAAACCGACGGCGCAGCCGCGGTGGTGGTCACAAGTGCCGAACGCGCGCGCGATCTCGGCAAGCGCCCCGTCACCATCATGGCGGGTGCCGTGGGGCAGCCCTGCCCCGCCGATGAAATCACCAACCGCAAGGACATCTTCCAGACCGGCCTGTCGCTGGCCGCGCCGGAGGCATTCCAGAAAGCCGGGATCGAACCGTCCGACGTCGACTTCGCGCAGATCTACGATTGCTTCACCTTCGAGGTGCTGCAGCAGCTCGAAGAGCTCGGCTTCTGCGAGCGCGGCGAAGGCGGCCCCTTCGTCGAGGGCGGCCGCATCGAACTCGGCGGCGAGCTGCCCGTCAACACCCACGGCGGCCTGCTGTCGGAAGCCCACGTGCTCGGCATCAATCACATCATCGAGGCCGTGCGTCAGCTGCGCGGCGACGCGGGCGAGCGCCAGGTACCGAATGCCGAGATCGGCGTCGTAACCGGCTGGGGAGACTTCGGCGACGGCAGCATCGCGATTCTGCGCCGCTGAATACGGAGAAGCGAGAAGGCGATGAGCAACGATTCCGGCGATTACGGCCACCCGCTGCCCGAACTCGAAGGGCTCACCCAGGAGTTCTATGACTTCTGCAAAGCGGGCACGCTCCACTTTCAGCGCTGCGAGGGCTGCAGTGCCTGGCGCCACGTGCCACGCGAAATGTGCCCCGAGTGCGGCTCATGGGATTGGGCCTGGGCGCCGTCGACTGGCCGCGGCAAGATCTTCTCGTGGACCGTCGTCGCACGCGCACTGCACCCGGCCTTCCAGGACGACACCCCCTACGCACCCGTGATCGTCGAAATGGAAGAGGGCGTGCGGCTGTTGACGCAAGTCACCGATGTCGCCCCCGATGCGCTCGAGATCGACATGCCCGTCGAAGTCGCCTTCGACGCGGTGACGCCCGAGATCACGCTGCCCAGGTTTCGGCGCGCCGCTTCCTGAGCTCCATCCCGAAGCCCCGAAGGAGATTCCGTTGGCCCTGCCCTCCACCATCCAATACGAAAAGCGCGACCACGTCACGATCATCACGATCAACCGCCCCGAGGCGATGAACTCCCTCACTCTCGAGATGCTGCTCGGCATCGAAGAAGCCTTCGACGAGTTCAACGCCGATGATGACGGCTGGGTCGCGATCCTCACCGCCGAAGGCGACAAAGCCTTCTCCTCGGGCCTCGACCTCAAGGAAGCCGCACCGATGCTGACCGGCGGCGACGAAATGGGCTTCGCGGATCACACCAAGCGGCAGTTCTCGGACGTCTTCAAGCCGATCATCTGCGCGGTGAACGGCTTCTGCATCGCCGGCGGCATGGAGATGCTGCTCGGGACGGACATCCGCATTGCGGCCGATCACGCGACCTTCGGGCTCGGCGAGGTGAAGTGGGGCCTGATCCCGCTCGGCGGCACCCACATCCGGCTGCCGAAGCAGATCCCCTGGGCGATCGCGATGCAGCTGCTCCTTACCGGCAAGAACATCGATGCACAGCGCGCTTACGAGGTCGGGATCCTGAACGAAGTCGTTCCCGCCGCCGAGCTGATGCCGACCGCACTCAAGCAAGCCGAGCGCATGTGCCGCAACGGCCCGCTCGCAATGAAGACCGCCAAGGAAATCGCGGTGCGCTCACTCGAACTCGAAACGGGCTTCGTGATGGAAAAGGCGCTCGGAGCACGAGTGCTGCGGTCGGACGACGCCAAGGAGGGCCCGCTGGCTTTTTCCGAGAAGCGACCGGCGAAGTTCACGGGGAAGTAGCGCGCTCCGGAGGTTCGACTGTGGCGCCCGGATTTCGCGCTGCGCCGCTCGTGCCGCCCAGCTCGCTCAGGCAGGCAGCAATCGCGCCAGCTTGTCCGCCCGGCGGTGCAGCGTCTCCTTATCGAAGGCGAGGAGCGGCATGACCAGCTGGTCGACCCCGAGGTCGCGGTAGCGGTCCAGGGTGCCGTCGTCGAAGCGGATGCGCGGCGGGGCGACGTGCACCTGCAGATCTCCGCGGCTCCGCCCTTCCCGATCGAGGGCTGCGTCTAGGCGAGCGAGCGGCTCCGCAAGGTCGTCGGGTGTGAAACCGAAGCCGAACCAACCCTGGCCAAGACGGGCCACCCGACTGAAAGTGGCGTCGCTCTCGCCGCCGAAGACGAGCGGTGGATGCGGTTTCTGAACCGGCTTGGGGTTTTGCAGGCAAGGCGGTAGTTGGAAGAATTCGCCCTCGAAGTGTGAGACTTCGTCGCACCACAGCGTCTTCATCACCTGCAGGCATTCCTCGGCGCGCGCGCCGCGGCGCGAAAACGGGACTCCCAATGCCTCGAACTCCTCGCGAAGCCAACCCACGCCGATGCCGAAATCGACGCGGCCGCCGGAGAGGAAGTCGAGATCGGCGACTTGACGCGCGGTATACACCGGGTCGCGTTGGGGAACGATACAGATGCCGGTGGCCAGACGAATCCGCTCGGTGTGAGCTGCCACGAAGCTGAGCGCCGTGAGGGGCTCCATCACGCCATCGGGATCGCCCGGAATACGGCCGTCCTCCGCGTATGGATAACGAGACGCGTACTCGCGAAAGAAGAGAACGTGCTCCGGCAGCCACAGCGAATGAAAGCCGCGCTCTTCGGCAACCCGCCCCACTTCGGCGATGAGCGAAGGGGGGGTCGCGCCGCTGAATGCGGATTGGACACCGATCTTCATGGCGTGTCTCCGGTTCGAGGATTCACGCCCGATCCTACCATCACGCGTCGATCCGCGACTCCGTGTTTTCCGGGATGACAGCCGCGTCAGCTGCCCTTCAGAACCCCCGCCGAGGCTGCTTCCGCTGACGGACCGATCCAGTCCTTCAGCATCGGATCCGAATCCGAGCGACCCAGCTCTTCGAGCGCCTCGATCGTTTCGCGTCGCACCTGGGCCTTGATCCGGCCATAGGCGTCGCGCGGCATGCTTGCCAGGTCCACGGCGATTTCGAGCGCGCGCTCGAGTACGCGAGGCGCCGCCTGCAATTCATCGAAGACCCCGCGCCGAAGCGCTTCGTCAGCGCCGTAGTTCTTCGCATGGAGGGTCGTGAAGCGCAGGTCCGGCGGAGCAAGCTCCGCCTTGAGCACGATCATCGGAGCAGCTGGAAAGGGAATGCCGACGCGCGCTTCAGTGAGGCCGAAGGCGTAGTCGCCTTCCGGGCCGACACGATAGTCGGCGGTCAGAAGCAAGATGTAGCCGGCGGCTACCGCATGGCCATTGGCGGCGGCCACGACCGGGAATGGCGACGCATAGAGTTTGCCGATCAGCCGGTTGACGACTTCGAGGAAGGCCCGCTGTTGCTCGGCGTCGTAGGTCGGCACTTCCCGAAGGTCGAGCCCGCCGGAGAAGAAATTTCCACTGCCGGTCAGCACGAGCGCGCGAGGTTCTGCTGCTACGATTTCGTCGTATGCGGCCGCGAATCGACTCGCCAGCTCGAAGGTGATCGCGTTGGCAGGGGGTCGGGCAAACTTCAGGATGGCAATGCCGTCGTCGTTCTCGACAAGAAGATTGCTCTCGTTCATTTCCTTCACTCTCCGTAGACCGTCATCTTGGCAAGAACTGAAAGACATCTCGCTGCCGATCCGCTCCGCCGTGTCGGCACACTCCCCTGAGAAGGCATCTCTTGCTCGATCGGTGCTCGCGCGCCCGCGGCCGGAGCCGGGGAGTTGAGTGCGCTGAAACGCATTCGCAGCGTTCGATTTCGCTGCTCACAGGAACTACCGATCGGGGCCTGTCGTTGGCACGGGGAGCCGCAGTCGGTCGGGGGGGGGGGTCGAAGCGACTGTGTTCGAGCAGAGACCCGTCCCCCCGCCCGACTGCGTCGGATCTTGCATACAGCGATGA
>CAXMSF010000267.1:0-8531 GCA_964196055.1 uncultured Gammaproteobacteria bacterium | reverse complement strand
CACGGCTCTGTTCGAGAATACGCCGCTGGTATCGGCGCGCATCGGCGGTCTGCGCGATCGGTCCACGGCGAACTGGCTCGGCGATGCCGACCTCGACCGCAATTTCCGCTGGGCGCTACAGCACGAGTATCGCTTGACATTTTCGGCGGAACTCCGCGAAACCGAAGAAATAGTCGCGGGAAGCTGGTGGGGTGGCGACTCGCTCGCAGCCGACGAGCCGACACCGATCTCACTCGAAGTCAAACTCGCGGAGAGCCTCGGCATCGAACTCGGTGACGAGATCGTCTGGGACATCCAGGGAATCCCGATCGATACCGTCGTCGCGAGCTTGCGCGTGGTCAACTGGGGGCGCTTGGCGACCAATTTCTTCGTGGTGTTTCCACCCGGCGTCCTGGAGCGAGCCCCGCATACGAACGTGCTGCTGCTGCGGGTCGCCGACGCGACCAGTCGAGCGACGCTGCAACGCGACCTGGTCGGCCGCTTCCCGAATATCGCCGCCCTCGACGCGACGGTCATTCTTCGCGCCCTCGACGCGGTGCTGAAAGAGGTCGGGCTCGCGGTTCAGGCACTCGCCCTGCTCACGCTCGCGACCGGACTGTTGATCCTGATCGCAGCCACCGCCTCTTCACGGCACGAACGCACGCGAGAGGCCTTGATGCTCCGCACGCTCGGCGCGTCGTCCGGCGTCGTTCGCCGGATCGTCGCGGGTGAATCCCTCGCACTCGCGCTGCTCGCCGCCACGGTCGGGACATTGCTATCCCTCGCAGCGTCGGCAGCGCTGGTCCACTTCGTATTCGAATTGCCGTTCTCGCCGCCCTGGCACGACCTCACGCTGTTCGTGATCGCGACGCTCGCGATCACGACCGGCCTCGGCTGGCTCAACGGCCGCCCAGCTGCTTCCGAAAGCCCTCTCGCCAGCTTGCGCGAAGCAGAGCGTCACGGCGCGGGTGCGTAGGCTCTCACGCCACCAACGGCTGTCGGCAACGGAAGCCAGGCGGGCGCGGACGGGCGTCCGCGAGTCAATCTTGGGCTTCGGGCAAGATCTGCTGCCAACCCCGCGCATTCATGCAAGCCATGAAGATGTTTGCGCGCCCCTGCGCCTGGAGGATGTCGTTGTCGACGCCGAGCTGTCGCTTCATGGCCTCGCTCTCACAGGCCGCACGGGCAAGCTCGAGATCCTCGGCACTTCCTCCCGATTTCACCCAGCGGAGCGCCGGCCTGGGAGAGGTTTCGCAGCCGGCCAGGAACAATACGATCGTCAGTGCGGCAATCTTGCGAATCACGATTCCTCCCGGAACTCGAAGCCAAGCAGCGAAGACCGTACCTCAGCTTCGCGACCGTTTCGACGCGAGCACCGTGCTCCGGACCGGCTCGTGCAACCACGCTTCCCTGGCGCTCGGCCGCGTCCCACGTCACTCTCGAAGCCGTGAATCCCCGCCGCATCCTCCAAGGCATCACCGCATTCGGCCTGCTGTTCGTCATGCTGGCTCTGTGGTGGCCCAATGCCGAGCGCCCGCACGGCCATCCGATTCGAATCGCCTTCGCAGGGCCGATATCCGGACCGAGCGCAGAAGACGGACTTTCCGCGGTACGCGCAATCGAATTGGTGATCGAACGCGTCAATGCGGCGGGGGGCGTGGCGGGAAGACCGCTCGCTCTCGACGTCTACGATGACGCCAACGAAGTGTCGCGCGCCCGCGAGAACGCACCGAAGATTGCCGACCAGAGCGAGACGATCGCGGTCATCGGGCACAACTTCAGCACCTGTTCGATCGCGGCGGGCGAAATCTACGCAGAACGGGGACTTCCCGCGATTTCGAGCGCCGCTACCAGCGTCGCCGTAACCCGCGACAACCCGTGGTACTTCAGGGTCGTCTACAACGATCGCGTCCAGGGACGGCTGCTCGCGCTGTACGTCGCGGATGTTCTCGAGAGCGAGCACCTCGGCATCATCTACGAGACCGCGCAGTACGGTGCCTATCTCGCCGATGTCATGGAAGGCGGGGCCACTGAAGCCGGCATCCAACACGTCGATCGCTGGAAATTCGACCCCGACGACCCGAGCCTCGGTGATCGCCTCGACGCGATCGTGCGTGCGGCACACGGCGGCGAAGTCGACACGCTGATCCTTGCGATGCAACCGGCAGCCGGCGTCGCAGTCGTGAAGCGGCTGAAGGACGCCGGCTATCCGGGTCGCATCGTCGTGACCGACGCACTCGCGTCGCAGGCCTTCAGTGAGGGTTTTGCGGCCTTCCCGGAAGAACAGGTCCGGCGCGGCCACTACACGAACGGCCTCTACGCGAGTACACCGCTGCTCTTCGACGCCGCCGGTCGGCTCGCCGGAGACTTCTACCGCGCCTACGTGGCACGCAACGACCGGGCGCCGGATTGGTACGCGGCCTTCGCAGCCGATGCGGCCGGCGTCATCATCGAGGCGCTGCGCCGAGGGGAGCTCTCGCCTTCGCGCGAGACGATCGACGCGGACCGCGCCGCCCTGCGCGCCGCAATTGCAGCGATCGACCGCTATGCCCCGGTCGAAGGCGTCACGGGAACGACCTGGTTCGACGCGACAGGCGATGCCGTGAAGCCGGCGCCGATGGGTCGCTTCATGGCCGGCGAAATCGTCTCGGCCTTCAGTCAGCTGCGATTGGTCGAGGGCCTGGGCCTCGACGGAAGCAGCGACCCGAAGCGCTTGATCGAGTTCGGGGGGCGCCAGCTCTACCGGACGGACGTCGCCCGGGTCGGCGTGATCGCGCGCCGTTTCGGGGCCCTCGACTTCGAGAACGGCACCTTCGATCTCGATTTCGACGTCTGGTTCCGGTATCGGGGCGATCCGGGCATCGAAGACATCGTCTTCACGAACGCCCTCACGCCGATCGCGCTCGGAGAAGCGATCGACGAGGTGGTCGAAGACTCGCTTCGATACAACCTCTACCGAGCCAGCGGCACGTTTCGGGCCGACACCCTCGACACCGCCTACGGCGAGCACTCGATGGCGCTCAGCCTGCACCACGCCACTCGGACACGCGACGACTTGATCTTCGCCGCGGATTCGGTGGGTATGAATATCGGTCGGAACCAGTCGCGCCGCGATCGCTCAGCCCGCGCTCGACGACTGCTCGGCCCCGCCAGCCCGTGGTCTGTCGAAGACATGCTGTTCTTCGAGGAATCGTTCGACAAGCACGCTCGCGGACATCCCTCCTTCCTGGAGGACGGTGAAGCGCTGCGGCGATTTTCGCAATTCACGATCGGCCTCAGCGTCCGCCCCGACAACCTCAGCCTCGCGCGCAGCATGCCTGAACGCTTCCGTCGCTCGCTGGTCGCCGCCGGCCTGATCGGCAGCCTCGTGCTGCTGTTCGTCGGCGGCAGCGCGCCGAAGCGGCGCTGGATCCTCCAGGCGATCTTCGCGGTGTTGCTGCTCGCAGCGGTCGAACCCGTGGTCGGCGCCTGGTTGAAGGATCTCACCGGCTCGTACCAGCAGACCCGCGTCTCCCGGGCATTTTCAGTGCTGTGGTGGCTCGTGCCCGCATTCTTGATCAACGTCGCGATCGACCGCTTCGTCTGGGGAGCCGTCGAAGCGCGCAGCGGAAATCCGGCGCCGTCCATCCTGCGCTACTTCATCGCCTTCCTGATCTATGTGTTCGCGATCTTCGGCATCATCGCATTCGTCTACGACTACAGACTCACCGGTCTGCTCGCGACCTCCGGCGTACTCGCGATGATTTTCGGCCTGGCCGTGCAGATCAACATCACGAACATCTTCGCAGGCGTAGCGCTCAACCTCGAGCGGCCGTTTCGAGTCGGCGACTGGATCATGATCCACGGCCGCACACCCGGTGTGGGCGACGGCGTGATCGGGAAAGTGACCGACATCAACTGGCGCACCACGCGCCTCGAGACAGCCGACGACACCGAGATCGTGATCCCCAACGGCATCATCTCGGAGAAGACCATCACCAACTTCATGTCGCCCGGCGAAACCAGCCGCTTCGAACTCTGCTTCACTGTCGATCAGGCCGTCCCGCCAGACCGCGTGATCGAAACCATCGAGTCAGCGGTCGATTCCGTCCTGGGCAGCGAGAACAAGGGCCCGCTGCGCGACCCGAAACCATCGGTGAGGATCCAGCGCACGAGCGACCAGGGAATCGAATACATGATCCGCTATCGCCTGATTCCCCGCGAGGTCTCACCCGCGAAGGCACGCCACACCATCAATTCGGCAGTTCTGCACGCGCTGCACGCGGCCGGAATCTCGCTCGCGTATCCGCGGCGGGTCTACAGCGGCCTCGACCCGCAGGGAACGCCTGCCGATGCCACCCGGGGTGACGGGGCAGCCGACGAAGCCGGTTGAATGCCCGCATTCGCTCCTGCCCCTCGTCGCAGCCCGGCCACCTCGATCCCGCGCTGGTTTGCTATTCATCCGGCGAAGCCGAGCCGCGAGGGCCGAAGCGAAATGACCGACGAGCAGCCCGATCCCGGATCGGTACCGATCGCGCGCGGCCGAAACGGCGCGCTGCTTCGACCATGCCGCTCATCGGGGCACCACCTCGGCGGTCTGCTGCTGACCCTGTGCCTCGTCGTCGCGGCCCCGGCCTTTGCCGACTATCCCGACTGGGATTCCCTCTCCGACGTGAAGGTCATCGAAGTCGTCACAGTCGACGAAGACGGCGACTCCCGCGTGGCGAAGGTCTGGTTCGTTCTCGTCGATGGCGTTCCCTACCTGCGGACGAACCGCTCCCGCTGGCTCGACAATCTGCGCCGAGACCCGAATTTCGGGCTGCGAATCGAATCCCGCGAATACGAGGCCATGGCCGAAGAGATTTCCGGAGACGAAATCGTGGAGGTCGTCGATCGCGCCAGCGCGGCGAAATACGGCTGGCAAGAAAGCGTCATCCACCCGTTTCGAATGATGAAGCCCGACATCTTGAAGCTCGGGCCGCGCCCCGAAAGCGACTGACGAAGCGATCCCCCGCCGGCGAAGAGGAAGCATGAACGAACCCGAAACCGCAGCCGCGCTGCTGACCGACAAACCGATGAAATACCTCGAAGACTACGCGCCCGGCGACGTAGTCGAGGTAGACGCCACCTACCCCGTCACCGAGGCGGAGATCCTCGAGGTCGGCAAGCGCTGGGACCCACAGCCCTTCCACACCGATCGGGAAGCGGCCGCCGAGTCCTTCTTCGGCGGACTGGTCGCGTCGTCGGTGCACCTGTTCGCCGCGTCGATATGGCTCGGCTACCAGATGGAAACACGCACCGCCGCGGTCACCGCCCTCGGCTTCAACGAGTTGTCGTGGCACGCGCCCGCGCGTCCCGGCGATCGACTGAGCCTACGCGCCGAGACCCTGAGCGCACGCGAATCGAAGAGCCGCCCCGACTGCGGAGTCGTCGTGAACAAGAGCCGGATCTTCAATCAGGACGGCGAGCTGGTGTTCTCCTACACCGGTGCGGTGCTGATTCGCAAGCGCCCGCTCGACGACGCCTGAGCAGCTCGAGAGGTGCGCCGTTGGGAGCTCGGCAGCTGGGCAAACACCGGACTGCTGCCGACTGACTAGGCGGGGTCCCGGTCGACGCCTCCGACCGTAAAGGCGAGCACCGCGGCGCCCAGGAAGATCGCGGCGATCGCGGCGAGCACCGCCACTCCGGGTGCGGCCGCCACGTGGGCGCGGGCCGAGAACTCACTGAAGGAGCCCGCCACACTCGGATGGTTCGCGAGCTTGAAAACCCAGGCCAGCAGTTGAACGCCGAACAGATAGAGGTAGATGCGGCGCAATCGACGTGCGACCGCCTTCCAGTGCGACATGCTCGGCACGGTGCGGCCCAGGCTCGCATCGAGCGCGTGCGCGAGGTCGATGTCCCACCGCCCAGCGCCGTGCGGCTCGACCACGCCCTCGCCCGTTTCGTCGCGCGCCGCTGCGAGTGCGGGGCGAACCAGCCCGGCTTCGAGCATCAGCACCCGCTGCTGCCAGAGGTTGTAGAAGGTGAGCCGCCGTGCCTCGAGTTGGAGAAAGCAGACCGTCAGGAGAGCCGCGATCCAGACCACGTAGTGGGGCACCTCGGGATTGCCGAGCGTGAACGAGACCACCGCAGCGGTCGCACCGATCGCCCAGTTGGTCGTGGTGTCCATGCGGGTGCGCCAGACATCGGCCCGACCGACCATTGCGCGGTAGTAATGCGCCAGGATCATCGAACGGTCGCGCGAGTCGATCTGGAGCACGCTCATCGCTCGGCTCCATCGCTCGGGGGCTGCCGTTTCATGCGGTCAAACTAGCAGTCGCAGCGCACGATCGGACGCGGGGTCTTCGCGCACGGTTGAGGCAGAACCTCAAGTATCACTTTAGGTTCTGCCTCAACCCGCGACCACACCGCCCATCCGTGTTTTCGGGGCGGAATTTCTTCGACAGGATCGACGCGTGTGCCTTCGATCGTCCCCGCAGACGGGCGTCGGAAGTCGCCATCGGCGCTAGGCTGGTCCGGCTCGATCTCACAACCACGCACGAGGAACGACCATGACGACACCCCACCGGCGACGTTCCAGCTTCGCGGCCTGGCCGCTCGTTCTGTCGCTGCTGGCCGCGATCGCCTGCGCGCAGCCCGACGAGGTTGCAGCCGGGAGCGAAAGCGTCGTGCTGTTGCACGGACTCGGGCGAACCGCCGCCGCGATGAACCCGCTCGCGGAGCACCTGCGTGCGGCGGGCTTCGAGACCCACAATCTCGACTACCCCTCGACCGACCACACCCCGGCTGAACTGGTGGCCTGGCTCGACGACGCATTGACGACCTGCTGCGAGCACACGCAGGGCACACTGCACTTCGTCACTCACTCGCTGGGCGGCATTCTGGTTCGCGCACAGCTCGAAGCCAAGCGCCCCCCCCAGCTCGGCCGGGTGGTGCTGATTGCGCCGCCGAATCACGGCAGCGAGATCGTCGACAACCTCGTCGGCAATGCGCTGTTCGAAGCCGCGCTGGGCCCCACCGGGAGTGACCTAGGAACCGCCCCCGACAGCTTCCCGAACCGCATCGGCCCACCCGATTACGAAGTCGGCGTCATCGCGGGCAGCGAGAGCATCAATCCGGTGGGCGCCGTGCTGCTACCGGACGAGAACGACGGCACCGTGAGTGTCGAGAGCACCCGGCTCGAGGGCGCGACGGACTTCATCCTGATCAAGGCGAACCACACCTTCATCATGCAGGAGACCGAGGTGGCGGAACAGGTGGTCCACTTCCTACGCAACGGCCGTTTCGACCACAGCCCGAACCCTGCCGCTCCCGACGGCTAGGGGTCACGGGCTCCGTTCGCGCGATGAAATCCGCAGCCGGCGCGTGAGTGTGCGCTAGGCGCGGCCTCGGCGGTAGACGCCGAAGCCGAGCAGGCCAGCGGATGCGACGAGCAAACCGAACGGGCCGAGGGCGGGGATGCCCTGCGAGAACGGCGGGACGCGGCTCGCGACGCGAAAACCCACGACGAAATACTCGAACGTCGCGACGTTCGAGAAGCGGACCGATGCTGCGAGGTTGATCGGGGCGTTCCCGCCGCTGCCGCCCCGCAGACCGCGGCCCGTGCCGCTGATGATGGTGTCGCTCCATTCCCACGCATTCCCGCCCTGGTCGAAGCTGCCGTTCGGGCTCGCAGAAGCCGTGTAGCTTCCCACGTCGAAGAAGTCGCTACTGACCGCATCGCAGTTCGCCGTATTCGCCACGGCGCCGGGCAGCGTGCACGTCGTCTGCGTGTCCGAGCCCGCCGGATAGTCGAAGTAGATCATCGCCCCCGTGTCGTAGTAGGCCGCCTTGTACCATTCGTCTTCGCTCGGAACGAAGATATTCGCTCCCGCGTTGCGCGTGACGGTGTTGTTCGTGATGCCCGTTGGCGTCAGCGTGTACGCCCCGGCCTCCGTCGTCGTGCTGTCCTGCGCGCCCGTCGGCTGGCCGTTGTGCAGCCAGTTTGCGAAGCGAGCCGCATCCCAGAACGAAACGAAGTCGACCGGCAGGTCCTCGCGACCCGCGATTGCGCTGTAGCTGAAGCTCCCCGAGCTGCCGCTGCGCGTGATTCCGCCGAAGCCCGAGCCCATGCCCGTGTTGTAGAGCGCGTTCGCGTCGATCGCCGCCACTGCATCCAAGAACTCGGCGTACTGGGCATTGCTGACCTCGGCTTCGAGATCCGATATTCGTTGCCAACCGAGCCGTAACCCGACGTTCCGATCGAAGCCTCGCAACAGATCATGACTTCCGTATCTGCGACGTTGCCCGGGTCGCCCACTGTGAGCCATTCGACCGTGACTTCTGCTTGCGCGGGAAGCGCAAAGATCAGTGCAGTGAGAGCGAGCAGACGGAACATTCGGGGCTTCCCCTTCAGCGAATTCGCATGGCCATGGTCGCGAATTGGAAGTATCGGCCCAACGAGGCGATCGAGTTAGGGTGCATTTCACCCCGGAGTTGCCATCGCGTTGCCGATCTTCTTCACTGAAATGACGGTCTACCGCCGATGATGACTCTCACCCCGCCCGACTCTCCGCTCGCGTCAGCGGATCTGC
>CAXMSF010000266.1:0-3093 GCA_964196055.1 uncultured Gammaproteobacteria bacterium | reverse complement strand
GAACTCGACGGTTCCGGCGGAGACGGCGAGAGCGCCGCGAAATTCGGCCTGCGGATCCAGGACCTGACGCCGGAGATCGCCGAGCAGCTCGGCGTCGAAGACGACGCCGGCGTACTCGTCACCGCGGTCGAGCCCGGAAGTCCATCGGACGCCGCCGGACTGCGGCGAGGCGACGTGATCCTGGAGGTCGATCGCACCGAAGTGAAATCAGCCAAGGAACTCCAGGAGCGACTCGGCATGGCCGAAGGTCGCACGCTACTGCTCGTCCGCCGCGGTGACGCAACGATCTTCGTGCCGCTGAAGCGCAAAGAGGATTGACGCGATCACGGGGATGCCCTCGGGGGAAACCGCGCGGGCATGCTTGCGGCGTCGGAGGCCGTGCCTAGCTTCCGAGGCATGCAATTCGACAAGCTGACGATCAAGGGCCAGGAAGCGCTGAGCGAGGCGCAATCCGCAGCTGCGTCTCGCGGGCATGGCGAAATTCAACCCTCCCACCTGCTTCAGAGCCTGCTGGGACAGACCGACGGCAGCACCGTTCCGGTGCTCCAGAAGCTCGGCATCTCGCTCGACCCGCTATTGCGCGACGTCGAGCTGATTCTCGAGCAGATTCCCAAGGTCACGGGTGGCGCACAACCACAGCTCTCGCCCGCGCTTTCCAAGCTGCTGGAGGCCGCGTTCACAGAGGCCTCGCATCTCAAGGACGAGTACGTCTCGACCGAACACCTGCTGCTCGCAATCGTCGAGCAGAAGGGCGATCCGGCCGCTCGACTGCTGCTCGGCGTGGGCGCCGACCGCGATTCGCTGCTGAAGGCGCTGGTGTCGGTTCGCGGCGGCGCGCGAATCACCGACCAGGACCCGGAGTCGAAATATCAGTCACTCGCGAAGTTCGGGCGCGACCTCACCGATGCCGCCCGCCTGGGAAAGATCGACCCGGTCATCGGTCGCGACGAAGAGATCCGGCGCGTGATCCAGGTACTTTCGCGGCGGACCAAGAACAACCCGGTCGTGATCGGTGAGCCGGGCGTCGGCAAGACCGCGATCGCGGAGGGACTCGCGCAGCGGATCGTCTCCGGAGACGTTCCGGACACGCTCAAAGACTGCCGCCTGATCGCGCTCGACATCGGTGCGCTGATCGCGGGCGCGAAGTATCGCGGCGAGTTCGAGGACCGCCTGAAGGCCGTACTCCGCGAAGTCTCCGAGGCTGAAGGCCAGGTCATCCTCTTCATCGACGAGATGCACACCATCGTCGGCGCCGGTGCGGCAGAGGGCGCGGCCGATGCCGCGAACATGCTCAAGCCCGCGCTCGCGCGCGGCGAGCTGCACTGCATCGGCGCGACGACTCTCGATGAGTACCGCAAGCACGTCGAGAAGGACGCAGCACTCGAGCGACGCTTCCAACCGGTCTTCGTCGGCGAGCCGTCGGTACAGGACACGATCTCGATTCTGCGTGGACTCAAGGAGCGCTACGAAGTCCACCACGGCGTGAGAATCCTCGACGGCGCGCTGGTCGCGGCCGCGACGCTCTCGAATCGCTACATCGCCGACCGCTTTCTGCCCGACAAGGCGATCGACCTCGTCGACGAGGCCGCGAGCCGCGTGCGCGTGCAGATCGATTCGATGCCCGAGGAGCTCGACCAGAACGAGCGCAAGCGGATGCAGCTCGAGATCGAGCGCGAAGCCCTGAAGAAGGAAAGCGACGACGCCAGTGCCGAGCGGCTCGACCAGGTCGAACGCGAGGTCGCCGAGCTGAAGGACTCCGGTGCCGCGATGAAGGCGCGCTGGGACAATGAAAAGCAGGCCATCGAACGGTCACGCGAGCTGATGGAGAAGCGTGACGAGCTGCGCGCGGAAGAGCAGCGCGCCGAGCGGGCAGGCAACCTCGAGCGGGCCGCGGAAATTCGCTACGGCGACCTCATTACCCTCGAGAAGGATCTCGAGGCCGAGCAGAACCGGCTTTCCGAACTCCAGGAGAGCGGCTCGATGCTGTCCGAGGAGGTCTCATCCGAAGAGATCGCGGAAATCGTCTCGAAATGGACCGGCATCCCGGTCGCAAAGATGCTCGAGGGCGAGCAGGAAAAGCTGTTGTCGATGGAGGACAAGCTGCGGCAGCGGGTCGTCGGTCAGGAGGACGCGCTCGTGGCCGTCTCGTCTGCCGTACGTCGCGCGCGGGCGGGTCTCCAGGACCCGGATCGCCCGGTCGGATCGTTCATCTTCCTCGGTCCCACGGGCGTCGGAAAGACCGAGACCGCGCGCGCGATCGCGGAATTCCTGTTCGATGACGAGCACGCGATGACGCGCATCGACATGAGCGAGTTCATGGAAAAACACTCGGTGTCACGGATGATCGGCGCGCCGCCCGGCTACGTGGGCTACGAGGAAGGCGGAGCGCTGACCGAGGCGGTCCGGCGCCGCCCCTACAGCGTGGTGCTGTTCGACGAGATCGAAAAGGCGCACCCGGACGTGTTCAACGTGCTGCTCCAGGTGCTCGACGACGGACGTCTAACGGATGGCCAGGGCCGCACGGTCGATTTCCGCAATACGGTCCTGATCCTGACTTCCAACATCGGCAGCCAGCACATCGTCGAACTCGGTGAGAGCGATCGCGACGAGATCGAACGCCGGGTCGACGAAGCATTGCGTGCACACTTCAAACCGGAATTCCTGAACCGGGTGGATGACACCATCGTATTCCATCAACTCGGGCGCGAAGAATGTTCAAAGATCGTCGACATCCAGCTCGGACGGGTTCGAAAGCTGCTGGCCGAGCGCCGGCTCGAGTTTACGATCACCGATGCCGCCAAGGAATTCCTGGCCGACAAGGGATACGACCCGCATTACGGAGCGCGCCCACTGAAGCGGGTGATTCAGCGCATGATCCAGGATCCGCTGTCGATGCGGATCCTCGAAGGCGATTTTCCGGAAGGCTCGCACATCGTGGCCGACCACGAAGCAGACGCTCGAGCGCTCTCGTTCCGGAAGGGCTGATCTCGACGCCGCACTCCGATCAGGATTGATCGCGCTCCTGATCGGGGAGCGCCGCCTCGTCCTCGTTATCGACGAAGACTCGGATCGGCAATGCGATGCCTTCCGCAA
>CAXMSF010000265.1:0-5128 GCA_964196055.1 uncultured Gammaproteobacteria bacterium | reverse complement strand
ATGTAGAAGACGTCGCCCGGGTAGGCTTCGCGACCCGGCGGGCGGCGCAGCAGCAGCGACAGCTGCCGGTAGGCGACGGCCTGCTTGGAGAGGTCGTCGTAGATGATCAGCGCGTGCTTGCCGTTGTCGCGAAACCACTCGCCCATCGTGACGCCCGTGTAGGGGGAGATGAACTGGAGCGGCGCCGGCTCGCTCGCCGTCGCGGCGACGACGATCGTATAGTCCATTGCGCCGTGCTGCTTGAGCTTCTCCACCACCTGCGCAACCGTCGACAGCTTCTGGCCGATCGCCACGTAGATGCAGTAGACGTCGGTGTCCTTCTGATTGATGATCGCGTCGATCGCGATGGCCGTCTTGCCGGTCTGGCGGTCGCCGATGATCAGCTCGCGCTGGCCTCGCCCGATCGGCGTCATCGCATCGATTGCCTTGATGCCGGTCTGGAGCGGCTCTGAAACCGACTGCCGTGCGACGATTCCGGGTGCCTTGAGCTCGACCCGGCGCGTCTCACTGGAGTCGATCGGGCCCTTGCCGTCGATCGGGTTGCCGAGCGCGTCGACGACGCGACCGATCAGAGCTTCGCCCACCTTCGTCTCGATGATGCGCCCGGTGCGGCGCACCAGGTCGCCTTCGCGCACGTGGTGCGCCTCGCCCATCACCGCGATGCCGACGTTGTCCTCTTCGAGATTCAGCACCATGCCGGAGATGCCGCCGGGGAACTCGACGAGTTCGCCCGCCATGGCCTGGTCGAGGCCGTAGACACGCGCGATGCCGTCACCGATCGAGAGCACGGTGCCGGTTTCGGCAACATCGATCTCACGATCGTATTCCTTGATCTCGCGCTTGAGGATGTCGGTAATTTCGCCGGGCTTGATGTCCATCGGTCAGTGTCCCTTCGTGAGACTGGCACGCAGTTGATTGAGTTGGGTGCGAAGGCTGCCATCGAATACGAGCGCGCCCACTTTGGCGATCACACCGCCGATCAGGGAGGGGTCGACAGCGACATCGAGCTCCACCATCCCACCGGTTCGGGCCGACAGCGCACGCTCGAGTCTCGCGCGATCCCCATCGCTCAAGGGCACCGCGGAAACCACGCTGGCCTTCGTGCGACCCGCCGCTTCGTCCGCGAGTCGTTCGTACTCCTCGCGGATGCCTTCGAAATCGACCAGGCGTCGCTGGTCGACGAGAAACGAGAACAGCTTCCGAACGGTCGGCTGTACGCCCATTCGCTCGCACACGCCCACCAACACCGCGCGCCGCTCCGCCGCGGGGTGAATCGGTTGGAACAGGGCCTTGCGGAGGTGCTCGTTCTGCTCGATCACCGCAGAGAACTGCGCGAGTTCAGCCTTCACGTCGGCGATGCGCCCATCTTCCTGAGCGAGCGAAAACAGGGCGCGCGCATAGCGGCGGGCAGCGGCTGAACTTCTCATCGGCCCACTATCTCCGGGTTCCGGCGCCGCTCTGCGCCGAGGTGTCTTCGATGCGTTCGATGAACTCGCTCACGAGTCGTTCTCGGTCGCCGTCGTTCACCTGGCTTTGCAGCAAATTCGCGGCGAGCTCGAGCGCGAGATCGGCGGCTTCTTCGCGCAACACCGCGCGTGACCGCCGAAGCTCCTGCTCGATCGCTGCCGTCGCGTCCGCGCGGATGCGCTCCGCCGAAGCGGTAGCGTCGGCAATGATATTTTCTCGCTCGTTTTCAGCGCGCTGGCGTGAGGCTTCGCGGATCGTTTCGAGTTCCTGATCGAGGTCGGCGAGCTTGCGCTGCCAGCTCGCAAACTTCGCCTCGGCTTCGCCCAACAGATCCGACGACTTCTTGAGATCGTCCTGGATCTCGCCGCGACGATCGTTGAAGAATTGCAGAACCGGCTTGCGCGCGAAGTAGACGAGCGCGGCGATCAGCAGCACGAAGTTGATGATCGGGTAGAGCAGGCCGACGTCTTCGCCGCCCGCCGCCAAGGCCGGGGTCGCGAGCAACAATCCAAATACGGTGATGAACGCGATACGGGTCACGACAGCGCCCGCCCGAGTGCTTGCGTCGCGGCTTCGCGGGCGAGGCCCTCCGTCTGTGCGCGCAGCTCGCTCCGCGCCAAATCGAGTGCGCCGGCAATCTCTTCGCGGGCGCGGGCCACTTCGCGTTCGGCTTCGCTGCGCGCCTGCGCGGTACTCGATCCACCATCTCCGCGAGCGTCCGCGAGTACCTGCTTGCGCGCTTGCTCGGCTTCGGCGCGAACTTCGCGCACCGAGCCCTGGTAACGCGCGAGCACTTCGTCTGCCTCAGTGAACAAGCGCTCCGCCTTCTCACGCGTACCGGCGATCTTCGCATCGCGCTCGTCGAGCACACGGAAGATCGGGCGAAAGATCAACCGGTTCACCGGGTATACGAGGAGCAAGAAGAGCGCGATCAGGATCCCCAACATCACGGGATCGGGGAACAGGACGAGGTCGCCCTCCGAAGCGAGTGCATCGCCGGCGAGCAACGAAACCGCGGCGAACGCGCCGAATGCAGCCTGGCGAACCCGATTCTTCAAGCCTTCTTGCTCCGAGATGATCGCGCTCCGAGTCCCGCTTCGAGCGTCCGGATCATTGGGATCCGCGCTTTCGAAATGCGTGTGACCTGGATCGTGAGCCGACGTCAAGGCGCCGACGGTGAACCAGCGCCTGGCACCCGGGATGACCACCGGATCTCGACGGCGACTGGCGAAACCTCAGCGGCGGATCGCCATTCGCGGCGAACCCACCCATACCGAGGGGGGGAATTCTTGCATAAATGAGCGGAGTTTCAAGGCAATTCGGGGGGTGAATTCGACCCGATCAGGGCTTCTCGTCAGCTTCGGACGAGCCGCGGCCGGTGCTGCAGCGGCCTTCGAGCACCCCACCCTCGGCAAGCACCAGAATCGGAGATTGGATCGAACCCGTGACGTGTGCTGTCGCGGTCAGCTCGACCCGCCGGCTCGCGACGATGTCACCCTCGAGTTCGCCCGCGACCACCACCTCGGGTGCTTCGATACTCGCGTGAACACGGCCGGTTTCGCCGATCCAGACGGTTTCGGTGGCGAATATTTCGCCATCGATCTCGCCGTCGATCCGCGCGGGTTCGCGCAGTTGGATCAAGCCGCTGAAGCGGGTCTGTGGGCCGATGATCGCAGCCGGTGCGAGCCCGGAAATCGGCGAGCGAACGGGCTCAGACATCTCCGAGCAGCATTCCGGTAATCCGCTCGAGATCCTCGGCACCGAAATATTCGATCTCGATACGGCCCCGACGGTCGTCGGAGTGAATTCGAACACGGGTCTGGAATCGCTGACGCAGCTGGTCGATCACCCGCTGCAGGTCGGGATCGGCCTTGGTGGCGGGCTTCGGTTTGCGCTGTGCGACCGGCCCCGCAATTGCGCGTCCGAGTTGCTCGACCGCGCGCACCGAGAGCCCGTCTCGCAGAATCCGATCGCGCAGCAGTCGGCGACGTTCGGGGTTGCTGACCTGCAGCAGCGCCTTGGCGTGGCCGGCGCTGAGACGCCGTGATTCGACGTCTTCTTGCAGCGATTTCGGCAAGTCGAGCAACCGCAGGTGGTTTGCGACCGTCGAACGATCGAGGCTCACGCGGTTACCGATCTCCTCCTGCGTCATGCCGGTATCGGCTAGAGCGGAGAACGCATGTGCGAGCTCCATCGGGTTCAGGTCGTGACGCTGGACGTTCTCCACCAACGCAATCTCGAGGCGGTCTTCGCTATCGACATCCGCAATCACCGCCGGGATCGTCTCGCGCCCAGCCGCGCGCGAAGCCCGCCAGCGGCGCTCACCCACGACGAGTTCGTATCGATCGCCCGCGCGGCGCACGACCACGGGTTGCAATACACCGTGCCTTCGAATCGAATCGGACAAGCTCTCGAGTTCTGCGGCTTCGAAACGGCGCCGTGGCTGCTCGGGATTCGCGTCGATCGCGTCGATGGGGATTTCGGCCGGTCGCTCGTCGGTGTGCGGCTGCACCTCCGCAATGCTGACCGCGGGGGCCGTCGGGATCAGCGCACCGATACCCCGTCCCAATGCGTTTCGACGATTACTCATGCTGGCCTCCGGTCGTCACCGATTGCCCACGTGCGAGCAGCTCTCGCGCGAGGTTCAGGTAACTCGTCGCGCCCTTCGAATGGGCGTCGTACAAAAGGATGGGTTGCCCGTGACTCGGCGCCTCGCTGAGCCGCACGTTGCGCGGGATGACCGTCTCGAAGACCGAAGTGCCGAAATGTTGGCGAACCTCTTCAGCCACCTGCCGGCTCAGGTTGTTTCGCTGGTCCGCCATGGTCAGCACGATCCCTTCCAGCCTGAGGCCCGGGTTGATCTGTGTGCGCACGAGTTCGATCGTTTCCATCAGGCCCGCGAGACCTTCGAGCGCGTAGTACTCACACTGGAGCGGGATGATGACCGCATCCGCGGCGCTGAGTGCGTTCAGCGTGAGTAGCCCGAGTGACGGCGGGCAATCGATCAGCACGTAGTCGTAGTCGTCGCGCAGGTCAGCCAGCGCGCGTTCGAGCTGTCGCTCGCGGTTGAGCTTCGAAACCAGCTCGACTTCGGCGCCATAGAGATCGCGACCCGACGGAATCACGTGCAGATGCTTCAGCTCGGTCGGAAGCGCGAGATCCTTCATGACGCACTCACCACAGAGTGCGTCATAGACATGTTGCTCTGCGGGAGCGAGCCCGAACGCGCTCGTCGCGTTCGCTTGTGGATCGAGGTCGATCAGCAGAGTCGCTCGCTCGGACACCGCCAGCGATGCGGCGAGATTGACGGATGTGGTGGTTTTCCCCACACCCCCCTTCTGATTCACGACGGCGAAGACTCGGCTTCGCGATTCGGCTGCTTGGTTCTCGATCAAGTCGACCCTGAGAGGTGTCCCCGTGGGGATGCCGGTGGCGTAATAATTACCACAGAACGGGCGCCACTGCTCGAATATTCTCGGCCTCGCAACGCCACGGCGTTCTGCGGCTAGGGGTGCCGGGGTGATTCCCGCGCGAGTTCAATCGGTTGCGGGGCCACGGTCTTGCGCGCAACACCAGGCAACGTTCCACGTGGAACAAAATTACTTGTGCCCTGAAGATTGTTGGTGAATCGCCAAGAAACCCAGCCGCCACGCATGTTTTC
>CAXMSF010000264.1:0-3721 GCA_964196055.1 uncultured Gammaproteobacteria bacterium | reverse complement strand
TGCTGCTGTACCGCATCGGCGATCGCGCCATGGGGCCGATGGTGATGCCGTTCTGGGTCGACCGCGGCTTCAGCCTCGCGGAGATCGCGGTTGTCAGAAACGCGCTCGGAATCGGGGCCACCGTGCTGGGCGCGATCGTCGGCGGCGTGACGGTGGCGCGGATCGGAATCGGGCGCTCGCTGTGGTGGCTCGGTGTGGTCGCCCTTGCATCGAACCTCGGCTATGCGGCCGCAGCCGCTTTTCCGGAGTCCGGTAACTGGGGCGTGTACGCCGCATCGATCATCGAATCGTTCACGAGCGGACTCGCGGGTGCGGCCTTTCTCTCTTACCTGATGCGAATCTCCCAGAAGGAACACGCGGCCGTCCAGTACGCACTACTCACGGCCGTCTACGCGCTCTCGGGATCGGTCGTCGCGATGCCGTCGGGTTGGCTGACCGAGCAGATGGGCTACGCGACCTACTTCGCCCTCACGGCAGCCATGGCGCTGCCGGCGTTCGCCTTCCTACCACAGGCTCGCGCCTGGATCGGCGCGGAGCGGCTCTATCGCAGCACCTGAGCTTCTTCGCCTTCGGGCTTCGGAGTTCCGCGCCAATCATCGGGGAGGTTTGCGAGGTTGGCCTCGACCTCGAGTTCGGCGCGGCGACGCTCGGCGCGCTCGACTTCCGCCCGACGACTCTTCATCTCCGCACTCAGGGGCTGGTCGAGCGGCGTCTCGACAGCCTTCTCGCGGCTAACCGATGACATCCCGGGCGCCCCCATCGTCCACGCCGACGATGTGCTTCCGATTTCGGCGAGTTTCGCCTGTGTCTCGGCGAGTTCCGCACGCGCTTTCGCGAGGTCGCTATCGGCCTGATCGAAACGCTCACGCCATTCCGTCTTGGTGCTGTGGCCGCGTTTGCTCGGCTCGAATTGCGCCGAGGGCGGAATCCTCAGCAACTTGTCGAGGCCGATCGTGGGCGCGCCGTCCTCGCCGGCTGCCGCGGACGTCATGAGCGCCGGCAGCGCTGCGGTCAGGACCGCAGCGAGCTTGATCGCGCTTCGAATGGGCCGCCATCGCCGCACCGCTGCGTTCTCCCTGGAATTTTCCAGAATTGGACACACGGATTGTAGCGAAAACCAGCCCCGACCCGACCGGCCCCGACCGCAGCCGACAATCACTGTCAAGGCGGCATGCAAACCGCCGATAGATACAGCGGAAACCTCGCGAACGAAGTGGGTCGGACACCTTCGCGAAAGGGCGCTGAGCAATGGAACGGGAAAAGCTGTACCGCCTGCTGCGGTTGGGAATCGAGAAGGGCGCATCGGACATCCACCTCCAGGTGGGTTATTTGCCGCTGTATCGCTTCAACGGCGACCTCGTCGAGCTTCGCTACAAGGTTCTCTCCGCCAAGGACACCGAGGCCATCGCGAAGATGCTGATGGAGGGCGACCCCCGTCAGGAGTCGATGGACTTCAACGAGATCGATCTCGCGTTCGAGCTACCCAGTGAAGGCCGCTTCCGCGTGAACATCTCGCGACAGCGGAAGTACTTCAACATCGTACTGCGGGTCATTCCGCTCCAGATTCGCAGCTTCGAGGAGTTGAACCTCCCGAGCGTCCTGCAGGACGTCGCCAGCCTCCAGCGCGGCTACGTGCTCGTCACGGGCTCCACCGGCATGGGAAAGTCGACGACGCTCGCGACGATGGTCGAAGAGGTCAACCGGTCGCAGAAGTCGAAGATCATCACCGTCGAAGACCCGATCGAGTTCGTCTTCACGCACGACAAGAGCATCATCACGCAGCGCGAAGTCGGGACCGACACTTCGTCGTTCTCGCACGCACTGCGCGCCGCCCTGCGGCAGGACCCGGACGTGATCATGGTCGGCGAAATGCGTGACCTCGAGACAGTCGACATGTCGCTCAAGGCCGCCGAGACCGGCCACCTGGTCTTCTCATCGATTCACACCAGCGATGTCAGCTCGACGATCAACCGGCTGGTTTCGTTCTTTCCGTCCGAGGAACAGACGAATGTCCGACATCGACTCGCCGACAATCTCAAGGCCGTGGTCTCACTACGCTTGCTGCCCAACAAGAAGGGCACCGCGCGCGTTCCGGCGGTCGAGATCATGCGCAGCACGCGCACGATTCAGGAATGCATCAAGGATCCCTCGAAGACGAGCGAGATCAACGAATTCATCGCACGCGGCCGTTCCGAGGGCAACCAGACCTTCGACCAGCACCTGCTCGACCTGATTCGTGCGAGCAAGGTCTCGGTCGAAACAGCACTCAGTGCAGCCACGAACCCGATGGACCTGAAGACCAAGCTCTCGCTGGAGGGTGGCGACCCCGATACGGTGGACGACAGTGAGCCGGTTCAGGGTCCGTTCGAAATCGAATCGGATACGCGCTTCTAGGCGCGGAGGCATTCGTGACGGCCGCAACGGAACTCGAAAATGGCGAAGATGCTCCGAGGGCAGTAGATGCTCCGAGGGCAGTGGTAGGCCCGGATATCCAGGCCCTCGCCCAAGCACTCCGCAAGCTGGCCGCGAATGCGGCGGACCAGACCGCGGGTGGGCTGAGCCTCGTTTTCGCAGCGGCTCCCGGGGACGAATCGGCGGACAACGCCGCTCGCCTCCGCGCGGCAGCCGGCTTCGCCAGCCCGCACGCCGCTCGGGAAGCCGCCGAGCAGCTGCACGCCGACGTCCGCGACGCGATCATCAATCAGACGACGGCGGTGATGAACCCCCTGCCCTCGCTTGGCGTGCGCTCCGCGGCCGGGCTCGAAATCCATCCACTGATCTTCGGCGACAAGGCACACGGAGCGCTCGTGGTGGGATTGGGTGCTGCGCTCGACTCCGTGCAACGCACTGCGCTCGAGACCACCATCGAGCACCTGGCGCTGCGCCTCGACCACGCGAGTCTGCGGAACGAGAGTGAACCGATCGCGGCGACCCTCGACGAGAGCGATCAGAACGAAGAGATCCTCAAACTCTCCGAGGCGCTGTTCGCACAGGATATCGAGCTTCTGCGCAGCAACGAGAAGCTCGGAAAGATCGAGAAGCTCAAGAACGACTTCATCGAGAAGATGTCGCGCGAGCTGCGGACTCCGCTCAACAGCATCATCGAGGGCATCATCTCGGTGCTGACCGGCGAGAACGACACGCTGTCCGACGGCGCCAAGAAGACCTTGCGATCGGCACTGGACGACGGCTCCGCGTTCCTGCGCAACCTGCAGAACATCCTGGATCTGTGGCGGATCAAGCAGAACGAACTGCCGGTCGAGATCCACGACATGAACTTCCGCGAGATGGTCGAAGAAGCCATCTTCAGCATCCAAGATGCCGTCGGCGAGAAGCCGATCTCGCTCGAGCAGCACATCCTCGAGCCGTTCCCGAAGATCCGGACCGATCTCACGAAGGTCAATCAGGTCCTATTCCTGTTGCTCGACAACGCGGCCAAGTTCACGCCGGAGGGCCGGATCGAGATTCGCGCCTCGGTCGAGGACGAGGAATTGGTCTGTGAGGTTCGCGATACCGGCATCGGCATCTGCCCTGACGACCAACAGTTCATCTTCGACGAGTTCTTCCAGGTGGACGTCGCGTCGTCGCAGACCTACTCGGGTGCCGGCCTCGGGTTGGCTCTCGTGAAGGACCTGATCACCCTGCTGGACGGAGAAGTCGCCGTCTCGAGCGACGTCGGGCGCGGCACCTCGGTGTCGTTCCGGATCCCGATCCAGGTCGC
>CAXMSF010000263.1:0-2731 GCA_964196055.1 uncultured Gammaproteobacteria bacterium | reverse complement strand
ATCGGCGAAGTCAGCAAGATCACCGACGTGAAGCCCTACGTGCTGCGCTACTGGGAGAGCGAATTCCGGTGGATGGCGCCGCAGAAGTCACGTTCGAAGCAGCGCCTCTATCGCCGCCGCGACATCGACATGATCTTGTTGGTCAAGAAGCTGCTGTACGAACAGCGCTTCACGATCGCGGGCGCACGTCGCAAGCTCCGCGACCTCGGCGCCAATCGCGCACTCGAGGGCAGCAGCCTCGCGGTGGAGACGGACCATCGTTCGCGTTATCGCAAGATTCGCGAAGAGTTGGTCGCGATCCGCGCGCAGCTCTGATCTTCTCGGGCGGTTCGTGGGCTCCTGAGCAGGGGGTTTGCGGGTTTTGCTTTGTTGGTTGCGAGGCCGGGTGAGGGGCTGTGGCGGCCGCTTTTGGGTTAGAAGGGGACGGGGGCTACGGAGAGGCCCCAGAGGATCAGCCAGAGGAGTAGGGAGGCGACGCCGAAGGTTCCGACGGCGCGGAGGGTGGTGAAGTCGAGGGCCTGACGGATGGCGACGACGACGGCGACGAAGACCCAGGCGCGGGCGACGATGTCGATGCCGAGGCCGAGGGCGGGCGGGGGCAGGATCGCGAAGATCCGCAGCAAAGCGGGGGTGAAGGCGAAGCCGGTGGTGCGGAGCACCTCCATGAAGTCGGTTTCGGTCTCCGGGCCGCGGAAGAAGGTCGCGCCCACCATGAACGACAGTGCCGAGCCGCCGACCCAGAGCACGAGCGGTTCGAGGACGGAGAGCAGGACCTGGAGGACCAGCGGGTTTACGGGCACGCCCGCGCCCGAGCTCTGGATGTAGCGTGCGGCGCCGATCGCCGCGCAGGCCGTGAAGACGATGAGCGTGGCCTGACCGATCGAGTGCTTGTCGGCCTCGACTTCCTCGTAGGTGTCTGCGTGCAACCAGGCGGCGCGCAGCATGCGCATTCCGAAGCTCGTCCGGGTCACGAATCGTCCCCACCCACGAAGCGGTCGAGCAGGCGTTCGAGGGCGCCGCGAATGCCGACCGTCTCTTGCGTCCGGTTGATGCCGCGGATCACCGCCTCGGTCGAGTTGCACTCGGTCGTTTCCCCGCGCGCGTCCGCGCATGCAAGGACGACGGCGGGGGCGCGCTGCTGGAGGTCGTGTGCGGCGTCCCGAACCGCCTTGCGGTAATTCGGATCGTCGACGCCGGTGTCGTAGGCGGCGGAGAGCAGCTCGTTCCAGCGTTGCAGGCGGGCCGCCACCACGGGGTCCACGCCGGGTGATTTCGCGGCCCGTTGCGCGAGCCGGTAGTAGCCGTAGGAGAGCGACGAGATGGCGAGATAGGGGGCCTGGCCCGCTGCTCCGGCCGCGACTTCGCTCTCGAGTTGCTCAGCATCCGCATCCGAGATCTCCCCCGCGTCGACCGCGCTGAAGAAATCCGGGTACTCCTGCTGGGCGGGTTCCATGCACGTGGGGGCCTGGCCCGGCTCCGGAAACGGGCAGTAGGCACCGGGCGCGACTTCTCCGGTCGCCGCGCGCGCTGCGGTTGGGGCCGCGAGCGCGAGCGACACCGCCGCCGCGACGGCAACGACGTACTCCGGTCGGTTCATGAACCGTCGTCGGCCCGGGGGACCTCGAAGCGCAGCCCGGAGACCAGCCCGAGCCACATCGGCCCACCGCGGTAGTGGCGGATCGACTCGCTCTGGCCGGACACGAAGAATTCGATCTCGGCCTCGATGACCTCGAGGCGATCGTCCATCTCGCCGATCCCGCGCACGTTCGGAATCGGGTCGAAACCCTTGCGGATGAACGAGCTCGCGATGTCGTCGAGATCGAGCGCCGGCTGCGTCGGGTCGTTGAGTTCCGGGTGGGCGACGTTGGTTTCGCGGTCATCCGGCGAGCCGAATACGAAGCGGTTTTCGGAGCCGCGGCGGAGCGTCTTGCGCTTGTGAAGCGCGAGCCGGAACTCGCGCCCAGCCGGCCCGCGCAGCCCGAGAAAGACCGGATCGTCCGTGGCCGACAGTATGTGCTCACCGACTTTCAGCCGAACGACGATCCGCTGGATCATCCGTGTCCCACCCACGATGTTCCCCCTCGAGCGCGCTGTAATCCCTGCAAAGGTAGGGGCGACGGCCCGGGGGGGTCAAGGTGGATGCCTTGCTCGATGGACCTGTCCGAGCTCACCGGCCCCGGTTATGATGAGGCCGCGATGAGAGTGTGTCGGGCCGTGGCGCAGCTTGGTAGCGCACCTGTCTGGGGGACAGGGGGTCGCGAGTTCGAATCTCGCCGGCCCGACCAACACTCTTCGATCGATGCCTGAGCGCGAGTCGTTTTCGCTCGCGGCGCGCGTGCGCAGCTTTGGGCACGCGTTTCGGGGTGTCGGGCGGCTGCTGGCCACGCAGCACAACGCCTGGATTCACATCGCGGCAACGACCGCCGTGTTCGGGCTCGCGGTTTCGTTGGGCCTCGGGCGGTCGGAGTGGGTCGCGCTGCTGGTCGCGGTCGCGATGGTCTGGGTCGCCGAGGCCTTCAACACCGCGATCGAGCATCTCTGCGATCGTGTCTCGCCCGAGCACGACCCATTGATCGGGCACGCCAAGGATGTCGCGGCCGGGGGGGTGTTGATCGCCGCCGGGGTGGCGTCGTTGATCGGGCTGCTCGTGCTCGGACCGCCGCTGCTCGCCTCGTTTCGCTGAGCGCCTGCCAACAATCTTCGGGCTACCAGCAAAACATTGCAATTCCAG
>CAXMSF010000262.1:0-3617 GCA_964196055.1 uncultured Gammaproteobacteria bacterium | reverse complement strand
CAGTGACGAGAGCGTCGCAGCCTTTCTCGGGCGGCGACTCGGCCGCGAGGTCGTGCAGAATCTCGCCGGGCCGTTCCTGACCGGCGTCTACGCGGGTGACGAGGAGCGGCTGGGTGCCGAGCCGGTCTTCGGCCCGCTCGTCGCGGCCGAACGGCGCGCGGGCTCGATCGTGCTCGGCCTCATCTCCGGCGCTTTAGGCGGCAAGAAGCCGAAGGGCCTGCGCGGCGTGCACTCCGCGCAGAAGGGACTCGGACCCTTCGCTCGTTCGCTCGCGGAGTTGCTCGTCGAGCCGCCCGCGCTCGGCGCGCGCGTCTCGGGCGTTCGTCGAGACGGCCCGGACTGGTTGATTTCAGTGTCGGGTGGTGCGAGCGGTGAGAGCCGGCTGCGCAGCCGGCGCCTCATCATCGCGACCCCCGCGCGTGAGGCCGCAGAGATCCTGCGCGGGGTGAGCGCCGATGCCGCGGCCGAGCTCGACGAGATCGAATATGCGCCCATCGTGAGCGTCGCGATCGGCATCCGCCCCGAGGATGCAACGACGCCGATCGAAGGCTTCGGCTTCCTGGTCCCGAAGGACGCGGGCATCCCACTGCTCGGCTGTCTGTTCATGAGTCAGCTCTTCCCGGGGCGCGCGCCCGAAGGTCACGAGCTCTTGCAGTGCATGATCGGCGGACTGCGGCGTCCGGATCTGGTGGACCTGCCCGACGATCAGCTCGCCGAACAGCTGGGAAGCGATCTCGACCGCGTGCTCGGCCTGAAGGGTGCGCCCGAAGTGCTGACGGCGAGCCGCTGGCCACGCGCCGTGCCGCAGCCGGGGCCGGGGCACGTCGCGCGCGTCGCGCGGATCCGCAACGGATTTGCGGATCAGCCCGGTCTGGCACTCGCGGGGAGTTGGTGCGCGGGCGTGAGCGTTCCCGACAGCTTCGCGTCGGGAGTCGCGGCCGCGCGTCAGGTGCTCGCAGGAGTTTCGACGGGCGCTTGATGACGGGGTGATCCGCAGCCATCGCGCGCCGCGATGGGCACGCTGGCCGCGCTCCCGTGCCGGTCGAGTGCTGGCCGGTTCAGCGGGTACCTCAGTCTGCGTCGCCCTGCTTCCGAATCATGGCGACGACGGCCTCCACCCAGGCGGGGTCGCTGTTCAGCGACGGCACGAGGGTGAGTTCTTCGCCGCCGAGTTCGAGCCACTGGTTGCGGCCACGGATTGCGATCTCCTCGAGGGTCTCGAGGCAGTCGGCGACGAAGGCCGGGCAGGCGACCGCGAGCCGCTTCACGCCGCGCGCGGCGAGTTCGGGCAACACGAAATCGGTATAGGGTTGGATCCAGGGCGTGCGCCCGAGCCGCGACTGAAATGACAGCGAGTGTGCGTCCGCAGCGAGCCCGAATTTGCGCACGAGCAGCCGCGTGGTCGCGACGCACTGCGCGCGGTAGCAGTGGCGGTTCACGTCCGTGATGGCGTCGCAGCAGTCGTCGCGCTCGAAACAGTGCGCTCCACTGGTGTCGAGCGTGCGCAGCTGCCGCTCTGGCAGGCCGTGGTAGCTGAACAACACGTGGTCGGGCTGGAACGAGTCGAGGTGCGGGCGTATGACGGCGGCAAAGGCCTCGATGAAGCCGGGGTCGTCGTAGAACGCAGCGATCTCGTGCACGGGCGCTGCGTTGTCGGCCTTCGCGAACGCGCTTTTGACGGCGTCGGTTGCCGACTTCGTTGCGGCGGCCGAGTACTGCGGAAAGAGCGGCAGCACGATCCAGCGATCGATGCTCGCGGCCTGCGCGCGCTCGACCGCGTTCGCGATCGAAGGCTCCGCGTAGCGCATCGCGAGCTCGACGTGAAAATCGTCGCCGAGCCGGGCGGCGACCGCATCGCGCAATCGTTCGCCGTGGATCTTCAGCGGCGAGCCCGCGTCGGTCCAGATCTGTGCGTAGGCGGCGGCACTCTTGCGCGGGCGGAACGGCAGGATCACGAGGTTGAGCAGCAGCCAGCGTGGAAGGGCGGGGATGTCGATGACGAGTGGGTCGCTCAGGAACTGGCGCAGGTAGCGTCGCACGTCGCGTGTCGACGGCGAATCCGGCGTGCCGAGGTTGACGAGTAGAACGCCGGTTCGGCTCATGGGCTCGACTCGCTGCGGCGTACGAGCCACCAAGACAGAACGAAGTAATAGATGGGGTAGGCGAGGCTCAATCCGAGCAGGTGAAAGCGCGCGACCCGCTCGGGCGCGAGCAGGCAGGTCGTGAAGACGGCGAGCCAGAGGATGCCGACCGCCGCGTTGAGCCAACGCTGCCGCGGCGGCAGCAGGCTCGGGTAGGCGTACTTGAGCGGCACGAAGACCAGGATCGACAGCACCACGACCGCGAGCGTGCCGATCGCGGGCGACACGCCCAGCCCCCAGGCGTAGAGGGCGACGAAGTTCCAATAGGACGGAAAGCCGAGGAAGAAGTTGTCGCCGGTCTTGGCGGCGACCTGCGAGAAGCCGTAGCAGCTCGCGAGGATCGGGAGTGCGCCCACGCTCCAATGCGGCAGGCTGCCCGCCGCGAGCATGAACAGTACCGGCACGATCACGTAGTTGAGGAAGTCGATGATGTCGTCGAGGCGGCGGCCGTCGAAGCCGGGCAGCACTTCACGAACGCCGACTGCGCGCGCCATGGTGCCGTCCGCCGAATCGATCACGAGTGCGGCGAGCATCAGCATCGCGGCCGTGCGAAAGTCGCCTTCGCTGATCGCGAGCAGCGCGAGCACGGCCAGCACCGCGCCCAGCGCGGTGAAGAGATGAACCCCCCAGGCGAGCGCGATCCGCACGGGCGAAGGGCGGGCGATGGCGATCGTGTGGGCGTTGCCTGGGCGCTCGGACATTGCGGCCCGAGCTTAACAGAGCCGCTACCCTGAATCCGGATCGCAGCACGAGGGAGCGATGGCCAGCTCACAGACCGGCGTAAAGAGGATCCGCGCGACCCCGCGCGAGAGTTCCGAGCGTTCGCACCAGCAGCGTGCAATGGAGTACTTGCGCCAGGGCGGCGAATCCTTCGTGACTTCGCGCACCGACGCGGTGGTGAACTGGAGCCGCAAGTACTCGATGTTCCTGTACCCCTTCGTGACGGCCTGCTGCGGCATGGAGTTCATGTCGGCGGCGGGCCCGCGCTACGATCTCGACCGCTTCGGCTGCGCGCTGCCGCGCTTTTCGCCGCGCCAGAGCGACCTGCTGATGGTGGTCGGCACCATCACGCACAAGCAGGCCCCTATCCTGAAGAAGGTCTACGACCAGATGGCCGAGCCGAAGTGGGTGGTCGCGTTCGGGGCCTGCACCTGCTCGGGCGGCCCCTACAACAACTACGCCACGGTCCAGGGCATCGACACCATCATTCCCGTGGACCTCTACATTCCGGGCTGCCCGCCGCGCCCCGAAGCCGTGCTCGACGGCATCTTGAAACTCCAGGCCCGCGTGCAGGCCGAGCCCGTCCCCGCGGACGGCCGCCATCGCGAGATCGAAGAACTCGCGGACCCCGCGACTCGCGAATCGGCGGGCTGACGCCGGCCATTGTCGAATAGCCCGGTTCGAATTTCCGCTGTAGAGTTTCGACTTCGACCATCCACGGCTTGGCGACCTCGGCGGTGCGATTCGATGCCGCTG
>CAXMSF010000261.1:0-18755 GCA_964196055.1 uncultured Gammaproteobacteria bacterium | reverse complement strand
CCTGCCGGAGCCGTGGCCTTCGATCTCGAAGTCGCGACGATGACCGCGACGGCGCCGGTTCCGGTGGCTGCGCTCGACGCCGCATCCGAGCTGGACGCTCGCACCGCGGGGAGGCTCGCTGGAGCGGGCATGCCGGCAGCGAAAGCGGCTACTCCTGCGGAGACGCGCTGAACGTCAGGAGGGGTTCTCGCTCTCCGGGGCGTCGTCCTTCTTCGGCGTCACGTCGATTTCTTCCTTCGTCGACACACCCTTCTTGAAGTTCTTGATCGCTTGACCGAGGCCCGAGCCGAGTTCCGGCAGGCGGCGCGCACCGAAGATCACCACCACGATTCCCAAGATGATCAAGAGCTCCGTGGTTCCGATACCGAACATGCGAGCGCTCCCAGGTAAGACGGAAAATCCCGCCGCTGCGGCCGAACGCTGGTTCCGCGAGCACGTCCAGCCGCGAAAACCACTGTAAACACCGCAGTTTCCGAGAATGTGCCGCTCCCTGACGCGACGGTCAAGCGCGGCCGTGGACGTGCGCCGTCGAGGGCCTAAACTGCCGCTCGTGGCGATCTTCAAGGCATACGACATCCGCGGAGTCTTCCCGGACGAATTGGATGCGGCGGCCGCCTATCGAATCGGTCGCGCGACCGCGCGTTATCTCGGAAACGGACCGATCGTGGTCGGCCGCGACACTCGCACGAGCTCCCCGGAGCTCTTCGGCGAGATCGTGCGCGGCGTCGGGGATGAGGGTGTCGACGTCATCGACCTCGGCCTGGTGGCGACGCCGATGCTCTACTTCGCGGTGGATCAGCTCGGAGGCGCGGGCGGAATCATGATTACCGCCTCGCACAATCCCGGTCGCTATAACGGATTCAAGATCTGTCGCGAGAACGCAATCCCGATCGGGGAGGCCAGCGGGCTGAAGGAGATCGAGTCCATCGCGAATGCGCTCGTCGATGGCGAAGCTGCAGCGTCGCAGCGCGGTAGCGTGCGCGGGGTCGACGTCACCGAGGGCTACGTCGATCACGCTCTCGGAGTTGGAAGCGGCCGGCCACGCCTGCGCGTCGCGATCGACGGTGGCAACGGCATGGCGGCGGCCGGTCTGGTGCCGCTGCTCGAGCGACTCGACCTCGAGGTAGAGGCTCTCTATCTCGAACCCGATTGCACCTTCCCGAATCACGAGGCCGATCCGCTCAAGCTCGAGAACCTTCGCGAAGTCGTCGAGGCGGTGAAGCGCACCGACGCTGCCTTCGGCGTCGCCTTCGACGGCGACGCCGATCGCGCGGTCTTCGTCGACGACCGGGGCGAGCCGATCTCGTCCGACCTCATGACCGGGCTGCTCGCTCGCTACCAGCTTCGCAAGCACGCTGGCGGCCGTGTGCTCTACGACCTGCGTTCGAGTCGCGCGACCGCCGAAGAAATCGAGTCTGCGGGCGGCGAGGCCGAGATGTGTCGCGTCGGCCATTCCTTCGTGAAGGCTCGGATGCGCGAGGTTGGCGCAATCTTCGCCGGCGAACTGTCGGGGCACTTCTACTTCCGGTTCTCGCCGACGCTGGTCGCGGACGACGGCATCGCCGCGTTCGTGGCATTGCTCGACGTGCTGGATTCGGAACGCAGGCCGCTATCGGAACTCGTCGCGCCGCTGCGGCGTTACAGCGCGAGCGGCGAAATCAACCGGCGCGTCGACGCGATCGAGCCGGTGCTCGCGGCCATCGAGGCCGAGCACGCCGACGCAGCCGAGATCTCGCACCTCGACGGGTTGTACGTGCGTTACGACGACTGGTGGTTCAACCTGCGCCCGTCGAATACCGAGCCCGTCCTGCGTCTCAACCTGGAGGCGGGCACGCCGGAGCGCATGGCGAAGGAGCGTGACGCGCTGCTCGAACGGATCGGCGGTGAGATCCCCTAGGAGCACGGAAACACGGAGTGTTTCCCGCGACGACGCGGAAGCGTTGGCCGCGAAGCGGCCAACGCGCAGCTAGGACTCGTCTCCACCGGCGCCGCCGGTCGCGAGTTCGGCGTCGATGATCGTTACGAAGTGGTCGACGGGCTTCGCCCCGCCCACGAAGATGCCATTCACGAGAAATGCGGGTGTACTCGTGATTCCGGCGCTGGTGGCGGCGTCGACGTCCTGTTGGACCTTCTGCTTGAAGCGCCCCTCGGCGATGCACTGCTCCCAGGCGGTGACGTCGAGTTCGGCTGCTTCCGCGAAGCGTTTCAGGTCTTCGTCGGCGAGGGTCTTCGCATTGGCGAACAGCTGGTCGTGGAACGGCCAGAACTTCCCCTGGTCGTCCGCGCAGAGAGAAGCCTCTGCGGCGGGCCGGGCGCGCGCGTGGATCCGGTCGAGCGGAAGATGGCGGTAGACGATCCGCACGTCGTCCGGGTAGCGCTCGAGCACCTCGTCGATCACCGGAACCGCTCGTGAGCAGTACGGGCATTGGAAGTCGCTGAACTCGATGATCGTGATCGCTGCGTCGTCCGGTCCGCGGCTCGGACCGTCGGCCGCCATCTCGATCCGGGGCCGCTCGAGCAGGAGCGTGAAGTCCTTCTCGGCGTTCAGCTTCTGCACGTACTCGCTGCCGCGCTTCCGGCGCATGAATTCGCGAATCTTCGGGGCGAGTTCTTCGAGCGTTCCCGGCAGACTGTCCTTCTGCTCGTCGTAGAGAGCCGCGACTTCCTCGTCGCTGATCTCGCCCTGCGCATCGACCATGGCGAGAACGAAATCGTCGACGTTCAGATTCCGGGCCGCAGCGGCTCGCTCCAGAAGTCGCTGCGTGGTCATGCGATCGAGCGAATTCGAGCGCAGCTCGAAGAGTTCGGTCTCGGTGTCCCAGGAGCGCGCGAACAGGTCGTCGCGGATCCAGGCGTCGAGTTCCGCGAGGCTGATCGTTTCGTCTCCGAGTCTGGCTGCCGGGATCGTCGTCGGGTCGCCCTTCGCGCTCGCGGAGGACTCGGCGGGAGCTGCGGGGGCGGCGGCGACGCTGCTCGCCGGCTCCTGGGCCCCGCACCCGAGGGCGATGAAGGCGAAGCAGAGAAGGGGTGTCAGGACGCGAACGGCCATGCGGGTCTCCTGGGATATGGGGGATCGATCCAACCGTCGATCGGGGCGCGAGGCTCGGGTCGGTGTTGGAGGGTTGGAGGGTAGTACAGGCGTGTGACTGCACACCTCGGATTCAGTCGATTCCAAGGTGCCGACTCAGGAATTGCCACATCGTCTTCAGCGATCTTCCGGGCAGGTCTGCGTGCGCCCCCTCGAACCAGTGACGTTCCTTGGGATCGCGGGCGGCAGCGAAGAGCGCTTCGGCGGCTGCGAGTGGAATGACCTCGTCGGTCTTCGAATTCACGAACAAGCTCGGCCGCGGAGCGAATTTTCCGATCGACCGCGCGGGGTCCAATTCGTCGGGGCCGATTCCACCGCCGCCGATCGCGAATGCGGCCGCACACGGGCGCGGGTCGGAGGCGCAGAAGGTGGCTCCGACGATGCTGCCCAGGCTGAACGATGCGTACGCGATGCGATCTCGGTCGATTTCGGGCAGCGTCTCCAGTGCGTCCAACGCGCGGCCCAGGTCGGCGATCGCCTGCCGGAAGAATTCCTGAACGAGGATTCGAGTCGGCTCGTTCGCGCGTTGTGCTTCGGTGATGCCGCTGCGCAGCAGCTCGCAGAGCTTCGGGTTCGCGCGTTCGCCGTGGAGCGGGAAGTCGATCGAAGCGACTGCGGCGCCCCTGCTTGCCCACGGGCCGCCGGTGCTCTCGATGTAGCTCGCGTCCTTGGCGCCATTCAGGCCGTGTTGGAGCAGCACGAGCGGAAAGGGCCCAGTACCGGTTTCGGGCAGCAGCAGCCGTCCCGGCACGCGGTCGCCCCGGCTCGAATATTCGAATCGCGAGACACGCAGCGCTGGATGTTGCGAGAGGGGTGGATGACTCCGACGGTCGAAACCGAGAGCGTCGTCGAGATCGGGAAGCAGGTGGTCGTTCGCGCCCATAGCTGGCGCGGAGTCTACCGCGCCAGCAGCAGCTTGCGCGCGCGGTAGAGATTGGACTTGATCGAGTCCTCACTGCGGTCGAGGTCGGATGCCATCTGGCGGACCGAGTGGTTCTTCACGTGGTGGAGTTCGACGAGTTGCCATTGATCGCGCGTGAGCCGGGTCCTGGCCGCAGTCTCGAGTTCGGCGACGCGCTCTCGGCATTCGTAGTGCTCGAGAGGCGACGGCTCACGCCGCTGGTCGGCGTAGGACGTCTCGCCCGCGTCTTCGTGTTGGGTGCCGTCGAGGGGCACCATCTTGTGCTGCTTCTTCTTGAATCGGCCCGCGATGGTGAAGCGCGAGATGCCGAGCACCCAGGCGGCGAAGGGGGCCTCGCCGCGGTACGAATCGAGGGAAGTGAAGACGTTGATGAAGACTTCCTGGACGATTTCCTCGACGTCTGCACGGTTGTTCACGCGGCGACGGACGTAGCCGGAGACTCTCGGGAAGTAGCGCTCGTAGAGGACGTCGAAGGCCGCGCGGTCGCTCTGCTGAATCCGCTCGATCAGCTCCTCGTCCGAGATCTCTGTTGTGACGATCCGCTCAGCAGCCACCATCGATGCTCTCCCCAGGGCTTGGCTTCGGCTCTTCCGTCCCAGAAGGAAGAGTGCCCAGGTGAGGGAGTGGCCGCGGCGTGTCACCAGGTGTCAAAAATTGTCACTGAATTTCGGAAATACTGGAAAACTTGTTCCCGTGGGGAAGTCTCGCTGTGCTCGGGCGGGTCAGGCTGCTACTCGAACTCGCTCCGTTCCTCGGGCGTGAGTCCGAGGTCGGCGTCGCTGAGGCCGGTGCGAAACGACGGCGGATCGCTCGAGGTCGGGGCGGGTGGCTTCGCCGATTCTACGGGCTCGCCGGCAGGCTCGGGGTCCATCGCGAAGGGGTGCTCGAGGAGGACCTCGAAACCCACGCCGTTTTGGACGCAGCGATAGGTCACTGCGGTCATCACGTCGCTCCCGAGTGCGCGCAACGCCGTGGATGCTTCGGCACCGAATGCGGGGCAGGCCAGCACGACCCGAACCTCGGCGTCGGGCGTGAGGCCGAGGTTCGGCGCGAGCTGCGTCCAGTCGCTGAGGCGCGCCGACACCCAGGCGCGCTGCGCGAGCCCGCGTGCGACGAGTTCGAGGTCGTCATCGCGATCACCGACGAGAATCAGCACCACGCGTCCGGTCGGTTCGAGCGCGACGAAGTCGATGGTCGAATCGGCACCGAGCAGCTTCTCGGCGAGCACGCGTAGGCCCGGCACGGCATGGCCGAGGCGGCCGCGCAGCTGGGCGATCAACTCGTCGCGCGGCGGCGGAGCGATCAGTCGGAGATCAGGCATTGGCGAGCATCCGGGCGTCTTCCAACAGCATTCGGGCGACGTCGCGCAGCGCCTTGGCGGCGCGGGATTGGGGGTGCTCGAGGCCGATCGGTCGACGCGACACGATGGCGCGGTAGACGTGCAGGTCGTCGACGAGCAGGCCGTAGCTCGTGAGCGGGTAGCCGAGGTGGCGCTGTGCTGCACCCGAGAGCTTCTCGAACGCAGATTCGGCTTCGGCGACCCGGCGTACGCCGTGGACGGTGACGCCGACCCGGGCCTCCGGATTCGTGCGGACGATTCGCTTGGTGAGGCTGTAGCTTTCCCGCAAGTCCCCGGCCTCCGCAGCGGCGAATAACAGCACCCAGCGCATCAGCGCGCGGCCCTCGTTGGCGTTCTCGAACCATGCGGGTGGCACGCTGACCAGCACCACGCCGCCGTCGCCGGAGTCTGCCGCACGACCCACGGCGATGTCCAGCGCCGTGCGATTCAATTCGCCGAAGTCGTTCACGTCGGCGAGCACGACCTCGGCACCCACGGGGCCGCGGCCGGGCTCGGGCCACAGTGGCGACGGTTCCGTGCTGGCGGGTGCGAGCAGCGTCGCGCTCGCACCGCGTCGCGCGATCTCTACAGCGAGGTTCCAGGCATAGGCGGCGCGCACGACATCGCGGTCGCCGATCGGCAGGGAGACGATCGGTAGCGCGGCCGGCCGTTCCGGTCGCGGCCCGCCGTCGACGGAGTCCGGATCCGTGCCGCTCCCGTTCTGAGGGAGGAAATGGTGAATTACGTCGCCGAGATCGCGGGGCAATTGCGCACGTCTTCCCTACCGGACGACGAGAATCGAATTGCGCCCTCCCGTGGAACCGGAATCGAATTCCGGGTTCTGGGGGTCTTCGCGCCACTCACCATCGACGACGTACCGGTACTGATAGGTTCCGGGCGGCAACTGGAGAATTTTCGTCCAGACCCGCTCGCTTCCCTCGGATTCTATCAGCGATCGCACGCCCTTGTCTGGAATCCAGCCATTGAAATCTCCGGCAATGCGGACATCGTTGGCGTCGGTGTCGCGGAATCGCACGATTACCTCGCGTACCGGATCCGCCGCGAGACGGGTGTCCTCGCCGAAGGTTGCGCCGGCGAAACTCGGGTCCGACGCCTCGACCTCTACGGCGAGCGCGTTGTAGTCGCGCGAACCGTTGGCAGACGGCGCGAAGGCACAGATCGGCAGGCCGCGGTTGGCCGCTTCGCGCAACTTCACGTTGAGCCGGATCACGGTGTCGAAGCACAGGTCTTTGAACATCTCGCGGATCTCCGCGAGAGTCTGGCGCGCGTGCCGCGTGCGGCCGTCGTAGAGCGTCGGCAGGATTCGCACTTCGAGGTCGTGTGAGACGCGCTCGGACAGGAGCGCAATGGTTTCGATCAGCTTCTGGACGCCGTGGATCGCGAAATAGCTCATCTCGAGCGGAACGATCACCTCGCCGGCTGCGCGCAGTGCGTTGAAGGTCAGCAGGCCCACGTTCGGCGGGCAGTCGATCAGGGCATAATCGAACATCCCCTGAACGGTCTCGAGCGCGTTCGAGAGGCGGTCGGTCCGCGATTCGATCTCTGCGTTCGCGAGCCTCTGCTCGAGGGCGGAGAGCACGATTCCGGAGGGCGCGATCGCGACATCACCACCGCCCTGGACCAGCACTTCTTGCAGGCGATCGGCGCCGTCGGGGTCGGTCAGAACCTCGTAGAGGTTCTCATCGAGGTCTTCAGGATCGATGCCCAATGCCAGGGTGGCATGGGCCTGGGGGTCGAGGTCGACCACCAACACCCTCGCTCCGTCGGCCGCCAGGCTTCCGGCGAGGTTGACCGTGGTGGTCGTCTTCCCGCAGCCACCCTTCTGGTTCACGATTGCGATGGTACGCATGCGTTACATCCCCCCACCACTGACGCCCGACCTGCCGGACCTGCTCGCCGGGTTCCCACTCGACCGCCCCCTGGTGCTGCTGGAGGCCGGCTTCCGCTGTCCGTAGCTCGTAGCCCGTTCGCGGTTGGTGGCGGCTGACGGTACCCGGTCAAGGGCCGCTGACGCCGGAGGAGGAGGGTGCCACTTCACGCGCTCTGGTTTCGTACCCCCGATCGATCAACGGTTCGGGTCGCTTGCTTGGCGGTTGCCAGTGAGCTGACCGAACGCTTCCAGTCCTCGATCTCCCGTTGGAATTTCGCGACTTCGAAGACCCACTCCTGGCCCGAGAGCGCGTCGAACGCGGTGCCGTCGCGGAACGCGAGAACGACATCGCCGGTTGCCACCAACACCAGTTCGGCGAGCGGGCGCTCGACCGAGGGCAGCATGCGGCGTAGTACGCCGATCGATTTCCGGATGCGCTGCACCGAGACGCCGGAGTCGATCAGGCGTTTCGCGGCCTTGAGGGCGACGAGATCTTCGAATGTGTACCGGCCGTGTCCGCCCTCGGTGTGTTCACTCGGTGCGATCAGGTCGGTCAGCGCCCAGTATTGGAGCTGGCGGCGCGAGATCTTCAAGATCTCGACGACATCGCGAACGGGGTACAGGTCACTGGGCGTTCTGGAACTCACGGGGTGTCCACCATGCTGGATCCGACGAGCCTAGGCGCGTTCCGGCTCAAAAGTCAACCCAAAATCCAGGTAATTTGTCGTAATCCGTCAGGAACATCACGGATTCCAATGGTTTTTCGTTCGTCCGGATTGTCTCGCACGCTGCACGGGCGTGGGGTAGATTGCAGCCAATGGGCTCACCGGACGACCGAAAACGGGCTTCCGGACCTGCGCGATCTTCCCTGTCCGAGCGTCAGAAGGGCCGCATTCAGGTCGAGGACGCCGGCAAACGCCGCCCGTTCATGCGCGGCATCATGATCCACTCGTTGATGGCTCGTGGAATCGCGTTCGACGAGGCCTTTCACGCGGCCAACGAAGTGCGTTCTCGGCTCGGGGATCGCGCGGTCCTCGAGAAGAGCGAACTCGCCAAGATGCTGCGCGAGATTCTCGGCCCGGAGCCTTTCGCCGAGGATCCGCGGGCTCCGTTACCGGGCGCCATCATCACGGTCATGGGTCATGGCAAAGGCGTGCCGTTCTCGAAGGGGATCCTGTCGCAGTCCTTACTCGCGGCCGCGCTCGACCCCAGCGATGCCTTCGATGTCGCGCGCGAAATCGAACGCGAGCTGGTCGCACGCGGTACGCTCGAGGTCGACCGCCGCGACCTGCGTCGGATGACCTTCGACGTGCTCACACGCGAGGCGAAGAAGCGCGTGGCCGAGCGCTACCTGGTCTGGCGCAAGTACCAGGAGCCGGAACGGCCGGTGATCATCCTGCTCGGCGGCGCGGCGGGCGTCGGCAAGACATCGCTCGCGCTCGAAGTTGCCCACCGACTCGGCATCGGCCGCGTGCTATCGACCGACTCGATTCGGCAGATCATGCGCATCATGTTGTCCCAGGATCTGGTGCCGGCGTTGCACGCGTCCTCGTACGACGCGCACAAGCTGTTGCCGCCGGAGTCGGTCGGCGACGATCCGGTCATCGACGGCTTCATGAACCAGGCCGCTTCGGTGTCGGTCGGGGTCCGGGCTTCGATGGACCGCGCGGTCCTCGAGAACGCGAGTCTGGTCCTCGACGGGGTGTCGATCGTGCCCGGGTTGATCGATCTCGAGGCCTACGACGATCTGGCCGACGTGTTCTTCGTGATGGTTTCGTTGCTCGATGAGGAAGGTTTCGAGACCCGCTTCGCCGAGCGTGCGACGAGCGCGAAGGCGCGCCCGCAGCACCGCTATGTGAAGAATCTCGACTCGATTCTCCGGGTCCAGAACCACCTGCTCGAACTTGCGGATCGACACGGTGTGCCGATCGTGGACAACGTCTCCTTCGATTCATCGGTGCTTCAGATCGTTCGGCATGTGACGGAGAGTCTTCGGAAGAAGGGCGACTTCGATGCGGCCGATTCGTTGTGAGCCGGTCTCGCTCGCGAGATTTCGTGCGGCGCTGCTGACTTCGCTGATCCTCGCCGCTTCGATCGTCGGCTGCGGCACGGTGACGGTCCTCGAGGAGAAGCAACTCGGTGACGAGATCGCGCAGCAGGTGCGCGGCGAGCTGCTGTTCATCCGGGACGCGGTCGTGCTCGACTACGTCCGTTCGATCGGTGACGAGATCGTTTCTGCGGCCGGCCCACAACCGTTCGCGTACCATTTCGAAGTCGTCGAAGACGATGAGATCAACGCCTTCGCGGCACCGGCGGGCTACATCTACATCCACAGCGGGACGATTCTGCAGGCTCGCAACGTGAGCGAAGTCGCTTCGGTACTCGCTCACGAGGTCGGTCACGTGGCGCTGCGTCACATCGCCGAGAACTACGATCGCCAGCGCAACGTCGGAGCCGCCACGCAGGCCGGAGTCCTGGCCGCGTCGATCTTCGGCTTCGGCGGCCTTGCCAACCTCGGCAGCGGGCTCGCGTCGATAGCCCTGCTGAACAGCTTCTCGCGCGCCGACGAACTCGAGGCCGACACCTTCGCGATCGAGGTAATGCCCACGGCCGGCTACGATCCGCACGGTATGCTGACATTCCTGCAGGTGGTGCGGCGGGAAAGCGGGAATGCCGGGCTTGCGTTCTTTTCGAGTCACCCCGCGACCGAGGATCGGATCGAGGAGGCGACCGCGCTGCTGGCCGAGATGCCCGAACGCTCGAACCTGGAAGTGAGCGACCGCGGTCGACTCGAAATCATTCAACGTCGGATTCAACTGTTGACACGCAAGATCCGGCCGACGGGCCGGACCCCGCTATAACCCGCACTCGAGGCCCAGCATGCAGACGCCCCCTCCCGCATTCGGCAGTCCAGGTGTGCTTCGAAGCGCAGGGTTCGATCCGCGTGGTATTCGCGAAGAGATGCGCTCGAACCTGCTCACGCTATTGCTCGACCGTCGGCATGTCTTCGATGGCATGCATGGGTACGACTGATGTCGTCCGCCCCGATCGAGATCCTGCGGCAGGCTGGAGCCGACGTCGCACGCGCCGCACGACGCGTGCTGAGCCGAGCAGTCCTGCCGCGGCGCGACGGCTTCTGGCTCGTGGTGCAGCTGTCGGATTCGCCGGAAGAGCTGCGTGCAGCGATTTCGCCGTTCGGGCAGCGGCCCGCACCGAGCCTGGTCGAGCTGCTCGAGATCCTCGATGCCGCTCTGCGAGATCCTCAGGTCGATGGTGTGCTGCTGCGGATCGGCGGGCCGCTGCATGGGATCAGCCGGGTGCTGTCGCTGCGTCGGGCGGTGCAGGCCTTCCGAGCTGCGGGCAAGCCGGTCGCGGTCTACGCCGAAACGCTCGAGGCCGAGAGTTTGTTGCTTGCGAGTGCGGCGGCCGCGATCTGGTTGCCGGAGACGGGCAACGTCTTCCTCGTCGGTTTGCGGCTCGAGTCGATGTTTCTGCGAGGCGTGCTCGAGCGGCTCGATCTGAAACCGGAGGTGGTCCGGATCGGCCGCTACAAGAGTGCGGCCGAACGGCTCACCCGCGACACCATGTCGCCCGAAAACCGCGAGCAGCTCGAGGCTCTGGCCGATGACCTCTACGACGAACTCGTCACGGGAATCGCCGACGGGCGCGGCTTGTCTCCCTCGAAGGTGCGTGAGTTGATCGACGATGGTCCTTATGGTGCGCGTGCGGCGGTCGCGTGCGGGCTGGCCGATGCCTGCCTCTACCCGGACGAGATCGACCGAGCGCTCGAGGCGCTGACCCCGGTGCCGCCGGCGGAGCGTCCGGGTCCGCGCCGCGTCCGCCGCATCGACTCCTCGGTCTACGCCGCCATGCGGGTCGATGCTGCGGGCCCGCTGTTCGCGCACGTGCCGCGCATCGCCTACGTGGTCGCGTCCGGCGCAATCGGTCGTGGCGCCGGCCAGCGCGGGATTCGCTCCGACCGCTACCGCGAACTCTTCGATGCGCTTGCGCGCGACCCGCGGGTCCGGGGTGTCGTGCTGCGGGTCGACAGTGGTGGCGGCGACGCGCTCGCCTCGGATCTGCTTTGGCGCGCGATCACGCTCGTTACGCGTGAGAAGCCGGTCGTCGTCTCGATGGGCGACATCGTTGCGTCCGGCGGCTACTACATGGCGGCTGCGGCGGACGAGGTCGTCGCCGAGCCGGGCACCGTGACGGGTTCGATCGGAGTGGTGGGTGGCAAGCTGAACGTCGAAGGTCTCTATCGGCGCGTCGGTATTTCGAAGCAGGGGGTGGAGCGCGGTGCTCGAGCCGGCTTGTTGTCGGAGAGCCGCGGCTTCACGCCGGATGAGCGGCACGCGGTTCAGCGCGAGATGGCGGAGTTGTACGACACTTTCGTCGACCGGGTCTCGGAGGGGCGGGGGCTCACGCGCGACGAGATCGAAGCGGTCGCGCAGGGGCGCATCTGGAGCGGCGCGCGCGCGCAGAAGCTCGGGCTTGTCGATTCGCTCGGTGGGCCGCTCGAGGCGTTGCAGAAGGTGCGCCGCCGGGCCGGACTGCGCGACGGCGAGCCGGCGCGGATCGATCACTACCCGCATTCTCCCAAGTTCCCGAGTCTGCGCGAGATGCTGCGCTTCACGCCCTTCGGCTGAAGGCCCCTCGATGTCGAGAACGCTCAAGTTCGACATCCCCGGACGCGACTTCCGGATCTACTTCGACGAGTACGCCGAGCCGCCGAGCCTCACGCGCTGGGCGGAGTTGTTCGCGGACGACGTAGCCGTCGTGCGCGACCTCGCGGTCGACATCGGCTTCGGGCGCGGCGAGTTCCTGATCGACCTCGCGAAGCAGTCTCCCGACCGTGCGTTCGTCGGCATCGAGAGGTCGTTCAAGCGCACGCTCAAGATGGCGCGGCGACTGCCGCGACTCGGGATCCGCAACCTCCGACTGCTCGAGTCCGACGCGCAGATCGCGATTCCCGAGTTCTTCCCCGAGAATTCGATCGCGAGCGCCTGGATCAACTTTCCGGACCCTTGGCCGAAGGAGCGCCACGGGCCGCGCCGCCTGGTCCAGGGGCCGTTCATCTCCGAGATGGTGCATCGCTTGGTGGACGGTGGCGAGCTCAACCTGGCGACCGACGATCCGACGTACGCGCAACAGATGGCTGAAGTGCTTGCCGCGGAGCCACGGCTCCGAAACGTGTACGCGCCCGAACCGTACCGCCGCGATAGTCGTGGTCGATCGCCGACCGCCTACGAGCTCGAATGGAAGTCGATCGGGCGAACGTGTTGCTACTTCGCCTACCGCAAGTGCGAGCCGGAACGCGGCGTCGGGTCATCCGGTCCGGCGGTTCTTGACACCGACCAGGGGCCCGCATAGCGTCCGCGCGACGGCCATCGGGGCGCCGCCCAGCATGCAACAGCGACCCAATCTCAAAGACCATTCGATCGAGCACTTGCGTGAACTCTTCGCCGCACAAGGGCACGTTCCCTATCGCGCCGATCAGATCGCGGGGTGGCTCTATCAGCGCGGGATCGACGACCTCGATCGGATGACCGACCTCGGTGTCGAACTGCGCAGCAGCCTGGCGAAGACCTGGGACGCAAGGGCGCTCGAGCTGGCGGGCGTCGATCGTTCGCAGGACGGCACGGTGAAGGCCGTGCTCCGGGCCAAAGACGGCGCCGAGATCGAGTCGGTGCTGATCCCCGAGGAGGATCGCACCACCCTGTGTGTGTCGACGCAAGTCGGTTGCGCGATGGCGTGCAGCTTCTGTGCGACCGGCACGCTCGGCTTCAGCCGCAATCTCTCGACCGCGGAGATCATCGATCAGGTCTGCCGAATGCGCGACGTTTCGGGCGAGGAGCGCCGCATCACGAACATCGTCTTCATGGGCATGGGTGAACCGCTCCTCAATCTGCCCGCGGTGATCGAAGCCGTGCGGTTGCTGATACACCCGAAAGCCTTTGCGATGGCGCCGCGCCGCATCACCGTGTCGACGGTTGGCCTGGTGCCCAAGATCGCCGAGCTGTTGGCGTGTGCGCCGCTCAATCTCGCGGTGTCGCTGCACGCGACCACCGACGCGGTACGCGATCGCTTGGTTCCGCTCAACCGCCGCTATCCAATCGCGGATCTGCTCGCTGAATTGCGGCGGATCGAATTCGTGAATACACGTAGGCCCGTATTCTTCGAGTACACGCTGATCGAAGGCGTGAACGACTCCGCCGAGGACGCCGCCCGGCTCGCGCCGTTGCTCGCGGGAATTCCGTCGAAGGTGAATTTGATCCCGATGAACCCACACCCGGATTCGACGCTGCGGGCGCCGTCGGAGCAGGTGATCGACCGATTCCTGCGGGTCGTCGCGGGCTCGGGGCTACGGGTGACGCTGCGCCGCCCTCGCGGTGAGGACATCGACGCCGCCTGCGGGCAGCTTGCTCTACGGAAACTCGGAGAGGCGCTGACCGGCTGAGTGGGGCGGGCCGTCACGCGACTCGGGCGACGGCGTGCCAGCGGAGTCAAGCACTCTCGAAGTAGCGCCGAAGAACCATGGCAGGGGGAGAACGGTCCTTGCTCTACGCGATCGGCGACATCCATGGAGAGCGCGAGCTGCTCGAAGAGTTGCTCGCGAGCTTGCCGCTTCGCGATGGCGACCGGCTGGTGTTCGTCGGCGACTACGTCGACCGCGGCCCGGATTCGAAGGGCGTGGTCGAGACGTTGCTGAGGGTGAAGGAGGAGCGCGACTGCGTGTTCCTGCTCGGGAACCACGAATCGATGTTCTTGAGCTTCCTCGGATGGCAACGCAAGGAGTACTTCGGCGGCGATGCCTTCCTCATGAACGGCGGCGACCGTACGCTCGCTAGCTACGGCTACTTCGACGCCGAGGAGCCCGACGCGAAGACATTCCAGCTCCCGCCGGATCACGAGCGCTTCTTCAAGCATCTGAAGCTCTTTCACCGCGAGGGCGACTATCTGTTCGTCCATGCGGGCATCGGCCGCGACTTGCTCGACGAGGTGGACGTCGACTACGCGTTGCGCAAGACCCGCTCCGAGGACCTCCTCTGGGAGCGCACGAGCGCCGACCTGCCGCACAAGCTCGGAATCACCATCGTCTACGGCCACACGCCTGCGGTCGATTTCTCGGTTCGCTGGAACGAACCCTTCAGCATCGGCATCGACACCGGCGCGGTCTACGGAGGCCGCCTCACCGCGATCCGCCTTCCGGACGAAACCCTCTTCCAGGTTTGACGCCCGCGCCCGCGGGCGCATTCGGAACTAGACCCCGCGCGGCCCTACTTCAGGAATCACCATTCGGGTTCCCGACTGGAGTGCGCCGAAATCGAGGTCGGGGTTGTACTGGCGGATCAGCCAGACCGGCACCTCGTACTTCTGTTCGGCGAGGTACCACAGACTCTCCCCTCGGCGAAGCAGGTGGGTCTTGGTCCCGATGACTTCGAAGGCGGTGAAATACTCTTCTTGGAGCGTGTGGTGGTATGCCAGCCGGCGCTGTTCGAAGGTCTCGGACGTGACGTGGCTGAAGTCGAGCTTGGTCTTGTGGCCGATCGCGACCGGTGTGCCGAACTTGAGGCTGTTCAGGCGCCGCAAACGACTGGTCTTGATTTCGAGCCACTCCGCATAATGGCCGAGGGTTTCGGCAGCCTGCACGGTGACGCGGCCGTCCGAGTCGACCTCGTAATCGGAGGGATCGGGGGGCGGCACGTCGGAGGCCGTCGACTCGCCGGGCGCGGCATCGAGAGATGCGATCTCGGTGTCTCCGCTCGTCGTGTCGGTCGCCGCCGCCGTTTCCGGCTGCTTGCGCGTCGCGATGTGGGCGGGGCCATCGGATTCGGTGATTTCGGTGGTCTCGCTGACCGGCTCGGACTCGGCGGTCTCGACGACAGTCTCGCTGACCGGCTCGGACCCGGCGGCCTCGGCGACGGGCGCGGCCGCCGGCAGCGATGCGGGTTTCTCGGCCGTCGCCGTCGCGACCTCGACGGGTCCGGGAATCCGTAGATTCTGGCCCGCGTAGACGTGGTTGCGGCTGCGCAGCGCGTTCTCCGCAACGAGCGCCGATTCACTGACGTCGAAGCGTGCGGCAATCGCCGACAGGCTGTCGCCGTTTCGCACGCGGTAGATGCCGTCTGCCGCCGGGCGCGAGCCACTCGCGGAAGCAGTCGTGTCGCCGCCCGGAATCCGGAGTTTCTGGCCGACAGAGAGTTGATTGCGATTGCGCAGACCGTTTGCGGCCACGATTTCCTGGGCGCTCATGCCGAATCGTCTCGCGATGGCGGAGAGGTTGTCACCGCGGCGCACCTTGTAGACACCATCCTTGGGACGGGCACTGCTTGCGACCGCGGGCAGATCGGTCGCGGGAATGCGAAGCTTCTGCCCCACGTAGACGCGATTGCGGTTGCGCAGCCCGTTCGCGGTCGCGACTTCCCGGGCGCTCACGCCGAATCGTTCCGCAATCGCGGAGAGGTTGTCGCCGCGTCGCACGCGGTAGATACCGTCCTTGGGTCGATCGGTTTTCGCGACGTCGCCTCGGCTGCGGTACGCGTGGTCGGGCAGCACCAGCACCTGACCGACCTGGATGCGGTGGCGGCTGCGCAGATTGTTCGCCGCCACGAGCTCCCGCTCCCGGATCCGGTAGCGCTGCGCGATCTTCGACAGCGAGTCGCCACGTCTGACCTTGTAGTATCGGTCGCGGTGCTGCTCGCTCTTGCGGTCCGACGCCGGGATCGACGCCAGCAGCTCCTTGCTCGGCAGTGTCCGAGACGCGGGCGGCAGTGCGAGTTCGAAGTCCTTGGGTACGTATTTGTTGCCGTTCCATACGGCTGGACGCAACGACGGGTTGTACGTCTCGAGCGTCTCGCGGTCGACGCCGAACGCACTCTCGATCGCGCTGGGCGGATAGTAGGCGTCGAGTACGACCGTCTCGAACTTCCGCGGACGGTCGTGGTGGATGGGCCCGAAGTAGCGCTCGCTGTTGCGGTCGACCTCGATCGCCGCCAGGAATTCGGAGTAGAAGTTGCGCGAAGCGAAGCCGAAGGTCGGCCCATCGTAATTGACGACGATCTTCCCGATATCCTTGGTGCCCACTTCGCGAACCGCGCGCGCCATGCCACCGGCTCCGTGGTTGTATGCGGTGATCGCGAGCGGCCAGGTGCCGAGCAACTCGTAGTTGCGCTTCAACAGCTTTGCGGCAGCGTAAGTCGCCGCGTGTGCATCGAGTCGCTCGTCGACGACATTGTCGACCCGCATGTAGAGTCGCCCGGTCGAGCGCGTGAACTGCCACAATCCCGCGGCGCCGACGCTCGAGTAGGCGTTTGCCCGGTACGATGACTCGACGTGGGGCAGGGCGACGAACTCGCGCAGGAGCCCGGCCTGACTGAACACCTGCTCGATGTGGCTCCGCCAGGCACCGGCCCGTTCGAGTCCGGCCTTGAAGCGGTCGGCCTGGCCGCGCTGGAAGCGGACGTTCTTGGCGGCCCTGGTGAGCGTCTTGTTACTGACGCCCTCCGGCCAGCGCGACAGCACCTGCCGCTCCTTTTCGCTCAGCTTCTCTCGTTCTCCGCGAGCGAGTCGCTTGAGTACGATCTCGATGCCGCGCTTGGCCTTCGCGACCTGGCGATCGTGTTCGCGGCGCGAGATGTCGGACGGGAAGCGCATCACCCGGTAGACGATGTCGAGGTTCCGACTGTCGTGGATGATTCCGCCCGAGAGGTCGATCTCGGAATAGACCCGAGTCCAGAAGCGCACGTTCGGCTGGATCTCGGCGGGTAAGGGCAGCGCTTCCCCGGCCGCGGCGACCGGAGTGGCTAGCGAGCCGATCAGGATCAGGGTCAGGGTGAAAGCGGACGCAATTCGGGCCATGGGTCCGCAATGGATCGGTAACATTCGCGCAAAACCTAAACGTACGGCGGTGGAATGAGGTGCTCCCCCCACGGGGCAACCCCGGACGCGTTCTCGGATCGCCCCCACCGCGCGCCGAAGAACCCTTCCAGGCTAGCGCGATTTTCGCAAATGCAATCTCGGGGCTTCGTCGGAGAGCCTCGCTCGCGGATCGCGTTCAGCGCTTTCGGTTCTTTCGCCGAGCCTTGCGGGCTTGTTTGCGCTTTCCCTTGCTGCGCACACGCTTCTTCTCGAGCACGCGCTGACTCGGTCCCGCGGCGGCGTCGCCAAAGCCGCCCCCGCCCCCCATTGCGGCCATCAGGCTGGCCGGGTCCATGTCGTCGGCGCCAGCGCCCGCCATGCCGCCCATGCCGGGAATTTTCGACAGCAGCCCACCCTTCTTGCCGAGGTTGGACATCATGCCGCGCATCTGCACGAAGCGTTCGATCAGGTCGCGGACGTCCTGGCTTCGTCGGCCGCTGCCGCGCGCGATTCGAGCCGAGCGCCGCTTGTCGATGATCTCGGGCTGTGCGCGCTCGTCCGGCGTCATCGACTGGATCAAGGCCTCGACGCGTCCGAGTTCGCTTTCGTCGACCTGATCGGCGAGCCCGCCGAACATCGGCAGCTTGGCCATCACGTCGCGCAGCGGCCCGAGTTTCTGGATCGTGCGCAGCTGTTTGAGCAGATCCTCGAGGCCGAATTTCCCCCCGAGCAGCCGCTCGGCATCGGCTTCGGCCTCCTTCTCGTCGACGACCTCCTCGAAATCCTTGACGAGGCCGACGATGTCGCCCATTCCGAGGATGCGTGACGCGAGCCCCTCGGGTCGAAATTCCTCGAGTCGATCGAGCGACTCGCCCGTTCCAAGGAATTTGATCGGAACGCCTGTGACGGCCTTGATCGCGAGGGCCGCGCCGCCCCGGGCGTCGCCGTCGAGCTTGGTCAGGATCAGTCCGTGGATGTCGAGCTTCTCGCTGAAGGCCTTGGCGACGTTGACGGCGTCGCGCCCCATCAGCGAGTCGCAGACCAGCAGTGTGTTCGCGGGCGAGGTCTTCCGGGTGATCTCTTGAAGCTCTTCCATCAACGCATCGTCGATCGCGAGGCGCCCCGCGGTGTCGTAGATGATCGCGTCGTAGCCTTCGGCGCGGGCACGTTCGCAGGCGGCCGCACAGATCGCGGCCGGCGTTTCGCCCTCGGCGCCTGCGTGGACCGTGACGTCGAGTCGTTCGCCGAGCTGCTGAAGCTGCAACACCGCGGCCGGCCGGTAGACGTCCGCCGCGACCAGCAGCGGCCGGCGCTTCTGGCCCTGGAGGTGGCGCGCGAGCTTGCCCGCGACGGTGGTCTTGCCGACGCCCTGGAGGCCGACGAGCATCAGAGAAACCACGCCGCCCTTGCCCTGCGCGAGTTCAGGGTCGACCGGCCCCATCAGCGCGATGAGCTCTTCTTCGCAGATCTTCACGAAGTGCTGGCCGGGGGTGACCTTGATGCTGCGTCCGCTGGCATCGCGCACGCGCGTGTCGACCTTCTCGCCGAGCGCCCGCTCCTTGACGGTCGCGAGGAAGTCCTTCACGACCGTGAAGTCGACATCGGCTTCGAGCAGCGACATGCGCACGTCGCGCAGCGACTGGTCGATGTTCTC
>CAXMSF010000260.1:0-9045 GCA_964196055.1 uncultured Gammaproteobacteria bacterium | reverse complement strand
TCGTCGCGCTGGTGTGGGGCCTGCTCGGCGTGGTGGGCCGTCGCGCCGAGGCGGCCCCGGCGTGGCTGCGCGCGCTGCCCGTCTACGCGATCGGCTCGCTCGCGGCCTTGTGGTGTATCGAACGCGGAGTCGATTGGCTCCGTTGAGCGCTCGTCGTTGCTCGCCGACGAGCCCGCCGGCCTGTCGGGAATTCGCTAGCGCTCGAAGTGAGACTTCGCGCCGCGCGCAGGCTCGCCGGCGCCGTCTGTTAGACTCAGCATAGAGTCGGGTTCGCGACGAGGGAAGCGAGAATTCGACCGGGATGACCGGGCAGACAGGGAGGATGTGAATGCCGGACAAGTTGGCGAAGACCGACGCCGAGTGGCGGGAACAGCTCGCACCGGAGCAGTACGCGGTCTGCCGCGAAGGCGGTACCGAGCGGCCGTGGACCGGCGTCTACACCGACTGCAAGGACGCGGGCACCTACCGCTGCGTCTGCTGCAACAACGAACTCTTCAGCTCGCAGACGAAATTCGACTCCGGCAGCGGCTGGCCGAGCTTCTGGGCGGCGATCGACGACGCGCGAGTCCACACCGAGGACGACGAGACTCACGGCATGATGCGTACCGAGGTTCGCTGCGGACGCTGCGACGCGCATCTCGGCCACGTCTTCCCCGACGGCCCGGCACCGACGAGGCGGCGCTACTGCATCAACTCCGTCGCGCTCGACCTCGAGCGTGAAGAGGATCCGGGCTGACGCCCGACGACTCGATCCCGCCACAGGTCACGCGGGGAAGGGCTGCTCTAGTTCGAGTGCCTCCGCCTGGCGGCGAACCCGACGAGACCGGTGGCCACCAGCAAGCCGGTGCCGGGCTCGGGAACGGCGGTGAATACCGCATAGGTGCCGGAATCAGAAGACATGTCCTGGGTAGACGCCGCGAGCAGTAGGTTGGTGTGGAGCCGGTCGGAAGCAGGGGGAGCGCGGTTCTCCATCCGCGCAGCCAGCAGGGTATTGCCGTCGTACGTCACGTAGGGGATATAGACTCCGCACACCGTTTCGGCGCCACAACCAGCCGTCAACCCGGGAAGCGTGTCGAAGTCCCCCTCCGGGCCGTCGAGAAACACCTGATCGCCGAGGGCCGTCGCCGCAGCCAGGCCCGCTACCTCGGTCGTGAAATCGAAGTCCGAGGTGCTGTCGCAGCCGGAGAAGATGGCGATGCACGTTCCGTCGACGAATTCGACATCGTATAGGGTACCGCTGACATCCACATTCGATGCGCCAAGCAACTGGCCGCCAACGACGTTCAGCGTCGCAGCGTTGGCGGAAGCCGATAGGCAAAGCAACAGCACCAGCAAAGTAGAGCAAGACAAGCGTCGCATCGTTCCCCTTCCCGAGAAAGATCCGCAGATCCAGGTCGAACACAGCAAGGGAAGACGAGCGCGCCGATGCGCTGAGCCCTTCCCAAGGCGGGTCTATTGGAACACGTCGGCGAGAAGAAGTAAATCTCGAATCAAGCGTGGATAGGCGTCGAGGGTTCTCCTCGGCGCTGCTTGGCCATTCGCAACCTTGCGGTTGAATGCGTAGAGTGTATTACTTGACGGAGCGTCAGATCTTCCCCGCGTATGGCTCGTGCCGATCGGGCGGTGAATCACGGGGCGGAACTTCGGAGCGGCTATGGCGGTGCGTGCGATCGACTGCTGGGTCAACGTGAACATGAGCGACCTCGGCCGCCCGGCCTATCTCGAGCAGGTCGCGAAGAATACTTTCAAGCAGGGCGAGGACTTCTTCCGCGACTACACGATCGAGGAGACCGTCGAGTTGATGGATCGACTCGGGGTCGAGAAGGCCATCCTCACGACGTCGCCCGATGCCCCGCAGCTCCACGTGATGTCGTTCGTGGAAGCGCGGCCCGATCGTTTCGCGCTCGGTGCCCAGGTCGACCCGCGACGCGGCATGGAGCAGGTGCGTGCGCTCGAATCGTTCGTGCGCGACCACCCCGTCGTGCTCGCGCGCATCACGCCCTTCTACCTCGACGTCCCGCCCAACGACGCCATCTACTACCCGTTCTACAGCAAGTGCGTCGAACTCGACCTCGCGATCACGATCAACACCGGCATCCCGGGGCCGCCCGCGCCGGGTGAATGCCAGCACCCGATGCATCTCGACAAGGTGTGCCTGTATTTCCCGGAGCTCAAACTCGTGATGGCGCACGGCGCCGACCCGTGGTGGAACGAGGCCTGTCGGCTGATGCTCAAGTACCCGAATCTCTACATGATGACCTCGGCCTATCTACCGAAGTACCTGCCGCCCGAGCTGATCCACTTCATGAACACGCGCGGCAGCGGCAAGCTGATGTGGGCGTCCGATCACCCGGCGATCCCGATGGAGCGCTGCCTCACGGCGGCTCTGGACCTCGATCTTCGCGACGGGGTGCTCGACCGCTATCTGTACGCCAACGCAAACGACCTCTTCTTCTCGCAATAGCGCACACGGACTCCCGATGGATTTCACCGAAACCCCCGAACTCGCGGCCTTCAGACTGAAGGTGCGGAAATGGTTGCAGCAGAATCTGCCCGAGGGCTGGGGCGACGAGGGCTACCGCGGGCCGACCAGCGCGTCCGAACGCGTCGAGTTTGCGAAGTGGTGGCAGGGCAAGCTCCACGAGGGGGGCTGGGCGGGCGTGTCGTGGCCCGTCGAATACGGCGGCACCGGGGCGAGCATTACCCAGCAGATGATCTACAGCGAGGAGTACGCGCGTGCGTGGGGGCCGGACCTGATCATGCTCGGCGTCGGGATCGGGCTCACCGGGCCGGTGCTACAGGCCTGCGGCAAGCCGTGGCAGAAGCAGCGCTTCATCGAGAAGATCCTCACCGGTGAGGAGATCTGGTGCCAGGGATTCTCCGAACCGGGCGCCGGCTCGGACCTGGCCGCGCTGCGGATGCAGGGCGAGGTCGTGGGCGACGAGGTCGTCGTCAACGGCCAGAAGATCTGGACCAGCTTCGCGCAATACGCGGACTGGTGCATCCTGGTCGTGAAGACCAACGCCGAAGCGCCGCGCAAACACGACGGCATGACGTTCCTGCTGCTCGACATGAAGTCGCCTGGCATCGACATTCGGCCGCTCACCGAAATCACCGGCGAAGACTGGTTCAACGAGATCTTCTTCGACAACGTCCGGATCCCGATCGAAAACGTCGTCGGCGAAATCGACAAGGGCTGGGACATCGTGATCAACACCCTGTCGCACGAACGCGCCTCGGCGGCGCCGCACGCCCGGCTCGAAGCCGAACTCGCCATGCTGTGCGAGCTCGCGAAGCGCACGCCGTACGGAGCGGGCATGGCGGCGAAGGATCCGCTGATTCGCCAGCAGCTCGCACAGTTCAAGATCGAAGTGACGGCCTTGCGGGTAAACGCGTTGCGCAACGTCGACTTCATCGAAAAGCACGGCGTGCCGGGGCCGCAGGGCTCGACGTTGAAGCTCGCGTGGAGCGAACTCGACCAGCGCATCAAGACCCTCGCGGGTGAGATGCTCGGGCCGTACGCGCTGCTGCTCGGCGACGACCCGCGCGCGGTCGACGGCGGGCACTGGGCGCACGAACTGCTGTGGTCGCGCGCCGCGACGATCTACGCGGGCACGTCGGAGATCCAACGCAACATCATCGCCGAACGTGTGCTGGGCCTGCCGCGCAAATGAGCAGACCGGCGATTCCGCTTGCTTTCCGCAATCTTCCGACCCGAGATCGGATGCCGGCCCCATCCTAGCCAGCCGACGGGATCGCGGTTTCGGGGCACGCGGCCGATGCTCGTACCTCCCGCGCTGTCTGGCAAAGCAGCTCGTCGACCTCCTCGGCATACTCGAAGGTCCGGCGGAAGGCTTCTTGCGCGGCGGGCGGTCGGGGCATCACGGTTCATCAACCGGGGTCTCCTCGGCGAGCAGTTGATCAAGCCGCGCGTCGACCGACTCTTGGCGCACGCTGGCCTTGTCTCTCGAGGTGCCGCGCCAACCGGAGTAGAAAGCGTAGGCTTCTATCCCATCGGCTGTCGGCCAGGGTTCTGCGCGGACGAAGTGGTATGCCCAGTCGACTGCGGACATGGTCAGCATCCGGAAGCCGATCACATCCTCCAGCTGCTTGTACTTCGTCCCCGGCTTCGTCTGTTGGATTGCATCCTCGCAGATGCCCTCGGCGCGCTCCGCGTCCATCAGGTACGCCAAGCCGCCGTTCGCGGGACGACCGCTAGTCGCGGCACCACTCGCGCATCCGACCGCTGCGGCCGCCACCAATACCAGAATAAGGCGCTGCATTTCACGTCCCCATTATCGATCAATTGACCCGAGCATCGGCTCACTGATGCTAATCGATTCCGCCCTACTTGGACGAACGCGATTGATCCTGCCACCGGAACCCGAACTTCCTCGACCCGCCCCGAGCGGATTCGTGCGGACCACTCGTTGTGCGTCATCGAAGGATTTCGGATTCGAGATGGCTTCAGCCAAGAGACGCTTCTTGGCTTCAACGCAGGGCTGGTGGGGCATGATTGGTTCCGCGTGAACAGGCGTCAAGAGTTCACCTCGTTGCTTCGTAGCCACTCGCAATCCTGCCTGCGTTTGCGTAGAGTCTGATTGCTGATACAGCGTCAGATTTCGCTATATTGATCGATTCTGGCCATTTGGCGGCTTCCGCGGTCTCGAGGCTGCGGCTTTGGACTGGCGAAGGGGGACGCGCGAATGCGTTTCGAGAACAAGGTGGCGGTCGTCACCGGGGGCGGGCAGGGGATCGGCGAGGGCTACGCGAAGGCGCTCGCGGCCGAGGGCGCGAAGGTGGTGATCGCGGAGCTCGCCGAGGCGCAGGGCGAGCGCGTGGCGAAGGAGATCCGGGACGCGGGCGGCAGTGCCTGCTTCGTCCGCACCGACGTGTCGTCCGAGGAGTCGACGCTCGCGATGGGACAGGCGGCGATCGCGGAGTACGGCGGCGTCGACTATCTGGTCAACAACGCCGCCATCTACGGCAACATGGAGATGCACGGCATGCTCGGCGTGCCGTGGGACTACTACAAGAATTTCATGTCGGTGAACATGGATGGCTGCGTACTAGCGACGCGTGCGGTGCACGCGTCGATGGCCGAACGCGGCGGCGGCGCGATCGTGATGCAGTCGTCCGCAGCGGCCTGGATGGGCGCGGGCTACTACGGCATCGCGAAGCTCGCGATGCACGCCATCACCCACAGTCTCGCGCGTGAGCTCGGCCCGAAGAACATCCGGGTCAACGCGGTCGCGCCCGGCCCGACCGACACCGAAGCCACGCGCAAGATCGTGCCCGATTTCATCAAGGATCAGATCCTCTCGTCGATGCCGCTCTCGCGCATGGGCGAGGTCAAGGACATGGTGAACGCGTGTCTGTTCCTGCTGTCCGACGATGCTGGCTGGATCACCGCCCAGATCCTCGCGGTCGACGGCGGTCAGATCATGCGGGCTTGACGGAGGGCTCTTGCGTGGCCACCCCGAGCGGTGAGAAGTCGGAAGTCGACCAGAGCGGGCGCCCGCTCGGCCCGCGTGCGCTCAACACTCGTCGTCGTCTGCTCGACGCGACCGTCGAATTGCTCGATTCGAGCAGCGTTCGCGACATTTCGGTGGTGGAGATCGCTCGCCGCGCCGGGACTTCGCCCGCGACGTTCTACCAGTATTTCAAGGACGTCGGCGAGGCGACGCTGCGACTCGCCGAAGAGGCGGCCGATGAGGTTCCCGCAGTGCTCGAGCTCATCGATGGCTCGTGGCGCGGCCAGAAGGGCATGCAGACCTCTCGTTCGATCACCGACGCCTTCATCCGGCACTGGGACGCCTACCGCGCGGTGCTGCTGGTGCGGAATCTCGCCGCCGACGAGGGCGAGCGGCGTTTCCAGAAGGTCCGGCGACGGGCATTGCATCCGATCCTCGAGTCGTTCGCGCGCAAGATCGAGGAGTGCCAGCCGGATCCGGTGGCCTCGGGCGACGTGCACCCCTACGCGGCCGCGGCCGCGCTCGCGGCGCTGCTCGAGCGCCTGGCTGCGTATCACAAGGAGCTCGAGCCGATCGGCGTCACACGCGAAGACCTGGTCGAGAATTGCGCGCGGATCATGTATCAGACGGTTACCGGGCGCCTCGCCCCATCCGCGAACGGCTAGGCTGCGCGTTGGCCGCTGCGCGGCCAAAGCTTCCGCCCGGCATTTGCCTTGCTGGGACGGGTCTTCGCCGGCTGCGCGTTGGCCGCTGTGCGGCCAAAGCTTCCGTCCGGCGTTTGCTTTGCTGGGACGGGTCTTCGCCGCCGGTGGGTTGACTGCAAATTTCTCTGGACAGCGTGCCCGGGGTCGCGGTAGGTTATCTGACACATCGTCAGATTTGGGTCCGAGACCCGAGAGGAGCTCCCGATGCGTGCCGACGATCTGATCCTCGTGAGCGTCGACGACCATGTCGTCGAGCCCGCCGGCCTGTTCGAGAACCACCTGACTCCGGAGTGGAAGGCCAAGGCGCCGAAGGTGGTGCGTCGGTCGGACGGCAGCGACGTCTGGGTGTGGAACGGCGCGGCGATGCCGAACATCGGCCTGAACGCGGTGGTGGGTCGCCCGCCCGAGGAATACGGCATGGAGCCGACTTCCTTCGATCAGCTTCGCCCGGGCTGTTACGACATCCACGAGCGAATCCACGACATGAATGCGAACGGCATGCTGGCCTCGATGTGCTTCCCGTCCTTTCCGGGCTTCTGCGGCGGCTTGTTCGCGCGCCAGAAGGACAAGGAACTCGCCCGCGTGATGCTCCAGGCCTACAACGACTGGCACATCGACGAGTGGTGCGGGACCTACCCGGGTCGCTTCATCCCGCTCGCGCTGCCCGCGATCTGGGATCCGAAGTTGCTGGCCGACGAAGTGCGTCGCGTGGCGAAGAAGGGCTGCCACACCATGAGTTTCACCGAGGATCCGCAGAAGTTCGGTTACCCGAGCATACACAGCGAGCACTGGGATCCGTTCTGGCAGGCCTGTGACGAAGAGGGCACCGTCGTTGCGATCCACATCGGTTCCGGCAGCGGCATGAATTTCACGTCGATGGAGGCGCCGGTCGATGTGATGATCACCGTTACGCCGATGAGCATCGCGAACTGCGCGGCGGACCTCATCTGGTCGCGGATGCTGCGCAAGTACCCGAACCTGAAGATCGCGCTGTCGGAGGGCGGTATCGGCTGGATTCCGTATTTCCTCGAGCGTGCCGATTACGTCTACAAGCAGCACCACTATTGGACCCACCAGGACTTCGGCGACAAGCTGCCGAGCGACGTCTTCCGAGAGCACATCATCACGTGCTTCATCGACGACAAGGCCGGTGTTCAGAATCGCCACGCGGTCGGGATCGACACGATCACCTGGGAGTGCGACTACCCGCACTCCGACTGCACCTGGCCGCGCGCGCCCGAGATCCTCTGGGAAAGTCTCGTCGGTGTGCCGGAAGAGGACATCCACAAGATGACCCACCTGAACGCGCTGCGGGAATTCCAGCTCGATGCGTTCGCGCATCGGCCGCGCGAGCGTTGTACCGCGGCGGCCTTGCGGGCGGAGTCGCCCGACGTCGATTTGTCGCTGAAGAGCCAACTCGGCGGCAAGCCACCGCGCGAGGGCGGTTCGGGTGCCGTCACGACGAAGGACGTGACGACCCAGCTCGCGAGTGCGTTCGCGGTCCCCGCGGAATAGTCGACCGGCAGCACGAAATGCAGAGCGTTTCAGTCCCCGACGCTGAAGCATCGGTCGCGAAGCGACCCATGCGCCGCTACGCCTCGAAGTAGTCGAGCAGCGCGCCGTCTTCGCTGAGGCGCCGGCGCAGCGCAGCCACTTCGACCGCGGTCGCATCGCCGCCGTGTGCCAGGGCGAGCACGGCCGCGCTGCCCGCCGCTTGCCCGACCGCGATGCAGGCGGGGATTTCCTTGGTGGCATGGTGGACGCGGTGGTCGACGGAGATCATCCGGCCGGCTGCGAGCAGGTTGGGGAATTCGCGGGTCAGCAGGCAGGAGTACGGGATCGCGTAGACGGCGCCGTACTTGGTCCAATGCCCCGTCACGCAGATCGCTTCGTCGCAGTCGACGTTCATGGCGTCGCGCGTGAGCACCGTTCGGCCGACCAGTCGCCGACTCTCGGTGATCCCGAGCTGCGTGGCGATGTTGCAGATGTGCGCGCGCTCCATGCCCGGGACGTCGGACCGGAGCGCTCTGACTTCTTCCATCACGCGCCGGCGGCAGTCGAGCTCGGCCCATGTGAGATCGCGCGGGTCCAGCGGGTCGATCTTCTTCGGGCTGCCCGCCATGCTGCCCCACGGAAACAGCACCACACCGTCGTTCGGGGTGCGGAAGAAGCCGCGGCCGGAGGCGAGTGCGGTGTCGACGTCCACGACGCCCCCCATCCTGAACCACAGCCACGGGTGGACGGTCGCGCGTTCGGTCGCGCAACCCGCGGATGCGAGTACGTCGGCATCGCCCGTCGCGTCGATCACCACGTCTGCGGAAATGGCCTGTCGACCGGCTTTCGACTGGAAGACGACGCCGCGCAGCCGCCCGTCTGCGACGATCGCATCCGCACCCCACATGTGGAGCCACAGGTCCACGCCGGACTCGACCACGAGGTCGGCGAGCACCTGGCGCAGGATTTCGGGGTCGTAGGCGACGGAGAAGCGGACCCGATGGTGAGCGCTCGCGCCGCCCCAGACGAGTCCCCACTCCCGGTACTTGTCGACCAGAGCTGGATCATCGGATCCCCACTCCGCGGCGGGCGGATGGAAGGCGCCGCCCAGCGCTTGCATGCGTTCGGTGGCCTCCTGGCACAGGCCGCCGATCACCTGCCGTCCGTGGCCGTCGTCGAGCGTGAGCAGCAGCGCGATCAGGCCGCCGGTCGCCAAGCCGCCGAGCGAGCCGTAGCGCTCCACCAGGGTGACCTCTGCGCCACTGCGTGCGGCCGCGACCGCAGCCGCGACCCCGGCGCTGCCGCCGCCGACGACGAGCACATCGGTGTGCTTCAGGACGGGGGTCTCGCGTTCGGGTTCACGAATCGTTGCG
>CAXMSF010000259.1:0-2135 GCA_964196055.1 uncultured Gammaproteobacteria bacterium | reverse complement strand
GGGCAGTGCGGGGTCCGACTCGTCGTCGAAGACGAAGATCGTCTGCACCGGGCCCGGATAACCGTGCCGGAGTGCGGCACACGTATTCTCGTAGGCCTCGGGATCCAGGCCCTTGACCGGGCGAATCACGCTGATCGAGGGATAGTCTTCCATGCGAGGCGGGGCCGGGCGCGGGAGCAAGGCGCTTCGGAGGTGGCGGTGGTTGAATACGCCGACCGTGGCGAGCGCGATGCCCGCGAGAGCCCACAACCAGTCGAGAAGCATCAGCGCCGACTGCTCGGATCGATCCCGGAATCGAGTCTAGTTCGGACCGTCAATTCGAATTCCCATCATTCTTATTCGGCTGTCGTCTGGAGAATGTCGCGCCCGAATCGGGGGGCTGTAGCGAATTCGGCACGTTGGGGACGGCGCGGATTGTAGGCTGGATGGGCGTCTCGTTCAAATTGCCGCCATCGCCGGGATCGCTGATTCGGGCCGGTTCGAAATCAACTTCAACGGGATCGTAGGGTGGCATAGGGAAATACCCGGCTTGACACGATTATCGACGGGGGAGATCATTCAGCCTCCGCTGAGCCCGAAGGAGGGAGCATGACGAAGACAAGACGGTGGATTACACGCGCACTGCTGGTCACGGCGATCACGATCCTGGGCGCCGGCCCGGCGGTTGCTTCCGAAGACGTGCCCTTCGTCGACGGCACGATGTGGAAGGCGACCGCGACGCCCTTGAAGCGTGCCTATCTGATCGGGATCGCGAACTTCATGAGCGCCGAGTACTTGTTCCAGCAGAAGAACGGTTTCCCGCCGGATACTCAGTCCAGCATCCGGAGCGTTTACGAAGGCATCGACGATGTGACCCTCGACCAAAGCATCGCGCGTATCGATGGCTGGTATGCGAAGAACCCCGGAAAGAACGACACCACCGTGCTCGAAGTGATCTGGCTCGACATGGTGGAACCCAACCTGGGCGATCGCTGAGGTCGGCTTCGACTTCGACTGAATCGATGAGGGGATGAAATGAGATTGAAGATCGCAGCACTTCTGGCCGTGGTTTCGCTCACAGTGGCATGTGCAACGGTCGGAGGGACACTGATCGGAGCGGGCATCGGTGCCATCGCGGGCGACGCCAGCATGGGCGCCGCGGTGGGCGCGACCGCAGGCGCCGTCGTCGACATCTGGGGCCGCTGAGGCCCGACTCAGTCCAGGTGTTCTCGCAGGGCCGCGAGCACGTAGTCGGGGTCGGAGCGGCGCTGGTAGGTCTCTGACTGGTCGATCCAGCGAACGACGCCGTCGGCGTCGGCGAGGATCGACGTCGGTACCGGTTGCGGCCTACCGGGCGGGCCGGATTGGATCTTCTGGTTTCGCAGGCCGTAGCGGTCCGTGACTGCGAGGTCCGGGTCCGCGAGCATCACGGCATTCAGCCTGTGCTTGCGGTGGCCGGATTTGATCGCTGCCGGCTTGTCGCTGCACAGCGTGACGATTTGAATTCCGCGTGCATCCAGCTCGGACCTGAGTTCTTCCCATCGCCGTAACTCGGCGACACAGTAGGGTCACCAATGTCCGCGGAAGAACTTGAGGAGCACCGGCCGGCCGGCTGTGCTCGCGAGTTCGAAGCGTTCGCCGTTCTCATCCAGCGCGCTGAAGTCGCGAAGCGCTTCCCCCACCGCGATGGCATCCGGGGCGACCTGCTGTGGACCGATCATCGTGGTGAAGAGGAAGAAGATCGCAAGGAAGACGGCCAAGCCCGCGGGAATTCCGCCGATCCAGCCCGCCCCCAGCGCCAATGCGGCGACGCCGAGCAACAAGCTCGCGGCCCAGACGATGACGAAGCCGGTGCGGTTCTCGGGGAGTCGGACGGACAACGCGAGCCGAAACCAGAAGGTCGCCGATCCGACGGCCAACAGCAGGGCCAGGTATGCGAGAATGGTGGTGCTCATGGCGGCTATATTACAACGATTCCGGCGAGAGGGAGGGGCGAGAGTGGTGGATTCCAATTTCGATGCGAGCCGGCGGATGCTGCTGGTCGCGCTGCTCCTTTCGACACTCTTCGGTTGCGCGAGTTGGACACCGGCCAATCAATCGCTCGATCGAGCCGACCCCCAGTACGGTTATCGCCCCAATCTGCCCGAACAGCATCG
>CAXMSF010000258.1:0-4253 GCA_964196055.1 uncultured Gammaproteobacteria bacterium | reverse complement strand
ACCTGCTGGATCTGGGCGAGGGTGAAGCCGCGCTGCTGGAGTTCCTTGATGCGGCGGATCCGCGCGAGGTGTTCGTCGCGATAGACCGCGACGCGTCCGACGCGTTCGGGTGCGGGCAGCAGGCCGCGCGCCTGGTAGAAGCGAAGGGTGTCGACCCGGACCCCCGACTCCGCCGCGAGCTCTTCGACCCGATATTCCATGCAGCTATTCTAAGAGTAATCACTCGGATTGTCGAAGTCGGCTGAGTCGGGTCGGAAAGTGTTTCAATTTCAATGGGTTGTCGCCTGAAATGCTCTCGAGCTCAGGCGATGTCCGCGAGCCAGTCCGCAATCGCTCGGCCGATTTCATCCGGTGAGTCTTCCTGGACGAAATGGTTACCGGCCACCGTCACCTCGGTCTGGTTCGGCCAGCTTCGGCAGAATTCACGCGCGGCACCGGTCAGGATCGCGCCCGGCTCGGCATTCACGAACAATTTCGGAACGTCGGATTCCGCGAGCCAGGCCGAGTAGTCGCGCGCGATGGCGGTCACGTCCTCGGGCTCGCCGGCGATCGGGATCTGCCGCGGCCAGGTCAGAGTGGGGCGTCGGCCCTCGCCGGGCTCGTCGAACGGACGACGATAGACCGCCATTTCGGCGTCCGTGAGTTTGCGCAGCACCGAGCCGGGCAGAATGTTCTCCACGAAGACGTTCTTCTCGAGGATCATCTGTTCGCCTGCCGGCGAGCGCAGCGCCTGGAAGAGCTTTCTGGCGGCTTCCGGCCATTCGTCCCAACTCGCGATCGGGCGCACGATGGCTTCCATGTAGGCGATCCCCTTCACGGCGTCGCGGTGACGGTTCGCCCAGTCGAAGCCGAGTCCGGAGCCCCAATCGTGAATCACGAAGGTGACGTTTCGCTCGACACCGAGCGCTTCGAGCAGCGCGTCGAGGTAGCGGCGGTGTTCGACGAAGCGATAGCGATCCGGCCCACTGTCTTCGAGCTTGTCGGAATCTCCCTGCCCGATCAGGTCGGGTGCGATGCAACGTCCCGCTGCTTCGAGGTGCGGGATGATGTTCCGCCATAGATAGGACGAGGTCGGGTTTCCGTGCAGGAAGACGATCGGGTCGCCGCTGCCGACTTCGACATATGCCAGCTTGGATCCCAGAACCTCGATGTGCTTCTTCGCATAGCGTTCTTCGCTGGAAATCACTGGCTCTCCTTTCGGGTCGGCTTCTTTGCCGCTCTTCTAGCGGTTTATGTTCACGGACCTGCGTTGGGCGGGAATCGAATGTTCCCAATCGGCCAGTAGCGTACGGAGGCCGGTCACGAGTGCGAGCGGCTGGTCGAGCATCAAGTGGTGATGCGCTTCCGGTACCTCGACGACGGGCGCGTTTCGGTTGAGCAACTCGTACATGTAGCTGCCGATGTCCGGCGTCACGAGGCCATGGGCGGCGCGAAACAGGGCGATGCGGCAGCGTACCTCCGGCAGGATCTCGTGTGCGGCGCGCGGCGTGGAGCGCAGGAAGACCATCGGGTCGAACTTCCAGGTCCAGCCGCCCTCGACCTCGTGCAACGAGTGGTGCGCGACGTGATCGAGGAGGAAGCGGTTCTCGCACGGCTGCGAGGGAACCAGGCGGTAGTGGCCCAGGGCCGTCGCTTCGTCGGGATAGAGCTTCGGGTTGCGGAACGACTGGCCGCGCGCTCCCTCCTCGACTTCGGGGTCGGGGCGCGTGACCGGCGAATCGAGGACCACCGCCCCCGCGAGCTGGTCGCCGTAGGCCGCGGCTGCGGCAATGGAGACGAAGCCACCCATGCTGTGTCCGATGACGATCGGAGGCGTACTGAAGCCGGCAGCTTCGGCGACCGCGAGCACTTCGTCGGCCCACAGCTCACGCGGGTACTCGCTGCGTCGCCCGCTGTCGCCATGCCCACTCAGATCCAGTGCGACGACCTGGTACTCCGGCAGGAACAACGGTGCGATGAAGGTCCACCAGTGCGCGTGCGCAGCGCCGCCGTGCACGAATACGATTCCGGGTCGGCCGGCTTCGCCCCATTGCAGATAGTGGATCGAACAACCTTGGACGTCGACGGTTCGGTCTCGGCGCGGCGTCTCGATTGCTCGGACGAACCAGCCCGGTGCTTCGCTCACGAATCCTCCTTGTCGTTGCGTTTCCGGTTCTCCACTGCGGTTGCGAATATTGCGAGGATTCGCGCGCGCGGGCCCGGGAACAGCAACGGTATTGCTGCCGTCGCGAACACCGCGGCCGCACCGTAGATCACCTGATAGCCCTCGAACAACGTGCTACCGAGGTAGGAGTAGGTCGCAGCTCGCACACTCGATCCGATCACGACTGCGACGACGAATGACAGGAACGACATTCCGGTCAGGGCGGCGCCGATCTGGAATGCCGAGATCGGCCCCACCGGATAGCCGCTCGCGATCGCAACGGCACCCACCCCCAATTTCGATTTCGCCAGGTCGAGCGCGCCGCTGAATCGCGGTGGAAACTGTTCCCGAATACGATCGATTCCGGCGACGCGGACGACGGCGAAGTTCAGGATCGCGGACAACGTCATTCCGATCGCACCGTAGACGGCTCCGAGAGCGGCGCCGAACAGCAGCCCTGCGGCTGCCAGCAGGATCTGGCTCGGGACCAGGATCGCCAGTCGGAAGGTCACGAGCGCGATGAAGAGCAGCGGGGCCCAGATTCCCGCATCGCGCACGGTTGCGCGCACGGATTCGGGGCTCCACTCGACGCCGAGGAAATTCCGCAGGTAGGTTCCGCCTGCGAGCAGGACCAGGAGTGCGATCGAGACGATCCAGGCGGTTCTGCTCACGGAACTCCCGACGAGAGGCTGGGGGCACGTCGCTTCCGGTCCGACGCAGCGCGGGTGGCTCCGGAGTCTATCGCAAAGCCCCGGTGGTCAATCGAAGGTCGGGTCGATCCCGGGCCAATGCGCCGTCGGGCCTCGCGATTCAGCCGAGGTCGTCGAACGATCCGTGGCGGCCGGCTCCGGCCGCGAAACGCTTCGCGCCCTCGGCGGTTTCGCCCGACCCGATCACCTCGAGGCCGAGTTCGGTCTCGTTTCGGAGGGCGGCCGGAAGGTCGAGCGACCACTGCTCGTAAGCCGAGCGCCGATCCGCGCGCAGACAACGCTGTGGAAACTTCGCGAGCTGCGCAGCGAGTGCCAGCGACTCTTCGAGCGCTGCTCCGGTCTTCGTCAGACGGTTCGCCAATCCCATGGCGTGGGCTTCGGGTCCCTCGACACCGCGGCCTGTCAGGATCATGTCGAGCGCGCGACTCTGACCGATCAAACGTGTGAGGCGGATGGTTCCGCCGTCGACGAGCGGAACGCCCCAGCGCCGGCAGTAGACGCCGAAGACCGCATCTTCGGCGGCGACGCGCAGGTCGCACCACGCGGCGAGTTCGAGCCCGCCCGCGACGGCGTGGCCTTCGACCGCGGCGATCACGGGTTTGGATAGCGCCATCCGGGTCGGCCCCATCGGTCCGTCGCCGTCGAGTGCCATGCGGTTTCCGCGTCCGTCGCTCACCGCCTTCAAGTCGGCGCCCGCGCAAAAGGTGTCTCCCGCGCCTGTGAGGATCGCAGCAGTGAGGGCATCGTCGTCTTCGAAACGCCTAAACGCGGCGGAAAGTTCGGCTGCGGTCGGGCCGTCGACGCAGTTCTTGACTCGTGGTCGGTCGATCGTGACGACTGCGGTCGTCCTCTCGATGTCGAAACGCACGCTGCTCATCGGCGACTCCTCCTGCCCGGTAAATTGCGATGGCGCATTCCCAGCCAGGGAAGGCCGGACCACATGCCGTCTCCGGACGGTGTGACTGGGCGTTCCAGTCTATCTGCTTGAAATGACCGGAACCATTCACCTAGGGTAGGGAGATGGCCGCGACCCCCCGCGGTCGCATAGGAGTCGCCAGAAGATGACCCAGGGCCTCCCCGACAAGCCTCCCCAGATCGAGCAGACCGAGGCGGCGTTCGACGCCATCTACAACTGGAACTACGAGCCCGAGATCGATCAGCTGCGCACCCTCTACGCGAACGCGCTCGATCGTCAGTGGGTCGCGATGCGCGATCTCGATTGGGAGCAGGGCATCGACCGCGCGGCCTTCTCGCGAACTTTCTCGCTCGCCGGAATTCCGATTCAGGTAACCGACTTCTGGAAGAATCTCGACGACGACCTCCGCTGGGAGATCTCGCGGCGCACCGCCGCGTTCATGCTGTCGAACTTCCTGCACGGCGAGCAGGGAGCGCTGATGGTC
>CAXMSF010000257.1:0-4564 GCA_964196055.1 uncultured Gammaproteobacteria bacterium | reverse complement strand
CCGCGCATCGATGCCGCGCTGCGGGAGACGATGGGCGAAGCCGCGCTGCGCCTCGCATCCGAACTCAGCTACGAGTCGGCCGGCACCGTCGAGTTCCTGCTCGATGACGAATCGGGTGAATTCTTCTTCCTCGAGGTGAACACACGTCTCCAGGTCGAGCACCCCGTGACCGAGATGGTGACCGGCATCGACCTGGTGCGCGAGCAGCTGCGCATCGCCGCGGGCGAACCCCTTGGCTACCAACAAGGCGACATCTGCTTCAGCGGCGCCGCCGTCGAAGCCCGACTCTACGCCGAAGATCCCGCGAACGATTTCCTTCCCGCCACCGGGACCCTCGCGGCATTCGCACCCGCGTCGACGCCGGAGGTTCGTTGGGATTCGGGGGTCGTGGCCGGCTCCGTCATCGGAACCGACTTCGACCCCATGCTCGCCAAGGTGATCGCCTACGCACCGACGCGCAGTGAAGCCGCGGGTCGGCTCGCACTGGCCCTCGCCCGCACCCACCTGGGCGGCGTCGTCACCAATCGCGACTTCCTCGTTGCCACGCTTCGCACGCCCGAATTCCTCGCCGGCGACACCACCACGGACTTCATCGATCGCGTGAAGCCCGCCCGCGCCCTCGAACCCAGCGAAGCAGAGCGGACGCACCTCGCGCGACTCGCGGCATTGTGGGTGCAGGGCTGCAACCGTGCCGCCACCGCGGTGCTCGGCCAGGTGTCCTCGGGTTGGCGCAACGCGCGCCTCCCGGATCAGAAACTCGTGCTCGACCACGGCGAGGAGAGCATCACAGTGCTCTACCACTCGCTCCGCGATGGCAGCTTCCGCTTCTCCGACGGCGCGACCGCGCGCATCCACGCCTGGAACGAAGGCGGGATCGACGTGGAAATCGCGGGACGGCGCTCTCGAGCCCGCGTCACGCGTTCCCGCGACCGGCTGATCGTCCAGGGCCCGGATGGGGACATCGTTTTCACCGAGCTGCCTCGCTTCGTTCTGCCCGGCGACGAAGAAACCGCGGGCGGATTCGTGGCCCAGATGCCCGGCAAGGTGATCGACCTGCGCGTCGCCCTGGGTGACGTCGTCCGCGCCGGCGACACCGTGATCGTGCTCGAAGCCATGAAGATGGAGCATCCAATGCGCGCGACGGAAGACGGTGTCGTCACCGAAGTGCGAGTCAGCGTCGGAGAACAGGTGGAAGCAGGCGCACTGCTACTCGTCGTCGAAGCCGCGGCGCAAGAAGAATAGAAGGAGGGAGGCGACATGGGCGATCCGATTCGCATCGCAAACTGTTCGGGCTTCTTCGGGGACCGCGTTTCAGCGGCCCGTGAAATGGTGGAAGGAGGACCGATCGACGTCCTCACGGGCGACTGGCTTGCCGAACTCACAATGCTGATCCTCGCGCGCACGCGCATGAAGCACCCGAACCGTGGTTTCGCGCGCACCTTCGTGACGCAAATGGAGCAGGTCATGGGGACCTGCCTCGACAAGGGCATCAAGGTGGTGAGCAACGCCGGCGGTCTCGATCCGGATCGTTGCGCAGATGCCGTAGCCGAGGTTGCGGACAAACTCGGTCTCCACCCCAAGATCGCCTATGTGCGCGGTGACGACCTGCTGTCGCGCGTGGACGAACTGATGGCAGCCGACCAGCTCATCCAATTCGAAACCGGCGAACCGATCAAGGATGCCTCGGCCTTCCTCACCGCCAACGCCTACCTCGGCTGTTGGGGCATCGTCGACGCACTCGAACAGGGCGCCGACATCGTGATCACCGGCCGCACCACGGATGCGGCGATCGTGTGCGGTCCGGCGGCGTGGCATCACGGTTGGAGCCGCACGGACTGGAACCCCCTGGCGGGTGCCGTGGTCGCGGGGCATGTGATCGAGTGCGGTACCCAGGCGACCGGCGGCAATTACGCCTTCTTCACGGAGATTCCGGACATGCTCAACGTCGGCTTTCCGTGGGCCGAGATCGCAGAAAACGGCGACGCGGTGATCGGCAAGCACGACGGCACCGGCGGGCAAGTCTCGATCGGCACCATCACGTCCCAGCTGCTCTACGAAATCGCTGGCCCGGAGTACTTCGGGCCGGACGTGACGACGCGCTTCGACACCATCGAACTCAGCGAGGAAGGACCGGACCGCGTGCTCATCCACGGCACGCAGGGCGAACCGCCGCCGTCGACCCTCAAGGTCTGCATCAATCGACCGGGCGGTTTTCGGCAGGACCTGAACGTCTGCCTGACCGGTCTCGACATCGAGGCAAAGGCGAAACTCGTCGAAGCGGCCTTCTGGTCGGCCTGCCCCTACGGCCCCGACGACTTCGCCGTGGTCGAGACGCGAACCGTCCGCACCGACAAGGAGGATCCGCAGTCGAACGAGGAGGCGACCGCCTTCTTCAAGATCTCGCTCAAGGATGCGGACGCGGACAAGGTGGGGCGTGCCGTCTCGAGCGCGATGATCGAACTCGCGCTCTCGTCCATCCCGGGCTTCACGAGCGTCGGCGGGGGTCCCGGCGGCGGACGGCTGTTCGGTGTCTACGAGCCGGCGCGTGTTCCTGCGGAGATCGTGCCGCAGCAGGTCGTCCTGCTCGGAGGCAACTCGGGCGAGGTTTCCTCGGTCATCCCCCGCGCTGAGGTCAACGTGACGCCGACTCCCGGACCGACGGCCGCAGCACCCGGCGGTCCGACCAGGCGCATGCCGCTCGGCACGATCTACGGCGCGCGCTCGGGCGACAAGGGAGGCAACGCGAATCTCGGTGTATTCGCGCGCAGCGACGAAGCCTGGGCGTGGCTCGACGGTTTTCTCACCACCGAGAAGTTGCAGGATTTGCTGCCGGAAACCGCGGAGCTCCCGGTGGATCGCTACGCGCTACCCGCAATCTGCTCGCTCAACTTCGTGCTCCACGGCCTGCTGGGAGAAGGAGTGGCCGCTTCGACACGCCAGGATGGGCAGGCCAAGAGCCTCGGCGAGTGGCTGCGCGCTCGCGTCGTGGACCTCCCGGAGGCGCTGCTGCCGTGACACCCGCGCCTGCCGGCAAGGCCTCCCGCATGCGCTTTCCCGGTGTACGTGCGCCCAAGCCGTTGCTCTCCCCCGAGGCCGAGCGACAGCTGAGCGCGCGGCAACTCGAGGTACTCGAGGAACTCGAGCAGATGCTCCTCCACGACGGCCTCGCGGACATGACGATGGCGGAGATTGCGGCGCTCGTCGGCTGCTCGCTGCGAACGCTCTATGGCATCGCGCCCAGCAAGGACGAACTCCTGCTCACCATCGTCGACCGGCGTCTCCACCGAATCGGCCGCGCCGCAATCGAAGCCCTCGACCCATCGATGTCGCCACTCGATGCATTGCGCACGTATCTGCAGGCAGCCAATGAAGCCGTCCAGCCGGAAACCGCCGCCATGTCGGCCGATCTCGCTCGCTTCAAGGGCATCGGACGACTGTCTTCGAGCCACGAAGCCTACTTGATTTCCGTCACACAGAACCTGTTGGACCGCGCGGTCTCTGAAGGCCAGATCGCCCCGGTCGACACCGCGTCGGTCGCCTACGTGCTCGGGCGCCTCGGCGGCGAATTTGCACGGCCCGACGGCGCCGAAATCGCGCATGCGTCTCCAAAAGAAACCGCGGACGCGATTTCTGAACTCATCCTGCAGGGATTGCTCGCGAAGCGTTAGGCGGGCTGCCGTTCCGCCCTGGAACATTGGAGTGGATATCATGAGTGAGGATGGCAGCCACAAGAGTCGCCACGAACGAGGCCTTGACGTCTATCGCACCATCCGAAGCGATCCTTCGCTCGATCTCGAACAGACCGCGCAGGGCATGGCTTCGGTGATGGGACCGATCGCCGCTTTCTCCATCGACCATGTGCTCGGCGACATCTGGTCGCGCCCGGGACTCGAACGCCGCGATCGCAGCCTGGTTTCGGTTACGGCCCTTACCTGCCTCGGATGTCAGGTGGAACTCCGCACCCACCTCGCCGGGGCGCTTCACCACGGTGTCGAAGTCGACGAGATCGAGGAGTTGATGCTCCACGTCTGCGGTTACGCGGGCTACCCGCGCGCCCTGGAGGGCATGCGCACCGCAATGGCGCTGTTCTCGGAGCGGGAGGACGTCGAGCGTCCGCTGCCGCGCCCCGCTGCGGAAGCCAAGAACGACGAACAGCGTCGCCACGACGGGGCCGACGTCTTCAAGCGGATCATGGGCTGGGAGGCCCCGAACGACGTCGTAGCGCGAACCCTGGAAGAACAGCTGGGGGCGCTGGGTGATTTCGCGATCCAGCATCTGATGGGGGAGATCTGGTCGCGTCCGCAGCTTTGCCTGCGCGACCGCAGCTTGATCACTCTCGCCGCGCTGATCTCGCTGGACAAGATCACCGAGCTTCGGTTCCACATCCCCGCTGCGGTGCGCAACGGCATGAGCCGCGAAGAAATCGATGAGGTCATCTTGCAGCTGAGTCTCTACCTCGGCTACCCGGCAGCCGTGGGGGCCAAGAACATGAGCCGGGACATCCTCGCCGCCCTCGATGCGCAGGACGCCTCCGAGTAGTCCAGCCAACCGGACGCAGCCGTCT
>CAXMSF010000256.1:0-12392 GCA_964196055.1 uncultured Gammaproteobacteria bacterium | reverse complement strand
GTGAAGGCGTCGTTGCGATCGCCCGCCACCATGTGACCCGCCCCCCGACACGTCGACGCAGATCGAAATGCTGCAACGACGGAGTCGCCACGCTCCGCCGCCGTGGCTACTACATCCCCGGGATCACACCCGTCGGGTTCTCGCCGCTCGCGAGCTTCTTGGCGCGATCGGTGAGCTGCTGCTCCATTTCCTCGCGTCGGATCATGATCACGAAGTCACCGCTCTTGATTCCCGCGACCGCGTGCTGCGCGAGTTCGTCGAGGTCCTGCACGGGGAGTTCGATTCCGACCGCCTTCATCCCCTCCATGAAGGCGTAGAAGGTGGTCTCCGAGCCCTCGGGAACCGCCTGCTCACGCGCGAGCTCGCTCGGCCGGTTGCGGCGCGTCGTCCAGATCCCGGTCGCCAGCATCCCGCCCGACGGGTAGAAGATCGCCGCGCGTAGCTTCGTCTCGGCGGCCAGCTGTGCGTCGAGACATTCCGTGAGAATCGAGACCGCCGCCTTGCTCGCCGCGTAGACCGACTGGGTCGCCAGCGGTGCAATGCCGCCGTCGCCCGAAGAGGTATTCATCACGAAGCCCTCGCCGCCGGCTGCGATCATCCGCGGCACGAAGGCCTGGACCCCGTGCATGACGCCGCGCACGTTCACGCCGTGCACCCACTCCCAGTCGTTCGGCGTCGTCTCCCAGACATTGAGCTGCGCAACACTCACGCCGGCGTTGTTGCACAGCAGGTGGCACGCCCCGAAGGTCGAATAGGTGTGATCCGCCAGTGCTTCGAGGGCCTCGAAGCGCCGCACGTCCGTCACCAGCGAGGTCACCTCGCCGAGCGCCCCGAGCTCCTCGGCGGCCGCTTTCAGCGCGGGCGCTTCGACGTCGGCGAGCACGACCTTCATGCCCTCGCCCAGGAAGGCCTTCGCGAGCGCACGGCCGATCCCACTCGCGCCGCCCGTCACCACCGCCACCCGATCTCGAAGTTCCTTCATCGCGCCATTCTCCCATCCATGGTTGTGAGCGGGACCGCTCGGGGGGCCCGTGGCTCGTCGTTCCATCTCCCTATCTATATAGGCGCCGTTGGCGTCGACAGAGGGGCGTATAGCCAGATATAACGTTGCACTCGACTATACTTTTCGTACACTAGCGATCCATGACGGACCGCGCTGCCCCCCAGCCCCCGGAATCTGCGACCGAAACGGCGCAAGCGCCGATTTCGCGGCGCGAGCGACGCAAGCTCGAGCTCCACGCGCGAATCCTCGAAACCGCCACCGGCCTTTTCGCCGATCAGGGCTTCCACGAGACGCGGGTCGCGGAGATCTGCGATCGCGCCGACATCGCGCACAAGACCTTCTTCAACCACTTTCCAACCAAATTGCACCTGCTGCGCCAGATCGCGCACGCGGGGATCGAGCAGCTGCTCATCGAATTCGAGGACATCCGCAAGGCCGACATCGCGACGCGCGAGCGACTGCACCGGCTGTTCGACACCGTCGCCGGACACATGAGCGAGGACGGGCCGAAGAACCGCGAACTCGTCACCGAACTCGTGCACGCAATCAGCGGCGACCCCGAAGAGCGCTCCGACCAGGGACGGCGGCTACACGCCGCGTTCGCGGGCATCGTCGAAGGCGGAATCGCGCAGGGCGACGTCACCCGACGCCATGACGTCGAGACTCTCACCGAGCTGATCCTCGGGGCCTACTACGTCCTGATCTTCAACTACGCCAACCTGAACGACTTCCCCGTCCTCGAGCGCGCACACGCCGCGGCCCGCCTGCTCGCCGACGCACTGGCCCCACACCCGGAGGAAACCGATGGCAAGACGTGAATCCGAACACAACCAGCTTCCGATTCCCAACGGCTGGTTCGCGGTGGAGTTCAGCCGCGAACTGCACGAAGGCGATGTCAGGCCGATCCATTACTGCGGCGAAGACCTCGTGCTCTTCCGCACACGTTCGGGACAGGCCAAGGTACTCGACGCTTTCTGTCCCCACCTGGGCGCCCACCTCGGCTACGGCGGGCGCGTGATGGGCGAAACCGTGCGCTGCCCCTTCCACGCCTGGCAGTTCGACGGCACCACGGGCGATTGCAGCCACATCCCGTACTGCGAGCGCATTCCCGCCACGGCGAAAGTGCGCGCTTGGGACGTGCAGGAGAAGAACGGCTTCATCTGGATCTGGTACCACGTCGAAGGCAAGCCGCCGGAATGGGACTTCCCCGAACAGCCGGTCTTCGATCCGACTTCCGCAGAGGCTGCAGACTGGAGCGAGCCGCGCGCGTTCGACGTGGCCCTCGATGCCCACATCCAGGACACGCACGAGAACAACAACGACCCGGTGCATTTCCTTTACGTACACGACTCCAATGTGGTGCCGGAATCCGACATCCAATACACGCCGGACAGCACCCACTATCGAATCTCGACCACCAACGAGATCGACTATCCCTTCGGCACCTTCAAGATGACGCTCGTCCGCGACTCCTGGGGGCTCGGGCTCAACTGCATGAGCATGGAGGGCATCCCGGGCGCGGGACTGATGATGTTCGCCGCCACCACGCCGATCGATGAAAACAGCGTGCACTCGCGCTGGCTCCTCACCGCGAGCAACAACATGGTCGACCTGGCGGGCGAGGAATTCATGAAGCGTGTCACCGACGGCATCGAACAGGACTTCGACATCTGGAAGCACAAGGTGCACCGTGCGAACCCGGTCTTCTGCGAGGGCGACCATTACCTCGGCGACTACCGCAAGTGGGCACGCCAGTTCTACTCCAACCCGGCCGGCGACGTCCGGAAGGCCGAAGGAGGCTGAAATGGATCGCTACCTCGTCATTTCTTCCGATGGACACGCGGGCCCGCACGCATCGAAATACCGTGACTACGTCGACCCCGAATTTCGCGAGATGTTCGACATCGCGCTGCCCATCCAGATCCAGATCACCGAGGAAGCCTCGGAGCGTTTCCTCGTCGCCGACATCAACCGCGAATGGCGCGAGGGCAACGAGTACGAGCTCTCGGGCGCGTGGGACGCCGAGGCGCGCGACAAGGTCCTCGACGCGGACGGCGTCGCGGCCGAGGTGCTGTTCCCGGACGGCATCACCGAGATGAACGCACCGCCCTTCGGCGCGGGTTTCTCGATGGGGCCCGAGAGCACGACCGCCGACCTCCAATGGGCCGGCTGCATCGCGCACAACCGCTGGATGGCGGAGTTCGTCCAGACCGCACCCGAGCGCCGCATCGGCCTCGCCTGCATCCCGGTACTCTGGGACGTCGACCGCGCGGTCGAGGGCATCCGCTGGGCACACGAAAACGGACTGCGGGGAGTCATCTTCCCCCCGCGCTGGGGCAGTCACGACGCCTACCACCACACCAAGTACGACCCGGTGTGGGCAGCCTGCCAGGATCTCGACATGCCGGTCCACTTCCACTCCGGTCCGGCCCCAATCGAGGAGTACTTCGGGCCGATCCCTGCGCCCGAGGGACACCAGATCCAACCCGGCGCGATGGGGGTTTACATCACCGAGGTCGCGATGTGGCTCGTGCGCCCCTTGACCTTCATGCTCTGGGGCGGCGTCTTCGAGCGCTTCCCGAAACTCAAGGTCGCGCTGGTCGAAGGCACGGCCATCTGGGTGCCCGAATATCTCGAGCTGATCGAACAGCGCTACTCCGAAACCCACTTCTCACAGAAGCTCGGCGACTACCGCAGCCATCTCTCGATGTCGCCCGCCGACTACTTCCGCCGCAACGTGCGCGTCGGCGCCTCGTGCATGCCGCGCCGGGAAGCCGAACTGCGACACGATATCGGCGTCGACACCATCATGTGGGGCACCGACTACCCCCACCCCGAGGGCAGCTGGCCGGTCACGCGCGACCAGATGATCGAAACTTTCGGCGGCCTCCCCGAGGACGAGATCACGAAGATGCTCGGCGGGAACGCGGCCGAGTTCTACGGAATCGACACCGAGAAACTCGCGCCGCTGGTGGCGCGCATCGGCCCCGAGAAGAAGGCGCTCGCGGCCGCCGGTTGACAATAATGCTCTTCGGTCGAGCCTGAATCGGCCGATAGCCCCGAGAGGAAGGAGCCCCCATGAATACCGAAGGCCCGAAGATCAACCCCGGCGACATCATTCTCTGGCCCATGTTGAAGCTCGACTACGACACGAAGCCGGACAACATCAAGGCGTTGCTGCCGCCCGGGATCGAAGCCAGCACCCGTTCGCAGGTGCACCTCACCGTCTACCACTTCCCCGTGCCCGACGTGCCCGAGTTCGGAATTCTCATGACCGTCGACGCCGACTACAAGGGTGAGGAAGGCCAATACACCCTCGGCTACGGCATCGACCAGGAGTCCGCGATCTTCATCAGTCGTGATCGGAACGGCCAGCCCAAGTACCCGTGCGAGATCGAGTACTACCGGATGCTCGACGGCGTTCACGCGCGTTGCAGCCACCAGGGCTACACCTTCCTCGAATTCGACGGCAAGGCCACCGATCCGCTGGATCACCCCGACAACCACAGCGAAAACGAGTGGTGGATCAAGGTCTCGCCGGGCGTCGGCATGACGGACAGCAGCACCTACGACTTCCCGCCCCACGTCGTGCGCGTCCACACCAAGTACGGCACCGCGTTCAACCAGAAGGTCGAAGGCACGCTGACGTTGCGCGACAGCCCGTGGGATCCCATCAAGGAGCTGCTCCCGATCGAGAGCGAAGTGTCGGCGCGGCTGTGGACCCCCCACTCCTTCGAACGCGAAATCGCGCTCGCGGGCAAGATCGACGCCGACGCCTTCGCCCCCTTCGCCGACACCATCAGCGGATCCCGCTGGCCCGGCCAACAAGGAGGTCCGAGACGGAGCTGAGCGAATAGCGAAGCTCCGTTTCGCGGCCAAGCGAAGCTTGGCCGCGAAGAGAGGCTGAGCGGTTAGCGAAGCCGAACGGAGCCATCAAGCTTGATTGATCGCGAAGAGAGCCTGAGCGATCAGCGAATCCGCTGCGAGCTGATTCGACCTACTCGATATAACCGAGACTCTTGAGCATCTCGAGTTCCGCGGGATCGTTCCCGCTCTCCACCGAGTCCTGGATCATCTTGGCGAGAACCGCATCATCCGGGAAGCGCTTGGCACCCATGTCGAGCACCTCGATGGCACCCGCCTTCTGGTCTGCCACCTGTAACAGCTGCGCCGTGGAGGAGTATTCCGTTGCAGTGATGCGCTCGGGATGGGCGGCGGCGAGCTTCTGGAGCTGTGCCTTGGCTTCGGCCGCGTTGCCGGCGCGGGCCTGGGCCTCCAGCATCACCAGCTCGAGCCCCCAGGTCGTGACCTCGTCCGGGGACCCTGCCAGGCCGGCCTCGGCGACGACGATCGCCTCGGCGAATTCTCCGGTGGCCAGGGCTTGCCGAGCCTCAGCGAGGTTCTCGCGTGCATCCTTCTCACATGCGCACAAGGTCGCCGCAAGTACCAACGCAGCTGCCAGTTTCAGGAAATCTCTCAGGAGCATGATTTGGCCGCCTATGCGTTGAATTTGGAACTGAACTCGACCCAACGAAATCTAACCCAACTCTGGGTCTTGTTCTGATCGATGAGGCGCCAGATCGTGTACTGTAGCGGTTTCAATGCACTTCGCCGGGCGCAATGCGATCGGGAAATGCTGGTCAAGTAGCGGCGCAGTCAGTCCGTCACATCTATTCTCCGTCGTCCCGGTGAGCCAAGACAGTTGATGAAATCCCGCGCACCCGCCTCCCACGTCGCCTCCCGGCTGATCGCCTGTCTACTCCTGCTGCTCCTCGCCGGCAGCGACGCCTCCGCCTACATCGGCCCGGGCGCGGGCTTCGCCCTCGGCGGCTCCATGCTGGTGTTGCTCGTCACCTTCGCACTGGCGTTCGCCATCATCCTCACCTGGCCTCTCCGGTTGATCTATCGACTGCTCACCGTCGGTAATCCCTACAAGCAGGCGTTGGCGAAGAAGGTCGTAATCCTCGGCTTCGACGGAATGGACCCCGGCCTGGCGACCAAGTTCATGCGCGAAGGCCGCATGCCGAACTTCCAGAAGCTGGCGGAAAAGGGTGTCTACCGCGCGCTCGACACCAGTCTGCCCTCGATGTCACCGGTCGCGTGGTCGACCTTCGCAACCGGCACCGACGCCAGCCACCACTGCATCTACGACTTCCTCACCCGTGACCCCTGCACCTATGGTCCGCTGCTCAGCTCCACCGACATCGGCGAAGCCAAGCGGGTCGTCAACATCGGTCGCTACGTGATTCCGCTCGGCAAGCCAAAGATGAAGCTGCTGCAGAAGAGTCAACACTTCTGGAAGCTGCTCGGCGACAAGAACATCTTCTCGATCATTCAGCGCGTGCCCATCACCTTCCCGCCCGTGCCCTTCAAGAACGGGCTCCTGCTCTCGGGGATGTGCGTGCCCGATCTACGCGGCAGCCAGGGAACATTCTCCTTCTTCAGCACCGAGACCGAAGGAGACGAGGCGAAGTTCATCGGCGGTGAGCAGACGGTGTTGCGGCGCAAAGGCAACGTCATTCGCTCGCGAGTCGTCGGGCCGGACAACAGCATGCTGCGCTCCGGCGGGCGCATGACCATCCCCTTCACCCTGACGATTGCCGACGACGGGCAGTCGGCTGAACTCGAGTTCGATGGCGGCGAAACCCGCACGCTCGTCTTGAACGAGTACTCCGATTGGGTGGAACTCAGCTTCAAGGCCGGCCCGGGCGTGAAGGTCAGCGGCATCGCCAAGTTCTATCTCATTTCGACGAAGCCCGACGTAAACCTCTACATGACGCCGATCCACATCGATCCGGAAAACCCCGCGATGCCGATCTCGCATCCCGAGGTCTACGCAATCTACCTTGCGAAGAAGCAGGGCAAGTATGCGACGCTCGGCCTGGCCGAGGACACCTGGTCGCTCAACAACCGCGTGATCGACGAAAAAGTATTCTACGACCAGGCGATGTCCATTTACGAAGAGCGGGAACAGATGTTCCTCGACGCGGTGGCGCAGTCCAAGAAGGGACTCGTCACGACCGTCTTCGACACGACCGACCGCATCCAGCACATGTTCTACCGCTACCTCGACCCGACCCACCCCGCAAACGCAGGCAAGGACACCGAGCAGTGGAAGGACGCGATCGGCCAGGTCTACGAGAAGGCAGATGGACTCCTCGGCAAGGTCGCTCATCTCTTCGACGACCCCGACACCGTACTGATGGTGATCAGCGATCACGGCTTCACGAACTTCCGGCGCGGCGTGAACATCAACAGCTGGCTTCGCGATAACGGCTACCTCTTCTTGAAGGACGAGAACACGCGCACGAGCGGCGAGTGGTTCGACGGAGTCGATTGGGAACGCACCAGGGCATTCGCGCTCGGCCTGACGGGCCTCTTCATCAACCGAAAGGGTCGCGAACGCTCCGGCATCGTCGAAGAGGGTGCGGAATACCGCGAGCTCTGCGAGGAACTCGCCGGCAAGCTCGAGCAGATGACCGACCCGGCCAGCGGCCAGAGCTGCGTGCGCCGGGTGACGATGTCGCAAAAATTCTTCGACGGGCCGTACCGATTCGACGCGCCCGACCTGCTCGTCGGATGGCAAGGTGGCTACCGCAACAGCTGGGAGTGCGCGGTGGGCCAGGTGACCGAGGACGTCGTCTGCGACAACACCAAGAGCTGGTCCGGCGACCACTGCGTCGACCCCGACATCGTACCCGGCGTCTTCTTCTGCAACCGGGCGATCACGACCGAACGCCCGCGCTTGATCGACATTCCCGCGACGACGTTGCAGCTGTTCGGCCAGGAGGTCCCGAGATACATGCAGGGCAAGATGATTCTGCAGAAGGAGCGCGCAGAGGGCGGTGTCGAGGGCATGATCGACCCCACCAGCCTGGAGCAGAGCGGCGCGGCTCCGGGCGCACTGATCTTTCCGGCAGAGCCCGAAGAAGGCCGAGTGAGTATCAAGTCGTGAACAACACCCGCAATCACGCAAGCGTGAAGGCTCCGCCCACCTTCGCCAATCGCTCGGGCTCGCTTCGTGATCACGCAAGCGTGAAGACTCCGCTCGCCTTCGCTAATCGCTCAGGCTCGCTTCGCGTCTCGAGAATTCACGTCGTGGCTGCCTCCGTGGCCGCCGCCCTCGTGGTCGGCCTGCTCGGCGCTTCCTTCCCTGCCCACGCTGAAGGCGGCAGGCAGGACGGCGTCTTCATCATGGGCATCGATGGGATGGATCCGACGATCCTCTCGCGCCTCATCGCTGAAGGCAAGATGCCCAACTTCGAAAAGTTGGCAGCAGAGGGCAGCTACCAGAGCCTGGCCACATCGAATCCGCCTCAGAGCCCCGTCGCGTGGTCCAACTTCGTGACCGGCATGAACCCAGGCGGCCACGGCATCTTCGACTTCATGCACCGAGACAAGAAGACCTACGCGCCGATCTCCTCGGCCACGAAGGTCGCCACGGACGATGTCACCGCGCTGCACCTCTTCGGCTTCGTGATCCCGATCTCCGGCGGAGACATGGAAAACAACCGTGGCGGTACACCGTTCTGGGACGTGCTCCACGAGCACGGCATCGACGTCGAGGTCTACCGCATCCCCGGCAACTACCCGACGCCACCCTCGGAGGCGAAGGTACTCGGCGGCATGGGCGTCACCGATCTCCGCGGTGGCTATGGCACCTACACTCTCTACACGAACACGCTCGTCGAGAAGGACGATCCAAAAGGCGACGTCCAGGTGGTGACCGTGCGCGATCTCGACCTCGACGGAACGCCCGAAACGGCCAGCGGCGTGCTGCGCGGCCCGCCCGATCAGCTTCGCCTCGAGCCGGGCCACGTGCCGACGGACAACGAATACCTGACGGCGAGCGTCACGATGCACCTCGATTCCGATAGCGATACGGCTGCCGTCGAGGTGGGCGGCAACATCGTCGTCGTCGAGGAGGGCGAGTGGTCGGAGTGGATCGAGGTGAGCTGGGACATGGCGCCTCTCGGCATGATGCCCGTCTCGGGTACCGTGCGCTTCTACGCCAAGCAGCTGCGACCGACATTCCAGATGTACGCGTCACCGGTCAACATCGCGCCTTCGAGCCCGCTGGCCCCGCTCACGAGCCCGGACGACTTCATCGAATCGCTCTACGCCGAACTCGGCGACTTCTATACCCAGGGCATGCCCGAAGAGGTCGACGCACTCAAGGACGGGGTCTTCGACGACGACGACTATCAGAAGCAGGTCCGGCTGGTTCAGCAGGACACGCTGGCGATGCTCGACACGGCGCTCGCGCACTTCGATCCGGGTGATGCGACCTTCGTCTACTTCTCGGACATCGACCTGCAGAGCCACATGCTATGGCGGCTCGGCGACCCGAAATACCCGTCCGCCCCGCAGCATCCGGCCTATGACGCGACGGCAGCCGCGAAACATCGACTGGACATCGAGAACTACTACCGGGACACCGACTTCGCTCTCGGAAAGATCCGCAAGCAGCTGCCCGAGGGCACGCTGCTCATGGTGATGAGCGATCACGGTTTCCAACCGTTCAGTCGCGACGTTCATCTGAACGCCTGGCTGCGCGACAACGGCTACCTGGTCATGAAGCCCGGCAAACGCACCGGCTACACCGTCACCGGCGATGTCGACTGGTCGAAGACGCGCGCGTTCGGAATCGGGTTCAACGGGCTCTATCTGAACCAAGCGGGGCGCGAGTCGCAGGGCATCGTCGACCCGAAGGACGCCGACGCATTGATGGGCGAAATCAGCCGGAAGCTCGAGGCAATCGAGGACCCGAAGACGGGCGATCAGGTCGTGCTGAAGGCCTTCCGCGCCACGGAGATCTACACGGGCAGCAGAATCCCGGAAGGGCCCGACATGCTCGTCGGCTACAACCGCGGCTATGGCTGCTCCGACGAGTCGGCTCTCGGCGAAGTGACCGAGGACGTGCTCGTCGACAACAAGTCGCGCTGGTCGGGTAGCCATCTGATGGCACCCGAGGTGACACCCGGCGTGCTGCTGATGAATCGCAAGCTGGCCCGGGACGGCTACGGCCTGACCGACCTGACCGCCACCCTGCTCTCATACTACGGAATCGAAAGACTACCGGAGATGATCGGAGAGCCCATTCTCTAGGTCCGTATCGACGGCCACGGCAAAGGAGCCCTCGGCGAAGGGCCCGTCCAATAAGGAGAACTCTGATGTTTGGAAGTTCAGTCAAGGTAAAGCTGGACAAGGACCTGATGGATCGCATCCGAAAGGTCGCCGATGTCGCGGGTTACGCGACGCCGGAGGAGTTCGTCGTTCACGTCCTCGAGAAAGAGATGCTGCACTTCGAGGACGCCGGATCCGACGAAGACATTCGCAACAAGCTGAAGGGTCTCGGCTACATCTCGTAGCCCCCGCTACCCTCCGCGCTCGAACCGAGAGACATGTCGACCTTCAACAGCCTCGCGAATGCAATCTTCGATCTTCTGCTGGCGCCATTCGGCCATGGCTGGTTTTTCTTCGACCTCCTCGTCTGGCCGATCATCATGGGCGTCGGCGCTCTTCAGGTCTACAAGTACGTCTCCAATCAGAAGGCGATCAGCGCGGTCAAGCGACAAATCAGCATGCATCTGCTGGAGATTCGCCTGTTTCGGGACGACATCGTCCAGGTCCTCACGTCCACGGCCAAGATCGTCGCAAAGAACTTTCTCTACATCGCGCACAACCTCCTCCCACTGCTCGTGATGATCGTTCCCATGCTGATGGTGATGGTGCAACTGGTCTCGCACTATGCCTACCAGCCCTCCGAGCCCGGAGCGGTCGAGGTCCTGCGTCTCGAACTCGACCCGGAGGCGAATGTCTCCCCACGTGACGTCTCGCTGATGCTGCCGGAGGGCGTCTCGCTCGATGCGCCGCCGGTACGAACCGCGGATGGCCAGGTCTTCTGGCGCCTGCGCGCCGACGCGAGTGGCGACCATGTGCTCGAGGTCAAGATCGGCGAAGAGGTCTTCGAGAAGGGCTGGGCGGTCGGTGGCGAGGCGCGCAAGGTCCCCGTGAAGCGCCTACGCAGCTGGGGGGCGCTGCTCTACCCGGGTGAGGCGCCGATTCCATCGGGCGCGCCCCTGATCTCGCTGCAACTCGCGGGCGACACCCGCCCTCTCGACTGGCTGCCGGACGGTGAGGGCGGCATCCTCCTCTGGGGCATGGTGCTCTCGATGCTCGCCGGCGTCGCGCTGAAGGACGCCTTCGGCGTCACTCTGTAGTAGCGGGAGAGGCAATGTTCGAATTCCTGAAGAGGCTCTTTCGCGGGGACCGCGGCGAACCGGTCGTGATCGTCAGCGGCCTGCCGCGTTCCGGCACGTCGATGATGATGCGAATGCTCGAAGGGGGCGGCGTCCCGATCATGAGCGACGCCGAGCGCGAGGCCGACATCGACAACCCGAAAGGCTACTTCGAATACGAACGCGTCAAGGATCTCGAGAAGGAGACGGACAAGTCGTACGTGAGAGAAGGGCGCGGCCAGGCCCTGAAGGTGATCTCCTTCCTGATCAAGGATCTCCCGGACGACAACGACTACCGTGTCATCTTCATGCGCCGCGACCTGGACGAGGTGCTCACGAGCCAGGGCAAGATGATCGATCGCCTCGGCAGCAGCGACTCGAGCGCAGACGACGAGGCGATGAAGGAGGCGTACCGAAACGACATCGTACGCACACGGTTGATGTGCAAGAAGAACCCGCACATGGAACTGATCGAGATCCACTATAGCGAGACGGTCGACAATCCCGTCGCCAGCGCGCACAAGGTCAACACCTTCCTCGGTGGCGGACTCGACGAAGCCGCCATGCTGGTCGCGGTCGACAAGAGCCTCTATCGGAACAAGGCGTCCGGCTGACGTAGCGGTGCTGGTGAAGTCGCGATGAAGCGCCGGGGCCTCGAACTGGAACAGGCCGCATCGATCACGATGGGCCCCGATGTCGTTCGAATTACTTGCGAGGAGAGCTTTCGTGCAACACGTCGAGGTCGAGCACCAGTACCCGCAGAGCCCCCAGGCGGTTTGGGATGTCTATACCGATCACGCGGGATGGAAGGAGTGGGCGGCGGCACCCGGCGCGTGTCTGGTGAAGGAAGGGGTGAGCGAGCGCAACGGAACCGGCGCGGTGCGGGGATTCATTGGTGGCTTGCGGGAGGAAATCCTGGACTTCGAAGCACCCAAGCGAATGACCTATCGCGTTACCGCAGGCTCCTTTCCGATTCGAAATCACCATGGCGAGGTCGAGTTCGAGCCGGCAGGGGAGGGCACGCGTCTCGTCTGGCGTTGCCGCTTCGAATCGAAGATCCCTGGCATTGGCGCCCTGCTTCAGCGATACGTGAGCTGGACCTTCAGCCGATCGCTAGCGGGAATGGCAAAGCATATGGCCACTCGCTG
>CAXMSF010000255.1:0-15967 GCA_964196055.1 uncultured Gammaproteobacteria bacterium | reverse complement strand
TGTTGAGTGCGCTGAAACGCGTTCGCAGCGTTCGAGTTCGCTGCTCACATGGACTAGCGATCGGGGCCTGTCGTTGGCACGGCGGGTCTTGCAGACACCCAGGAAAGCGCCTGCCGACACGGCGGAGCGAATCGGAGGCAGAGGACGGCGAAACGATTCAGTCTTCGCCGTGCCGGCTCACTCCCGTGCGCCAGGCGGAGGGCCCCTGGAATCCGAGTTCGTCGAAGTTCACCTGCGCCAGGGGATCCTCGCCCTGCAGGAAGAGCTCGAGATAGGCCAGCTGATCCAGGCCCCAGAAGAGTTCGTCGCCCGTGAGCATGGTCGGGATTCCGAAGACACCGCGAGCGATGGCGTCGGCGGTGTCCCGGCGCAGGGCCTGCTTGGCCTCCGGCGAGTTCGCACGCTCCACGATTGCGGCACCATCGAGGCCGGCGGCATCCAGGGCAGCCGCGATTTCCGTCGCATCACCGAGATCTCCGCCGGCGCTCCATCCCATGTCGTAGATCGCCCGCATGACTCGCAGCTGTTCACCCCCCGCGACCTCGCTGAGCGAGGCGCGGAGCGCGGTCAGGGGGTTGAAGGGATGGTGCCGCGGGGGACGGAAGGGGATCTCCCGGAGCAGCGCGTAGCGCATGCACTCTTTGGCGGTGTGGACGGCCTTCGGGGGGATTTCAGCCGGTCCGCGTTGCCCCCAATGGTTGAGGAGCCCCGCGAACAGCACGGGCCGCAGGCAGAGTTCGACGCCCCGACGTGCGCACAGCGCGGGGATCTCGCGCGAGGCGAGATAGGCATAGGGGGACAGATAATCGAAGTAGAAGTCGACCTTCATGTTGAGTTCTCCATTCGATGCGACTTCGAGGCGTGCCATCGCTCGTCGCCGCGCGTGTGGCAACTACGGGGCTCCCGCTTCGTTCGGCGGGAGGTAGCCGAGGGCGCGCAGTCGCTCGAGCATGGCCTTCTCCAGTTTCGGGTTCGCGAGATTCCAGATGTGCCGATCGATCCAGCGCTGCACGAGGGGTTGCAGCTCCGCGACGATTTCCGGATGCGCGTCCGCGAGGTTGGTCTCTTCGTCGGGGTCCTCTTCCAGATTGAAGAGCAGGACCCGCGGCCTGGGATGCATGGCGAAGATGCGGAAGTTCGCCTTCCATGGGCCGCGCCGCAGCACCACTTCCGCGTTGTGCGCCGCTTCATGAATCAGCCATTCGCGCTCATCCAAGGCAGGGCTCGGACCATTTCGGAGCACGCCGACGAGACTCACTCCGCGCAGCGCTTGCTCGGTTTCGACCTTTAAGTCGAACAGCTGGGCCAATGTCGGAAGCAGGTCGATCTGGCCGACGGGGTCGGAGATGCGGACGCCGCGCGGAAATCCCGGTAACCGGAGGATGAACGGGATGCGAATCGAGGTCTCGTAGAGCCCCTGGTGGTCGTAGTAGATTTCGTGCTCGCCGAGGCTCTCGCCGTGGTCGCCGACCAGGACGATGGCGGTGTCTTCGTACAGACCGCGCTCTTTCAGTGCGGAAAGCAGACGCCCGATCTGGTCGTCGGTGTACTGGATTTCACCGCGATACATCGCCCTGGGGTAGGCGCGGTCGCGAACCTCGCCGAACTGCTCCTGCGCGACCGGCGGCGCCTTCTCGAAGCGTGAGATCGTGGACAGCTTCGCACCCTCTCCCCGCATCGGGTCGCCGCTGTAGAACCTGGTCCGGTACCGCTCGGGGGGTTCGTATCGGACGTGTGGATCGAACAGGTGCAGCCATGCGAAGAAGGGCCCGGTCGCGCCGCCCTCGACCCAATCGAGAAACAAGTCCACGCTTTCCCGGGCGTTTCGCTCGGCTTGCGGAGACATCGACTCGTCGAAGCCGGGTATGTCCAGCGTGCTCAGGTGAGGGACTGCGGGAAACGCGGCCGTTCGATAGTTCGCTCGCCGAAACGCGGCAGGCAGCGTGTCTACACCGGCTGCTGCGGCGGGTAGAGGGACCTGATTGTTCATGACCTCGAGGTCGAGAGCGTAGAGCCCGGTGAAGATCACGGCGTGGCTGGGGTTCGTGGTGTTGGTCTGGCTGTAGCCGTTCAGGAAGAGCGAACCGTCGGCGGCGAGGTCGTCGATGTGCGGTGTGGTCCCCCGGGATTCCGGATTGCCGTAACAGCTGAAGTGATCCTGCCGGGCCGTGTCGAGTGTGATGACGATCAGGTTCTTTCCCGCGAGTTCGGCGTCGGGGGGCGCTTCGGGCTCCTTTGACTCTGGCTGACAAGCCAGCGTGAGGAAGAGCAGGATCGACGGCGCAAGCGGTCTTAGCATGAATTCTCCCGGTCCGGTTGCGCGATCATATCGTCTCGTGAATCTCCGCGTCCGCTCCCGTGTGAGTCGATTCCCGCAGACGACATGTCGCGCCGGGAGCCGGCGCCGGGCGGCCGGACGATCGAAGCCTCGCCACGGGCCGGGTGGGGTGCGGTGGGATCGCCGCCGCTGTTATCTTCCGCGGCCGCATGGAAGACCTGCATTCTCTGATCCAACCGTTGCTGGACGCGGCTTTTGCGTGGATGGCCGCGAACCCGCGCGAACTCGTGTTCGGGGTCGGCACGATCCCGCTGCTGGTAATCGTTTCGCACGCCCTTGCGAGTCGCCTGCGCAAGCCCGCACCGGATGAGACGAGCGCGCCGCCGGTCGAGCTCGTGCCGCCGATTGCGCCCGTGGCGGAGGAAGCCGAGCCCGCGTTGGTCGAGCTTCCCGCCAGTCCCGAGCCCGAGCCCGAGCCGGAACCGGAGCCGGAAGCGATCCCCGAGCCCGCGCGTCTGCGCGACCGCTTGCGTCTCACGAGCGAGAACTTCGTCGGCCGCATCGGCTCGCTGCTCGGTGGGCGCACGGTCGATGCCGAGGTGCTCGACGCGCTCGAGATGGTGTTGTTCGGAGCCGACCTCGGCGTGCAGACCACCGAGAGCCTGCTCGACGCGGTCAAGAAGAAGGCGAGCGGCGGCGATGCGGACGCGGTGCGGGCAGTGCTGCGCGAGACCGTGCTGGAGAAGCTGCAGCGCGTGGAGCCGCGCGGCGAAAGGCGGGCGATCACGGGCAAGCCCCATGTGATTCTGGTGCTGGGTGTGAACGGCTCCGGCAAGACGACCACGATCGGCAAGCTCGCGTCGATCTACAAGCAGGCGGGGCACCGCGTGGTGCTCGGCGCGGGCGATACCTTCCGTGCGGCCGCAAGCGAACAGTTGCAGGCCTGGGGGGAGCGGGTCGGTTGCGACGTGATCACCGGTCCCGACGGCGGTGACCCCTCGGCCGTGGCATTCGACACGGTGAAAGCCGCGGTGGCGCGCGGTGCCGACGTCGCGATCATCGACACCGCCGGCCGGCTGCAGACCAAGAAGCCGCTGATGGAAGAACTCGCGAAGCTCGCGCGCGTGATCGGAAAGGACCTCCCCGACGCGCCGCACGAGTGTCTGTTGGTCCTCGATTCGAATACCGGGCAGAACGCGATCTCGCAGGCGCGCCTGTTCAGCGAAGTCACTACCCTGACCGGGCTGGTGCTGACGAAGCTCGATGGCACCGCGAAAGGTGGTGTACTCGTCGGCCTGGCCGACGAATTCGGGATCCCGGTGAAGTACGTCGGAGTCGGCGAGGCGATCGAAGATCTGCGAGATTTCTCTGCGGAAGAATTCGTGGAGGCGGTCTTCGAAGGCTGAGCCGACGACGGAGAAGGTGCGACGGGGCAAGGGAACCCAGTCGGACGTCGAAGGCCGTCGCTTGGGGCCGGAACGCGGAGGACGCATGAGCCGCTTCATCCTATCGCTGGATCAGGGGACGACGTCCTCGCGAGCCATCCTCTTCGACCGCGATGGCAAACTCGTCGCGAGCGACCAGAACGAGTTTCCGCAGCATTTTCGCCAACCCGGCTGGGTCGAACACGACGCGGGCGAGATCTGGGACAGCCAACTGCTCGCGGCTCGTGGCGTGCTCGCAGCGGCCGACGTGAGCGCGGGCGACATCGCGGCGATCGGCATCACCAACCAGCGCGAGACCACGGTCGTCTGGGATCGCGCGACCGGCCAGCCGATCCATCCCGCGATCGTCTGGCAGAGTCGGCAGACGGCGCCGATTTGCGACGAGCTCCGCGCGCGTGGCCTCGAAGCGGAGGTCCGTCGTCGCACGGGACTCGTGATCGACGCCTACTTCTCGGCGACGAAGATCCGCTTCATCCTCGACGCGGTGCCCGGAGCGCAAGCGCGCGCCGAACGCGGCGAACTCGCCTTCGGCACCATCGACAGCTGGTTGCTGTGGCAGCTGACCCGCGGCCGCGTTCACGCGACCGAGTACTCGAACGCCTCGCGTACCCTGATCTACAACATTCACGAACGCGATTGGGACGAGCGAATGCTCGATGAGCTGCGGATTCCGCGTGCGCTGCTGCCCGAGGTCCGCGATACCAGCGGCGTGTTCGGTGTCGCCGACGCGGAATGGCTCGGGGGCGAGATTCCGATTGCCGGCATGGTGGGCGATCAACAGTCCGCGCTGTTCGGGCAGGGATGCACCGAAGCCGGTCGCGCCAAGAATACCTACGGAACGGGCTGCTTCCTGCTCTCGAACACCGGCCACGAGGCACCGGAATCACAAACGGGGCTGGTGACCACGATCGGCTGGGGAATCGGCGGTGACTTCGCCTACGCGCTCGAAGGCAGCATTTTCGTGGCCGGGTCCGCGGTTCAGTGGCTGCGCGACGGGATCGGGCTGATCGAGCACGCGAAGGATACCGAGGCACTTGCGCGCTCGGTGGATGACACCGGTGGCGTCTACCTCGTGCCGGCCTTCGTCGGGCTCGGTGCGCCGTATTGGGACGAACGAGCCCGCGGCACGATCGTCGGTCTCACGCGCGGCAGCTCGCGGGCCCACATCGTCCGCGCGACACTCGAGGCGATTGCCTATCAGACGCGCGATGTCGTCGAGTGCGTCCGGCGCGATTCCGGCATCGAACTCGCCGCATTGCGCGTCGATGGGGGCGCCGCCGAGAACGATTTCCTGATGCAGTTTCAAGCCGACGTGCTCGGTGTACCGATCGAACGCCCGGCTGTGCTCGAAGCGACTGCGTTCGGGGCTGCGCTTCTCGCCGGGCTCGGCGTCGGTTTCTGGGGCGACCGTTCCGAGATTGCCGGGGCCGAGGCCGGGTTGCGGCTATTCGAGCCGCAGATGAGCACCGACCGGCGAGAGTCTCTGTACGCGGGTTGGGGGCGCGCGGTCGAGCGGTCTCGAGAATGGTCGGACGACTGATGGTCGGAGCGCGTTCGTGAGTCGACCGCGCAAGCCCCTCGTGATCGCGCACCGGGGGGCCTCCGGCACGTTGCCGGAAAACACGCTGCCCGCGTACGAACTCGCTGTCGCGCAAGGCGCCGACATGATCGAGATTGATCTCCACCGCACGCGCGACCGCGAGACAGTCGTCACTCACGACGAAGATCTGGCTCGCCTCGGCGGCCGCGGCGAAGTCGCCGATGTGGACGCCGCGGAGATTCGCACGCTCGATGCGGGCGGCGGCGCAGTCGTGCCGACGCTCGACGAGGTGCTCGACGCCTTCGGTGTTCGAGTCCCGTTCAATCTCGAGCTCAAGCGCGGCCGACACCGCCGCTACGACGACCTCGAAGTGGCTGCGCTCACGGCCGTCGAGCGCCGGGATCTGTTGGATTCGACGCTGTTCTCGTCCTTCGATGACCCCACGCTCGCCGAGCTGCGTTCGCGATCGCCGGAGGCTCGGATCGCGCTGCTGTTGTCGGCCCGCAGCGCTTCATCGCCGATCGAGCGTGCGCTCGCGCTTGGGGCGGAGGCAGTCAATCCATCGCTGTTCGTGGTCACGCCGGAACTCGTCGAGGCCGCCCATCGGGTGGGGCTGGCGGTCTTCGTCTACACCGTCGACGCGGAGGACGACATGCGGCGACTGATCGACCTCGGAGTGGACGGCCTGTTCACGAACTTTCCCGCGCGGATGCGGGCCTTGCTGGAATCCCCGTGGGGAAAAGGGCGAGAAGGGTTTGAACCGAATAACTAGGGCCTAAAACGCGGTTTTAGTACGATTTTTCTTGACTCAAATCGCCCTAATGCTCTATATATTCGGCTTAAACCCCTAAGGCACTTATGAAATTCAGCCGCGTCTCCCCCGAATTCGACGCGACCGATCGGGCCATCCTGGAGCTGTTGCAGGAGAATTGTAAGCAGCCGCTTTCGGCGATCGGTGAGAAGGTCGGCCTCAAGGCCCCTTCGGTGGTCGAACGGATCCACAAACTCGAAGAAGCCGGTGTGATTACGGCCTACGTCGCGCAGCTCGACGCTCGTCGGCTCGGCAACGACGTGACCGTCTTCATCGGCGTCGACACCGATCACCCGCGCGCGCTCGGCCAGCTCGAAGGCGAACTCGCCGCCATCGACGACATCCTCGAGTGCCATCACGTGACGGGTGTCCACACCCTGATGTTGAAGGCGAAGACCCGCAATACCGAGTCGCTCGAGCATTTGATCGATCGCATTCGGTCGATGGAAGGTGTCGCGAGCACCGAAACCAGCATGGTCCTGTCTACGCACGCGGAGAGAACGCGCCTGGCGCTCGATTCCAGCGAAGAATTCGACTCCCGCACCACCCGCCGGTCCAGCGGGTCCCGATCCCGGAGGTCCGCCAAGTGACAGACCCGAAACCGCAAATCAGCAAGCGGGACGTCGTTCATCGAAATGGTCTGCCGGAACGGTCGGGTCTCTACGACCCGCAGCACGAGCACGATGCGTGCGGGATGGGCTTCGTCGCGAACATCCACGGCGAACGGTCGCACGACGTCATCCTGAAGGGAATCGAGGTACTCGAGAATCTGAACCATCGCGGTGCGGCCGGCTGCGACCCGTGTACGGGTGACGGTGCGGGCCTGCTACTGCAGGTGCCGGATGGTTTCTTCCGCAAGCATGCGGGCGAACTCGGATTCGAGCTGCCCGCCGCGGGCGCTTACGCGGTCGGCATGACCTTTCTCGAATCCGCCGGCGACACCGCGGCCTGGCAGCAGCAGATCGTTGGTGAGGTCATCGCCGAGGAGGGGCAGCGATTGCTCGGTTGGCGCGATGTGCCGGTCGACCCCGACGCGATCGGCGAGATCGCGCGCCAGTCGCTGCCGATCATTCGCCAGTTCTTCGTCGCTGCAGTGGGGCTCGAGGGCGACGCCTTCGAACGCAAGCTCTACGTGATTCGGCGCGTGATCGAAAAGCGCGTGGCCGAGCGTGAAGGCTGCTTCCACGTCTCGAGCCTGAGTTCGCGAACGCTGGTCTACAAGGGCCTGCTGCTCGCGTATCAGATGGCCGGTTTCTATCACGATCTCGCCGATACGGATGTCGAGAGCGCTCTCGCGCTCGTCCACTCGCGCTACAGCACGAATACCTTCCCGAGCTGGGATCTCGCGCACCCGTTCCGTTATCTGTCGCACAACGGCGAGATCAATACGTTGCGCGGGAACGTCAACTGGATGCACGCGCGCGAGGGCACGATGGAGTCGGAGCTCTTCGGGGACGACCTCGAGAAGATCTACCCGATCATCCAGGACGGCGTCAGCGACTCGGCGTCCTTCGACAATGCGCTCGAATTCCTCTTTCTCTCCGGGCGCACCCTGCGCCACGCCATCAGCATGATGATTCCCGAGGCCTGGGAGCATCACGAGTCGATGGATCCGGATCGGCGCGCCTACTACGAGTACAACAACTCGCTGCTGGAACCCTGGGACGGTCCGGCTTCCATCGCCTTCACGGATGGCCGGAGGATCGGCGCCGTACTCGACCGCAACGGTCTGCGGCCCTCGCGCTACGTGGTCACCAAGGACGGCTTCCTGGTGATGGCGTCCGAAGTGGGTGTGCTCGAAATCGACCCTGCGAACATCGAGCGCAAGGGGCGCCTTCAGCCGGGCCGGATCTTCTTCGTCGACCTCGAGGAGGGGCGCATCGTCGAGGACGAGGAACTCAAGCAGGACCTCATCAGCAGCCGTCCCTATCGCGAGTGGGTGGACGCGCAACGCATCAAGCTCGACGATCTCGCGGATGCCGAGCCGACACACCGGCCGGATCCCGACACCCGACTCCAGCGTCAGCAGGCCTTCGGCTACTCGGTCGAGGACCTGAAACTGCTGATCGCTCCGATGCTCCGCGACGGCAAGGAAGCGACCGGTTCGATGGGCGAGGACGCGGCGCTCGCGTGCCTGTCCGATCGCCCGCGCCTGCTGTTCCATTACTTCAAGCAGCTCTTCGCGCAGGTGACCAACCCCGCGATCGACTCGATCCTCGAACGGCCGGTGCTGTCCGTATTCTCCACGCTCGGTTGCGAGGGCAACCTGCTTCACGAGACCGCCGAGGCGGCACGCCTGCTGCGCCTCGATCGCCCGATCCTCACGGATCCACAGCTCGCGAAGATCCGAGCGGTCGATCGCCCCGGCTTCAAGGCGGCGACGCTGCCCGCGCTCTTCAAGGTGGCCGATGGCGGCAATGGGCTCGAGGCGGCGCTTTCCGAGCTCTGCCGGGAGGCTTCTGCCGCGATCGAGGCCGGCGCGACATTGCTGATCCTGAGCGACCGCGACATCGATGTGGACCATGCCGCCATACCGTCGCTCCTCGCGACCGGAGCGGTCCACCACCACCTGGTTCGCGAGGGAACACGCACTCGCTGTGGTCTGATCGTCGAGACAGGCGAGGCCCGTGAGGTGGGCCACTTCGCGCTGCTGATCGGCTACGGCGCCGGCGCGGTGAATCCCTACCTCGCCCTCGAGACGATCGACCAGCTTCTCGGCGATCACAGCCTGCTTCCCGAAGATCTCGACCGCGAGACGGCAATCGAGAACTACCTGAAGGCGACCGACAAGGGCCTGCTCAAGATCTTCGCGAAGATGGGGATCTCGACGCTGCGCAGCTACCGCGGTGCCCAGATCTTCGAGGCTGTCGGCCTCGACCGGGAGTTGGTCGACCATTACTTCACGCGCACGGCCTCGAGGATTTCCGGCGTGGGCCTCGATGTGATCGCGCGCGAAGCCGCGATGCGACACGAGCGCGGCTTCGCGGGCGACGCCTACCCTGAACTCGATCCGGGCGGTCTCTATCAGTGGCGTCGGCGCGGCGAGCGCCACACCTTCAATCCAACCACGGTTTCGAAGCTGCAGCACGCAGTGCGGCAGCAGAACTACGCCACGTTCAAGGAGTACAGTGCGGCGGCCGACGGCGACGCGAAGAGCGCCTGCACGCTGCGCGGACTGTTCCGCTTCACGCGCGACCTCGACCCGGTGCCGCTCGCCGAGGTCGAGTCGGTCGAGGACATCATGCGGCGTTTCTGCACGGGCGCGATGTCCTATGGCTCGATTTCGCTCGAAGCGCACCAGACGCTGGCGGTCGCGATGAACCGCATCGGCGGAAAGAGCAACACCGGCGAGGGCGGCGAGGACTACGCACGATTCACGCCCGAACCGAACGGTGACTCTCGACGCAGTGCGATCAAGCAGGTCGCATCCGGCCGCTTCGGTGTGACGAGTTGGTATCTCGTGAACTCCGATGAGGTGCAGATCAAGATCGCCCAGGGCGCGAAGCCCGGCGAGGGCGGTCAGCTTCCCGGTCACAAGGTCAACGAAACGATCGGCAAGACACGGCATTCGACGCCGGGTGTCGGCTTGATCTCGCCGCCGCCCCATCACGACATCTACTCGATCGAGGACCTCTCGCAGCTGATCCACGACCTCAAGAATGCGAATCGTTACGCGGACGTCAGCGTGAAGCTCGTCGCCGAAACCGGTGTCGGCACCATCGCGGCCGGGGTTTCGAAGGGCAAGGCCGACGGCGTGCTGATCAGCGGCCACGATGGCGGCACGGGGGCATCGCCGCAGACATCGATCAAGTCGGCCGGTAGTCCGTGGGAGATCGGACTGGCCGAGACCCAGCAGACGCTGGTGTTGAACGATCTGCGCGGGCGCATCCGCGTGCAGACCGACGGTGGATTCAAGACCGGGCGTGATGTCATCATCGGGGGCCTGCTCGGCGCCGATGAATTCGGATTTGCGACGGCGCCGCTTGCCGCCATGGGTTGTGTGTTGATGCGCGTGTGCCACCTCAACACCTGCCCGGTCGGGATTGCGACCCAGGATGAGCGCTTGCGCAAGAAGTTCGCCGGTACGCCGGAACACGTGGTGACCTTCTTCCGCTACATCGCCGAAGAGGTGCGCGAGTTGATGGCGGAACTCGGCTATCGCAGATTCGATGAGCTGATCGGCCAGGTCGATCGCCTCGAGGTCGATGATGCGGTTTCGCACTGGAAGTCCAAGGGGCTCGATTTCAGTGATCTGCTGCGCAAGCCCGACGTGCCTTATGCGGTGCGGCGTATCGAAGAACAGGATCACGGCCTCGACGAAGCACTCGACATGAAACTTCTCGAGCGCGCCGCCCCCGCACTCGAGAAGGGTGAAGAGGTCGACATTCAGCTGCCGATCCGAAACATCAATCGGACCGTCGGCACCATCCTCGGGTCGGAAGTCTCGCGCAAGTACGGCGAGAGCGGCTTGCCGGAGGACACCATCAAGATTCATCTTACGGGATCGGCGGGCCAGAGCTTCGGCGCCTTCGTGCCAAAGGGGATGACGCTCACCGTCGACGGCGACGCGAACGACTACTGTGGGAAGGGCTTGTCGGGCGGGAAGCTGATCGTGAAGGTTCCTGCCGCGTCGAGCTTCGAGCCGCGCGACGCCATCATTGCAGGCAACGTGGTGCTGTACGGCGCGACCGCGGGCGAGGCCTACTTCAACGGTCTCGTAGGCGAACGGTTCTGCGTGCGAAACAGCGGTGCCCATGCGGTCGCCGAAGGTGTCGGTGACCATGGCTGTGAGTACATGACGGGTGGCCGAGTCGTGATCCTCGGACCGACGGGTCGAAACTTCGGGGCCGGCATGAGCGGTGGTTACGCCTACGTGCTCGACGAAAACGGCGACTTTGCCGAGCACTGCAACATGGGCATCGTCCGCCTGAAGGAGATCGATTCCGAGGACGAGGAGACGATCTTGCGACTGGTGCGGCGGCACTTCCAGTACACGCGCAGCGATCGCGCGGATGAAGTGCTGCGGAAGTGGGAAACCTTCGCATCGATGTTCGTGAAGGTGTCGCCGATCGATTACGAGCGCGCGTTGTCCGATCGGCTGCGCGCAGGGAGCGGCGATGGGTAAGGTAACCGGATTCCTTGATCATGGGCGCGAGGGTGTCGAATACCGTCCTGATGAAGAGCGCATCAAGGACTGGCGTGAGGTACAGCTCGATTTTTCGCCCGAGAAGGCTCGTGAGCAGGCCTCCCGCTGCATGGACTGCGGCATTCCTTTCTGCAACAACGGCTGTCCGCTCGGCAACGTGATTCCCGACTGGAACGATCTCGTCTACCACGGCAAGTGGGATGACGCGCTCGCGGCATTGCACTCGACGAACAACTTCCCCGAGTTTACCGGCATGGTCTGCCCGGCACCGTGTGAGGCGGCCTGCGTGCTCGGAATCAATGATGATGCGGTGACGATCAAGCAGGTCGAGTGGGAGATCAGTCGCAACGGCTGGCAGAGCGACATCATCAAGCCCGTGATGCCCGAGAGGCGCTCCGGACGCTCAGTGGCGGTCGTCGGGTCCGGGCCTGCAGGGCTCGCCGCCGCGCAACAGTTGAATCGCGCAGGCCACAGCGTGACGGTCTTCGAAAAGAACGACCGCATCGGTGGCCTGCTGCGCTATGGCATCCCCGAGTTCAAGCTCAAGAAGGCGATCATCGATCGGCGCCTCGAGCAGATGCGCGAAGAGGGTGTCGCGTTCCAGACCGGCGTTAACGTCGGCATCGACCTGTCGTCGGCCGACCTGCGTCGCAACTTCGACGCGGTGCTGCTGTGCTGTGGCTCCGAGAAGCCGCGCGATCTACCGATCGACGGCCGTGATCTGGACGGCATTCACTTCGCGATGGAATTCCTGCCGCAGCAGAACCGGCGGGTCGAAGGGGATACGGTCGATTCCGACGGCGAGATTCTCGCGACCGGAAAGCACGTGGTCGTGCTCGGTGGGGGCGACACCGGCTCCGACTGTGTTGGAACTTCATTGCGTCAGGGAGCGAAGTCGGTCACCTCGATCGAGCTGCTCGAGCGCCCGCCGGAGCAACGTTCGGAGTCTACTCCGTGGCCCGAGTGGCCGCTGATGTACCGGACATCGAGTTCGCACGAGGAAGGTGGTGAGCGCGAGTTCGCCGTTCTGACCAAGCGCTTCAGCGGTGAAGGTGGACACGTGAAGTCGCTCGAGGCAGCGCGGGTGGAGTTCGGCGAGCCGGATGCATCGGGACGTCCGGCGATGAACGAGATCGCAGGTAGCGAGTTCGAGATTCCGGCCGACCTGGTCCTGCTCGCGATGGGCTTTCTGCACCCGGTGCATGAAGAGCTACTCGAGAAGCTTGGCGTTCGGCTGGACCCGCGGGGCAACGTTGCTGCGGATACAACGGGGTTTGCTACGAGCGAAGCCGGCATCTTCGCTGCGGGCGACTGTCGTCGAGGACAGTCTCTGGTCGTGTGGGCGATCTGGGAAGGGCGTGAAGCCGCACGCCAGGTCGACCGCTATCTGATGGGTGAATCTCGACTGCAGTCGCGCAGTTCGTTCGTCTGATTCGATCTGCACCGTCACCGCGTGAATTTGCATTCACACCTTGACGCCTTTCCCGCGTTCCCGGTACGATCCGAACGAAGGGGGAGGCCTCATTTCCGACGGCGACCCGGGCAACTACGATTTTGAGCGCCTGGAAAGTGCGGTGGGGTCGCTCGTCGAGCGGCACCAGCTCCTTCGCAGCGCCAACGCGACCCTTCGTGTCGAGTTGAACCAGAGCAGTCAGCGGATTCGCCAGCTCGAAGAGCAACTTCGCGACGCGAACCAGCGCCGACAAGACGTCGGGAAACACATCGACGAGCTGATCGCGCAGATCGACCAACTCGATGTGCAATTCGAATCGCAGGGCGAAATCTGAATGGCGGAAAAGTCCACCGTCTCGGTGCGCATCGGCGGTCAGGAGTTCCGCCTGCGGAGCGGCGACGATGCCGAATCGCTCCAGCGAGTCGCGGGTTACCTCGACGAGACGATGCGGACGGTCGAGAAGCAGACCGGGACGATCGATAGTCGCGATCTTGCGCTGCTCACCGGATTGAATCTCGCGCGTGAACTCGTGCAGATTCGCGAAGGCGGCGGCGCGCCGATGTCGTCCGAGGGCCTGAAGGCGCTGACCGACATCGTCGAAGCCGAACTGGCTGCGCCCTTCGACCCCACGGCCTGACCGGCCCACGGCCACCGAGCGGGGGATGGACCTCGACGCCGAAAAACGCCGAATCCGCCGCCGCGCGGTTGCGCGGCGGCGAGAGATCGCGCCCGCGGATGCCGCGGACGCGGCCGAGCGGATCTGCCGTAGGTTGTTCTCGGCATTCGAATTCGACGCTCGAGAACGTGTTGGCCTCTACGCGGCGCTCCCCGACGAAGTGCCGTCCCGCCCGCTCTTCGACGCGCTGGTGAGTGCGGGCGTCGAGTGCCTCTTTCCGCGAGTCGTGGACGCCGGCCCGCTGGACTTCGCGCGGGTCAGGCGCTGGGAAGATTTGAGGGTCGGGACCTTCGGCGTGCTCGAGCCGGACGCGTCCGCTCCGAGCGCTTCCTTCGCCGCCGAGGATCTCGTGATCGTGCCCGGAGTCGCCTTCGATCGCAGCGGTGTTCGCCTCGGCTGGGGGGGGGGCTATTACGATCGCAGCTTCCCGCCGGGCGGCGGTCCCGCCGTAATGCTCTGCGGGATGGCGTACGAAATGCAGATCGAGGATTCGATTCCCACGACCTCGCACGATCGCGGGATGGATGCCATCGTCACTGAGCACGAATTTCGCTGGATGCGAGGAGACCACCGATGACGTCGAAGTCGACCGCTGCCGAGGTCGAGCGTCAGCTCGACGTGATCCGTGACGGCGCCGTCGACTGCTACGGCGAGGAAGAGCTACGCACGACGCTCGCCCAGGCGATCGAAGCGAAGCGGCCGCTTCGTGTGAAGCTCGGAATGGACCCCTCGGCGCCGGATCTCCATCTCGGCCACACCGTGGTGCTCCAGAAGCTCAGACGTTTCCAGGATCTGGGCCACACGCCGATCTTCTTGATCGGCGATTTCACCGCACGGATCGGCGACCCGTCGGGCAAGAAGAAGACCCGTCCCGCACTCGAACCGGCAGAGGTCGCCGAGAATGCGCAGACCTACGTCGACCAGGCTGGTCGAGTGATCGATGTCGCGCGGGCCGAGATTCGCTTCAACAGCGAGTGGATGGATCGGATGTCGCCGTCGGACTTCGTGCGACTGTGCTCGCGGGGCACCGTTGCCCGGCTACTCGAGCGCGATGATTTCTCCAAACGCTACGGAGCAGGCGAGCCGATCGCAGTGCACGAATTCCTGTATCCATTCGTTCAGGCCTACGATTCGGTGGCTCTCGAAGCCGATGTCGAACTCGGCGGGACCGACCAGACCTTCAACCTCTTGATGGCCCGCGAGGTGCAGCGCGACTACGGGCAGCGCCCGCAAGCGGTCATCACCCACCCCCTGCTCGTCGGTCTCGACGGTAGCGAGAAGATGTCGAAGAGCCTCGGCAACACGATCGGGATCACCGACGCCCCCGAGGATGTCTACGGCCAGTTGATGAGCATTTCCGACACGCTGATGCTCGAGTACTTCGACGTGCTGAAGGCCGGTGAATGGGACGATCTCACCCCGGAACGCGAGCGTTTCAGGGTGGGCGACGGAGATCCGCTCGCGTTCAAGCACGAGCTCGCGCGCCGCGTAGTGGATCGCTTCAACCCCGGAGAGGGCGAGCGTGCCGCCGAGCACTTCCGACGGGTCATCACCCGCAAGGAGGTCCCCGACGACATTCCCGAGACCACAATCGACGTAGGCGAGGCCGGCGATCGCGGCCTGATCGAGGTACTCGAGGCGACCGGCCTGGTTGCGTCGCGCAGCGAGGCCCGCCGGCTCGTGACCCAGAAAGCGGTGCAGGTCGACGGTGAGCGCGTTGCGGACCCGCTGCAGCGTCTGGAGCCGGGTAGCTATCTCTTGAAGGTCGGAAAGCGCCGGTTCGCGCGTATTCGACTGGGGTGAAGCGCCATCGGGGAGGGGGGAAGGCGCTGTTCCCGGCGGGTTTATTATCGATCTCGGGTCGAATAAGCCTTGACCGGGGCCCATGCATTTCTTAGGTTCCTTCGTCCGCGAAATGCGAGGCACGTTCAGCGCTATGCGCCGATCGTGCCTTCGGTTTCTCTGGCTCCAAACAGGCCTCCAGGAACCTCAATCGGTCTTTGAAAACTGAATAGCGTACAGTCTTTCGAGCATTGGATATGCTCGATTTGACAGCTAAGCGAAGAATTATCCCGTCGATTGCGGTGTAAATTCTCTTCGGAGAAGATGCATCGTATCCGAACGCGAAATACTGGGAATTATGTACTTTGGTACATTCTTTCCAGGCTAGGTTTAAACTGGAGAGTTTGATCCTGGCTCAGAACGAACGCTGGCGGCGTGCTTAAGACATGCAAGTCGAACGGAAAGGCCGATCTTTCTTCGGATTGATTGGTACTCGAGTGGCGCACGGGTGAGTAACGCGTGGGTAACCTACCCTCAGGTCTGGGACAACTCCGGGAAACTGGAGCTAATACCGGATAAGACCACGGAGTCCTTGGACTCAGTGAAAAAAGATGGCCTCTTCTTGAAAGCTATTGCCTGTCGATGAGCCCGCGTACCATTAGCTTGTTGGTGAGGTAAAGGCTCACCAAGGCTATGATGGTTAGCTGGTCTGAGAGGATGATCAGCCACACTGGAACTGAGACACGGTCCAGACTCCTACGGGAGGCAGCAGTCGGGAATCTTGGGCAATGGGGGAAACCCTGACCCAGCAACGCCGCGTGAGGGATGAAGGCCTT
>CAXMSF010000254.1:0-7367 GCA_964196055.1 uncultured Gammaproteobacteria bacterium | reverse complement strand
GCGGCCCGCATGCGCGTCGTCACGCTCTGGGACATCCTCGCGCTGGACCTCGGCCCCGAGCCCCAGCGAGCGGTTCCGCTGTTTTCCGGCTTGCGTGAGACTCAGGCGCGGGTCGTCACCTTGCTCGGTCGTCTGCAGCACATTCACAAGGGCCTCCAGGTGACGGCCTTTGGTGCCGAGGGCGAAGAAATGTACATCGTGATCGATGGTGAGATCGAACTGACGGTACCGCGTGATGGCGAAACGGTGTCGCTACAGACCGCGCGCCGCGGCGACACCTTCGGCGAGGGCGCCATCTTCCATGGACGACGCATCGCCGATGCGACGGCGCTCTCGGATTCGAGGCTGCTGCTGCTGTCGGAAGAGGATCTCGGGCGTTTGCGCGATCAGTATCCCCGCATCGCAACCCGCGTCTACCACAACCTCAGCCGGATCCTCGCCGTCAAACTCGGCAAGGCGACGGGCATGGTGGCGTTCCCGCCGGAGACACAAGAGTCCGAGGAGGGCTAGAGCCGCCGTCAGCCACACCGGCGACTTCAATCGTCGCGTGACGCGAGAAATCGTTCGGCCAGCAGCCGAGTGAAGTGTTCGGCACCCCGCGTGTTGAGGTGTCCCACGTCGAAGGAGTAGTCCATCTCGTAGAACTCCGGGTGAGCCCGGGGGTCTGCGAGGTCGATCGTGAGATCTTCATCCAATCGCTCGTAGATCGGGAGCAACTCCGCGAGTTCTGCGAACGGAAGGCGCGGCGGCAGCACGAAACGGATCTCGATTCCCCGTGCCCGAGAGCGCTCGATGATGTTCTCGAGGCGGCGCAGGTGGGTCTCGCTGAAAGTCCAGCTTTCGGGATCCCGGTGGATCCGGGCGGCCCGCTTTCGTCGCTGCTCGATCAGCTCGGGCGATCGCAGCAGAGCGGCCCGGAGGGCGATCTTGGCCTGACTCCGGCCGGGCGCCTCCTCGACCTGGAGCTCCAACGCATAGAAACCGTCCCGGTTCGGGCCGAGGACGATGTCTGAACGGGCTGGGCTGAAGCGGAACTCCAAGATCTCACGCAGGATGTGGATCTTGAAAACTCGCTGCAAGTAACTCGCCCGATAACGCCCGACGGCTTCGGCTCGCTTCGCCGGCCGCACCTCGACTTCGGAGAGCGTACTCACGGCAAAGCGACAGGTCTTCCGATCGACCGAGTAGATCGCAGCCCGGGTTGCCACGTTCCTGCTGGCGATGCGGTTCAGGCTCTGCAGCTCCATCAGAACGAATTTCACATCCGACGAGATGTCGTCGTCGAGCAGATGCTCGTAGAGATAATAGATCTCCGGGTTGTAGGTCGCCGAGACGCCCAGGTTGAAGGTGTTCGTGAGTCTGCCGGTCGCTGCGTCGAAAATCGAAGGGTCGGCTTGCCGGAAGATGCGGCTCGAACCCACGAGCAGCGTGTCGTAGCGCAGCTCGCTTTCCTTCAAATAGGCCATCTTCGTCGCGAACCCGCTGTTGCCCCAATAGAAGGGGACGGCGAGTTCGACGAGCTGCAGCACACTCACGAGCAGCGCGGCGAAAATGGCGCAGCGAAGGAGAAAGCTCGTCACCGCAGGTCGTGCCTCAGAACTGGAAGTAGATGAAGTCATGTCGTTCGCCGAAGAATGCAATGACCGCGAGCGATAGCGCGAGATAGACGCTCCATCGCAGAAACACCGGGAGTCCGTCGAACTGAAGCGGATGGGTCTTTCGCCGCTGCGCCCACTCGACCGAGAGCAGCCCCGCGATCAGCGCGAGTGGAACGCCGTGATCGAATTGTGGCGCATCGAAGAGGCTCGCCGTGAACAGGCCTGCGGTGTACTGCAACGCGTGGCCGAGGTCTTCGGCGCGGAAGAAGATCCACGCGAAGAGTGTCAGCGCAAAGGTCGCGAGGATCCGAGCGAGTTCTCCGGGTCGGGGCAGCGCCGTCGCCCAGGCCGCGACCCGGCGGTCGGGCCGCGGTCGCCCGCGCAGGATCGAAGGGATCTGATACGAGCCGTGCAACAACCCCCACACGACGAAGTTCCAACTCGCGCCGTGCCACAATCCACTCAGTCCGAAGGTGAGGAGTACATTGGCGACCTGGCGGGCCTTGCCACTGCGGTTGCCTCCGAGCGGAATATAGACGTAATCGCGAAACCAGCTGGACAGCGAGATGTGCCAACGCCTCCAGAACTCGGCGACGTCGCGCGAGAAGTAGGGCAAGTCGAAATTGTCGCGCAGGCGGATACCCAGCAGTTTCGCGCTTCCGATGGCCACGTCGGAGTAGCCCGAGAAATCGCAATAGATCTGGAAGGCGAAGTAGAGCGCCCCCAACAGCAACGTACTCCCCGACACTTCGCCGGAGACGGCGAAGATGAGATTGACCTGTCGGCCGCAGGTGTCGGCGATGACGACCTTCTTGAACAAACCCCAGAGGATCTGCCGAGCCCCGTCCCGGGCTTCCAGGAAATCGAAGCGCCGACTCTTCTCGAACTGCGGGAGAAGCGAGGCCGCGCGCTCGATCGGCCCCGCGACGAGCTGGGGAAAGAAGCTCACGAAAGCGAAGAAACTCAGGGCGTCGCGGGTGGCTTCGATGCGCCCCCGGTGGATGTCGAGGGTGTAACTCAGGGTCTGAAAAGTGTAGAAGCTGATTCCCACGGGCAACACGATCTGGAGCGTGGTGGGCTCGAGGAGGATCCCCAGGGCTCCGGCGGCGTCCACCAGGCTGCTCACGAAGAAGCCGAAGTACTTGAAGAAGGCGAGGCAGCCGAGGTTGACCGTCAGACTCAGACCCAGCAGCAATCGACGCCGACGCGCGTCTTCCGATGCGGCGAGCGCGAGACCAACCCCGTAGTCGGTTGCCGAGCTCAATACGATGAGGGACAGGAAGCGCCAATCCCACCAGGCGTAGAAGAAGTAGCTCGCGGCCAGCACGAAGAGGTTCTGCAGCCGAAGGCTCCGCTGGAAGACGAACCAGTAGAGCAGAAAGACGACGGGAAGAAAGATCGCGAACGGAACGGAGTTGAACAGCATTCGGGATCTCGCCATTCCCTCGGACGAGGCATCCGGTCGCGGATACCCGGCCCCGCCTTGCTCGCGCCACGCTAGCCCAGCCCCCGTGAGTGCGCAGAAAGTCTCCGCGCGGCCGATCCCGCTGATGCTATCGGTCGGGATCGAGTCGGCATTCCGGCGGCAGTGGAGGGTCCGGAACTCCGTAGACGGAGCGCTTCATCCGCGTGGGTGCGCCCGCTTCGACGACCAATTCAAACAGCGATGCGAACTCCGTCTCCTCGCACAGCGCTTCCATCGCGGGGCCACCAAGCGCCAGGATGATCCACGGCACCGTATCGCTGTGGCCCACCACCAGCACCACCCCGCCCGGGAATCGTTCGCGAATGTCTGCTGCGACCGCCTGCCCGTGCGCTTCGAAGTCGCCCGGCCGGTAGCGGATCACGACTGGCTCGATCCCGGTCGCCATCGCCACCGGTGCAGCCGTCGCCCTGGTTCGCGCGAACTGGCTGGTGATGATGCCGGTGAGCTCGACGCCCGCGAGTGCACGGGCTAGTGCGGTGGCACGCTCGCTCCCAGGCCGAGTGAGCCCCGGGTTTCGCTGCGGCTCGCTGGCCTTCTCGGCGTGCCGAACGACGTAGACGACGGTGCGCGGCTCCGCAGCAGACGCCTGTGCGATCAGAGCAACGGCTGCGAAGAACGTCAAACTGCGGCGCCGTCGCGCCGCCCGAACGAGGTTCCCTTCCAAATGACGACCCATCCCTTCAATCGGCCCACCGTGAGTGCGGCATGGTCAACGCGGAACCGTTCGCAGCAACCAGCTCCGCACGCGCGAGCGAACGAGCGTCGGCTTGATCGGCTTGGTGAGAAAGTCCGTCGCGCCGGCGATGAATGCGGCGACGAGGTCGGTCTCCTTCAGCTTCATTCCCGTGAGCACGAGGATCGGAACGTCGCGCAATCGTGCGTCCTGTTCGCTGCGCAGAGCGCGACACACCTCCATGCCGTTGCGCGTTGGAAGCTGCATATCGAGCAGGATCAGGCTCGGCGGTTCCGCGCGCGCCAACTCGAGGGCGCGGTCTCCGTCCGCGGCGCACAGCACGCGGAGGCCGTCGGCGCGCAGCGCCGTTTCGAGCAGCAGAAGCATATCGGGGTCGTCATCGACGATCAGCACGGTGGCCGCCTTGCGGGGCTCCCTCGACGGAAAGGCCGACGGCTCGCTCAGCCTGAACGGCGGGCGGGTGCCGTCGCCGCTGACATCGATGGTCTGGCCCTCCTGCGCGGCGCTGATCTCGGGGACGTGCTCCGCCCCGGAGGCTCGCTCGCGAGCGAGCTCGCACAACGCATCGATGGCATCGTCGTCGCGCTCCGGGTCGTGGTGGGTGAACACCAGATGTCGTGTACGCGCCAGGATCGCGTAGTCGACCGCACGCTCCAGGGGAGTGTGTCCCCAGCCGACCTTTTCGGGGAAGTCAGCCATGCAGTACTGGGCGTCGTGGATGATCAGATCGGCGCCTTTGAGGAACTCTACGTGGCGGCGGTCTTCGTGGTGGACCGGCGCCGTCCCGGGCGCGGCGTCGAGCGGGTAGAGGGAGTGCGGCTCGTGGTCGCAGGCGTAGACGACCGTCGCCCCGTCGGCCTCGAAACGGAAGCCGAGTGTGAGAGCCGGGTGATGGAGGTAATGGGTCGTAATCCGCACCGAGCCGATCTCGAACACACCCTCGACCATGTCGTGATAGCGAAGCTCGGCGTGAAGCGCGTCGATGTTGATCGGCGAGTACTCGTACGCCATCTGCCCCGCCAACGAAGCCTGGAACTTCCGGTCACCACCACCGGGCGCATACACCGACCACACTGAACCCGCCTCGAACAACGGCGCGAAGAACGGAAAGCCCTGGATGTGATCCCAGTGGGTGTGACCGATCAGCAGGTTGCCGCGCACGGGCTGGCGACCACTCGCCAGACTCAGACCCAGGGCGTGCGCACCGGTCCCGCAGTCGAGGACGATCAGAGTCCCGTCGGCGGCTCGCAACTCGACGCAGGACGTGTTGCCCCCGTAGCGAAGCGTGGAAGGCCCTGGTTTGGCAATCGAGCCTCGGGTTCCCCAGAAGCAGACCTTCATGCGGAGATTGTATCCGCTCGAAGCCGTGGTGCCGCCCCGTGCGGAAAGCCGCATCCATGCCACACAGAGGCAGCGTCAGCGTGCCTCAGGCAGCGGACGATACGCCCCCTCGGAAAAGCCCGGTGCCTCTACCCTCGGTCCGAAGTGCACCCTCAAGTGTCGGAACGGAGCGGGTGGGGCTTGCCGAACAGCCAGCCCTGCCCGAAGGAGATGCCGAGCCGGCCGAGGGTCTCGAGCTCTTCGAGTGTGTCGAGCCCCTCGCCGATGATCTGAGCGTTGATCTTCTCTGCGACGGTCTGGAGCGCGCGCAATAGTTCCTGGCGCATCGGGTCTTCGTCGATCCCGGCAACGAACGCGCGGTCAACCTTGATGTAGTCGGGAGACAGCTCGAGCACCGATTCCAGGCTCGCATAGCCCGCGCCGACATCGTCGAGTGCGATCTGGAGCCCGAGCTTTCCGTAGTAGTCCCGAACCTCTCGGAAGATCTCGAAGTTCTCGATCGACTCCTGTTCCGAAATCTCGAACACGACGTCGGACGGCCGAAGGTTGCACTTCTCGAGCGTCCGGCTCAAGGACTCGGCCTGAAAGTTCGGATCGTGGATCGTAGTCGGGCGCACGTTCACGAAGAGCTTCGATTCGCGCGGAAAATCGCGGGCTCCGTCGAGCGCGCTCTTGCGGCAGAGGCAGTCGAGCTGGAACAGCAGGTCGACTTCTTCCGCGCTCGAGAACAAAGCCGCGGGTGAATGCAATTCTGAACCCTCGGGACCTCGCGCGAGGGCCTCGTAGCCGAATACGGTGTGGGTCGAGACGTCGACGATCGGCTCATAGACGGAACGCACTTGCCCTTCCAACACCAGATCGAACAGGCGCTGCCGACGACGACGCACCGCGATGCGTTCCGAGAGGTCGGCATCGAGGCGCGCTTCGTCGAGCGCCGCGCGCAGCTGTGTTTCCGGAGAGCAGGTCGGATTGCGGAGCGCCGCCGCCGAGCCGATCGCCAGCCCCGCCGCACGGCGAAGATACGGGTAGCCGACGCGCAGGCCGGGTCGCGCGAAACCCTGACCGAGCTTTCGCACCAGGATCGGAAGTTCGCGTCGGTAGAACTCGACCTCGTCCGACTCGCGGAAAACGAGCACGACGATTTCATTCCGGCCTGTCTCGCCGGTGACGATCATGTCGCAGATACCGAGGCGATCGCTGATCAGATCTGCAACCTGGGCTCCGAGAGCGCTCGTTGCCCGCTCGTGTGCTTCGCAGCCGAAGCTGCGTTCGACCTCGTCGAGCGCTGCGGCGTCGATCAAGATCAGCCCCATCGCACCGCTCTGCTTGAAGTTCAGTGCGATATCGGAAAGTGACTCCCCGAGGTTCGGGATTCGATTCACAGCGAGCGAATCCGTGGATTCCGGTTTCAGAACAAGCCCCTCGCGCATGCCTCTCCCATCGGCATTCTCGAGGGACACCCTGAGCCGGCCGTTGCCGGTCGAAGACGGGCCGCCACCCACACCCCGAGGGCGACGGCGCCCCGAACGGGACGGGCTAGTGAATTCCCGGGCTCGGCACCAATGCCGCAGGTTCGATGCCGAGGTCGCGCAGAACGTGCGACCACATCGAATCGGGCTCGACGTCGAATACAACGTGACTCGAAACCGGAGCACTCAACCAGGTCCCCTGGGCGAGTTCGCTCTCGAGTTGGCCGGGGCCCCAGCCCGCGTAGCCGAGCAACAGCCGCACTCGGTCCGCGCGCTGCGCTGCGACCTGACGCAGCACATCGAGGGATCCCGCGAAATAGACCCCATCCGCAACCGCAGTCGCCTCGGAGGCATGATCGACCGCAACATCGTCGCCGAAGATCACCCAACCGGTCTGCGGCTGAACGGGGCCACCCCAGTCGATCGACTCGTCGGCCCGCCCCTGCCATTCGATCTCGAGCGTCGCGCAGAGGTTCGGAGCGTTGATCTCGGTGGCGCGGTTCAACACCACGCCGAAGGTTCCATCATCGTCGTGATGGATCAGAAGAATCACCGCCCGTTCGAAGTTCGGGTCGAGGAGCTGTGGCATGGCCACGAGCAATGAAGGCGCGAGCGAAGATCCAGTCACATTGTAAAGGTAGCAAGCGACGCGATCGCGGCATCAAGAGCGATGGAAATCGGCAAGCCCCCCGTGGGTGCCCGTTGTACTCTCGGCAGTGATGCGCCGCCGCGCCACCGCAGTCCTCACACTCAGTGCCGTCGCCCTCACTGCGCCTTCC
>CAXMSF010000253.1:0-20071 GCA_964196055.1 uncultured Gammaproteobacteria bacterium | reverse complement strand
CAATGGCATTCACGAGTCCGACTCGCAGCGCCTCGTCGGCCGAGAAACGCCGCGCAGTGAAGAGCACCTCGCTCGCGACCGAAGGCCCCACCAGGCGCACGAGCTGGGCGAGCCCGCGGTCGCCGTAGCCGAGTCCGAGTTTCGCCGCCGGGATCCCGAATTCCGCGTCGGGTGACGCGAATCGCAGATCGGCACAGAGTGCGAGCGCAGCGCCGCCGCCCACGCAGAAGCCGTGTACCATTGCGATCAACGGCTTGCGAAGGCCGCTGAGCGCATCGAAGGCTTGCTGGTTCAACGCGTCGTACGCACGCGAATTCTCGGCAGTTCGCTGGTGCTCGAATTCCGAAATATCGGCACCCGAGACGAATGCCACCTCACCCGCGCCGCGCATCACGACCACCCGAACTGCGTCGTCCGCTCCGAGTTCCCGCACAGCCGGGGGGATCGCCTGCCACATATCCACAGTGATGGCGTTTCTGCGCTCGAGCTGATCGAATACGATCCAGCCGATCGCGCCGTCGCGCTCCACGTGAATTCGCCCCGACATGGCGGATGAATCTAGCCGGGCGCGGGGCTTCAGTCGATTCGCGCGAGCGCGTCGCTGATGGTCTTCGGGTCGAGCCAGATGTGGTAGTCGCTGCGAACGTCGGCGAAACGGATTCTCCCACGTCGATCGATCAGATAGGTGGCGGGATGGGCGACTCCCTCCTCGATCGGCTCGGGATCCGGCTTCAACAGCCCGAGGTCCGTTATCATGCGGCTTTGTGGGTCCGCGATGAAGTAGATCCGCTCGCGAAGCTGCGCTTCGTCGATGAAACGGAGGGTCTTCGAGTTGATCTGGTTCTCCGCCATCACGTAGAAGATCACGAGATCATCGACCTTGCCGAAGGCCTGCCGCAGCTCCACGAGCCGCGCCTTTGTGTAGGGTCACCAATCGACGCTGCGTTCGAACGTGATCAGCACCCGTTTACCACGAAAGTCGGCGAAGCTGAGCCGTGTACCATCGATCGTAGTCAGCTCCAGGTTCGGCATCATGGCACCGACCCGCAAGGTGGCACTCTCTACGTCGGCGCGAGGATCGGGGTCGACCCCTCTCCGTCCCATCTTCGTCGAGGGCATCGCCCAGTTGAGCGCAAGCAGAGCGACGATCACGAGGCTGCCGAAGTAACGCAGCATCAGCTGCGTGCCTCGTCGACCGCGGTCCGCGCCGGCGGGCGAAGCCACAGGAAGGCCAACGCGAGAATCAGGAATGCAGTCGCCTCGGCGCGCAGCGCACCTCCCGGGAATACGTAGTAATCACCCACGAACCACGCCGCCATGCGAATCACGGCGCCCAGAACGAGCGCCAACGCGGTCGCGGTTCCGACGGAACGCCCGATCTCGGGATGCTGCGCGGCGCCGACCAGGCAACCGCCCCAGCCGATCATCGCAAAACCGGCAAATGCGACGAAATAGAAACCGATCGGGCCGGTCGGCAGCATTACGTCGCTACCCGGCGAATGGTATGCGAAGAAGCCGAGTATAGACGTCGCGCCGATCAGCACGAAGGCCGCACCCAGCAAACCGCACAAGAACCGGTAAACCCTACGCCCCACTCAGATCGATGTAGCAAAACGACCGGCCGATGGCTCGCGGGCAGCCTCGGCGGAGCAGCCCGACGGCTCAGTCTTGCAGAGGCGGAGCAGCTGTAGCGGAATTCGATACCATGCCTGGGCGATGACGATCCGCTCTCAATCGAACCCATACGAGGTCTACTGCTCGCGCTGCTCGGTCACGTTTCCGGTCGGCCAGAAGCACTGCATCCACTGCGGTGGTCGGCTCGCGAAGGAGCGCCTCGAGCCGGGCGAATTCGCATTGCCCTTCGAAGAAGCGGAAGAGGTTCAGGAAGAAGTCACCACCCGGCGGTCGGGCTGGTCGCCGCTCGCACTGATCTGGCTGATATTGTTCGTCGGCGGCACCATCTACCGCGCCTGCGTCGGCGAATGAGTCGTGCCGCGTCGGGGCGGAGCCCATGGTCCAAGACCCGCAATCACAGATCGCGATCCTACGCTTCTCCGGTGAGCTGAGCATCAAGGCGCGAGCGACGCGTTACCGCTTTACGCAGCGCCTGCTGCAGAATCTCCGCAGCGCACTCGAGTCACAGGGAATCGAGCCTGAAATCAAGGTCTCCCACGACCGCATCTTCGTCGAGCTGCCCAGGGGCGTCACCGAAGAAGCGCTCACGCGTGTCTTTGGCATCCAGTCGATTTCTTGCGCGGAGCGTTTCGCAGTCGCGGGGCTGGCGGACATCGTGCGCCACGGCGAGGCACTATTTCGTGAGCGCGTGCGCGGCAAGTTGTTCGCGGTGCGCGCGCGCCGAGTGGGAAATCGCCATCCGGGTGACGTTCGCTCTGCGGACGTAATGCGTGAACTCGGCAGCGCGTTGCTGCCGGTCTCGGCCGGCGTCGACCTCGGCAACCCAGACGTGACCGTCCACCTCGAGATGTCGGGCAACGAGGCCTGGTTCTTTTCGGAACGGGTCCCCGCGCAGGGCGGGCTGCCACTCGGCGTCGAGGGGCGCGCGGTCGCGCTGGTCTCGGGCGGCTTCGACTCGGCCGTGGCCGCGTGGTACCTGCTCCGCCGCGGCGTCTCGCTCGACTATGTCTTCTGCAACCTCGGCGGCGCAACACACCACCTCGGCACGCTGCGCGTGACCAAGGTGGTCGCGGACCGGTGGTCATACGGCGACCGACCGCGCTTCCACACGGTCGAGTTCGGGCCTCTCGTCGAGGAATTGAAGACGCGCACGAGTTCTCGCTATTGGCAGATCCTGCTCAAGCGGCTGATGCTGAGGGCCGCAGAGCGGATCGCGCGACCGGTGCGCGCGGCCGCGATCGTCACAGGTGAATCGGTCGGCCAGGTCTCGTCCCAGACCCTCCAGAATCTCGCGGTGATCTCGCAGGCGACCGGCGATCCGATCCTGCGTCCGCTCGTGGGCATGAACAAAGAGGAAATCATCGATGTCGCACGCCGGATCGGGACATTCGAACTATCGAAAGTGGTCGGCGAGTACTGCGACCTGGCGCCGAGGAGCCCCGCAACCGCCGCTTCACTCGAAGCGATCCTCGAGGAGGAGAGCCGGATCGACCTGGGTCTGCTTCACCGCTGCGTCGACGACCGCAGTGTGATCGAACTGCGCACCGCCGACATCGAACAGCTCGCGATCCCCGACCTCGAAACCGACGGAATTCCCGATGGCGCGACGGTGATCGACCTGCGCACGAAGGCCCAGTTCGACAGCTGGCACCACCCCGACGCGCTGTGGCTCGACTTCGGGCACGCCATGAAGGCCTACCCGTCGTTCGACCGCAGCAAGCGTTACGTCCTCTATTGCGAGTTCGGACTCAAGAGCGCCCACCTCGCGGAGTTCATGCGCAAAGAAGGCTTCGATGCCGCGAACTTCCACGGCGGGACTCGTGCCCTGAAGCGTCTCTCCAAGAGCTGATCGGGCGGGCGCGAACGCGCCGCTCGCGCGACTCGTCGAACTTCGGCGTCGAGACCCGCGGCGACCGACCTGAACATCGCGAACGATCCGACGCGATTCAGAAGCGGGAAAGAAAGTCGATCGCCGCGGCGTCGAAGACCTCCGACGCCTCGATGTTCACGATGTGCCCCGCACCCGGAATGACGAGTTTTTCCGCGCGTGGCAGCTTCGCCGCCATCACGTCGGCCGCACGCAGATACGGCAGGTCGTTCTCACCAACGATCACCAATGCGGGTACGTCTATGGACGGCAACTCGTCGATCACCGGTGGCGCAGCCCCCGCGACGCGACGCGCAAAGTAGGCCACGCCTGTCGGGTCCTGGGCCGCGATGGCGGCCGCGGCCGCTTTCGCCGCGGGTAACTCGGAGCGCGATCCGACCAGTGTAGAGCCGGCCCTTTCGACGAAGGCCGCCATGCCGCGCGCCTCGACGAAGCTGGCACTCTTGTCGGTCGCGTCGGCCCAGCCGGCCTGCGCTTCAGGATTCTTGAAGCCGGGCCCGCTGTCTACCAGCAAGAGCCCGCGAACACGCTCGGGGTGGCGCAAGGTGAAATGCAGGGAAGCCAAACCACCGAACGAGAGCCCCGCGAGTACCGCAGAACGACCCGGCGCAGCCCAATCGAGCACACAGCCGAGGTCGTCGATCACGCGTTCGATCGAGTAGGCTGCCGCGTCGGTGGGCACCGACGAGTTCCCGTGCCCACGATAATCCCAGAGAATCACCTGCATGCCCGCGGCAACGAGCGCTTCGACCTGGGGCGCCCAGTTCACGTGGGTGGTGCACAACGCGCACGAGAACACCACCGGGAGACCCTCGCCATGGGTTTCCGCGTAGAGCTCCGCTCCGTCTCCGGCCACCACCATCGCCATGGAGCCTCCTTTGCGCGCGATCGCTGCTTCAGCGGATGTCGAACGCGAACGGCGGCAGCAATGCCGGCGCCCCTTCCGGAACCGACTCCAGCCATTCGACCGCATGTTCTGCAAGCCGGGGGAGCGGCAGCGGCAGGCTCGGCGCCGCCGATCTCACAGCCACTCTCATCGCCTCGCCGATCTGTTCGGCCAACGGCTTGGACTTTGGGTAGGGGATCAGCGCGACATCGGCGTCCGGGTCGAGCCCGGCAGCCTCTTTGGCACGACGTGTCGCGGCCCGCAAACCACCTAGTTCGTCCACAAGACCCGACGCGTACGCTTGTTCGCCGGTCCAGACGCGGCCGCGCCCGAGTTCGTGCACGCGCTCGGGTGTAAGATCGCGCCCCGACGAGACCCGTTCGACGAAGAGGTCGTAGATCGACCGCACCTCGAATGCGAGCCGTTCACGACTGCCCTCGGACAGCGGGTTTGCCGACGAGGCGATGTCCGCGTGCCGGCCACGCGAGAGGGTCGCGATCCCGATGTCGAGCTTATCGAACAGTCCGCGCAACACCGGCCGCAGGACCACGACGCCGATCGAGCCCGTGATCGTGGCCGGCGACGCAACGATCGCGTCGGCTCCGGCCGCTATGTAGTAGCCGCCCGACGCCGCCACGTCCGAGAACGACACGATGAGCGCTTTGCCGTTGCGCTCACTGCTCTGAGTCGCTTTCCAGATGACATCGGAGGCGAGCGCCGACCCACCCGGGCTGTTGATCCGAAAGATGATTGCCGCGATCTCGTCGTCCGCCGCCGCGTCGCGAAGCGCGCGACTGACCGTTTCCGACGCGAGCACCGGTGCGCCACTGCGCGAAGCCGTGCCCTTGCCCGTCACCACGGCGCCGCTGCCGTAGACGAGCGCGAATTTCGCAACGGGCTCGAAGCCGACGCTGGCCGGGTTGACCCGCGTGTAGTCGGCCCCGCGGATCACCTCGCCCGGCCCGATTCGCCGCACCGCTTCGTCCTCGAAACCCGTACCGTCGATCAAGCTGAGCGCCTGCATCTCGGCGGGCGTCATCGCCGCGGCGTCGATGGCGTTGCGGACGAATTCCTCGCCGACGCCGCGGCTCTTCGCAATCCCGGCTACGAATTGACCGTCGATCGAGTCGAGCAGCGAATTCGCCATCTCACGGTGGGCGTCCGACATGTCGTTGCGCGTGAACGTGTCGGCGAAGGACTTGTACTTCCCGATGCGTTCGACTTCGAGTTCGATTCCAAACAGGTCCCAGAGACCACCGAGGAACAGGTACTCGACCGCGAGGCCGATCACCGGCACCCTCGCTGCGGGCGCCAACACGATTTCCTCGGCCGCGCTGGCGATGAAGTACTCGATGTTGGCCGCGAACGACTGGTGCTCGACGTAGGCGACCGTCTTCCGCCCCGCCGCCGAGAGCGCTTCGATCGCCTCGCGAAGTTCCTGCGCCTTCGCCCAGCCGACGTCGATCTTGCGGATGCGCAGCACCACGCCCGCGAGCCGGTCATCACGCTCGGCCTTGCGCATTTCGGAGAGCAAGCCCACGAAGGTGGGGCGAGGCGAGCCGAGGATCCTCGAGACCAGCGACGGCTCGGCCGCTTCGGAGTAGCGGCCCTCGAGCGCCAGTACCAGGATGCCGTCTTGGGGAACCGTCGGTTCGGAGTCGCCGGACAGCCACCAGACGAACAGCAAGCCGACGACCAGCCAGATCGCGACGCGTCGAAATCTCTTCATACTTGCCTTCCCTCGTTGCTTCGAACTGCGTTCGCCGCAGTCGCCGCCGGGAGCCTAGGCTATCTTTGAACGCAATGGCCAAGGATGTGCATATCGCGGCTGTAGGCCTGACCAAGGTCGACCTGACCGGCCGGATCTTTGCCACCGTCTTCGATCTCTTCGCGGAGGCCTACCGCAAGGCGCTCGAGGATTCGCAGGTTCGCTCCTTCGACGCCGTCCAGGTCGGCATCATGGACAGCGAAGAATTCGAGAATCGTGCCAACATCGCGACGAAGATCGCCGATCGCCTCGGTCTGACCGGCATCCCCGCGGTGCGCAGTGAGACCGCATCTTCCACCGGCGCTGCGGCGCTCCACGAGGCCTACTACAAGATCGCCTCGGGCGAGTTCGAGTCCGTACTCGTACTCGCCGGAGAGCGCATGAAGACGGTCACGACCGAAGTCGCGACAACCATCATGTCGAAGACCGTCGACCCCGAGGAGCGCCGCTTCGGCTTCACGATGCCGGCGCTGATCGCGCTCATCACGCAGGCGTGGTTCCGCGAGCGAAAGATCCGCGGCGCAGGCGTTTCGGACGTGCTCGCGCGGCTGATGACCCGTGCACACGCGCTCGGCAGCGACAACCCACTGGCTGCTTTCTACGGCAAGCCCGAGCCCTTCGAAGCCTACTTCGACGAGCGCAAGAACCTGCCGGTCGCAACGCCGCTGATGCGCAAGGATTGTTCGCCGATTTGTGACGGCGCAGCAGCCGTGATCCTGACTTCGCGACCGCAGGCGGTCCGCATCGCGGGTCTCGGTTCCGCGACCGAGACCTCGTCGATCCTCGACCGCTCGCTGCTGACCGGCCTCGAGGCCACGACTCGAGCCGCGAAAATCGCTTTCTGGCGCGCGGGAATCGCCGAGCCGCGCGAACTCGAAGGGCTCGTGGTCGAAGTCCACGACGCCTTCAACAGCCTGCTCCCGATCGGCCTCGTCGATCTTGGGCTCTCAGACGCAAGCGATGTCATCGAGGCACTCGTGGGCGACACGAAGCGGCCGCCGATCTCGCCCTACGAGAACCCGATCACCGGACCGAAGGGAAGCATGCCGGTCAACCTGTCCGGCGGCCTGAAGGCCCGCGGACATCCGGTCGGCGGCACGGGCTTGTTCCAGATCGCCGAAAATTACCTCCAGATCACCGAGCGAATGCCGAACGCGCGCGCCCAGGTAGCGCGCGCGAAGATCGGCATCTCCAACTCGGTCGGCGGCCCGGGAAACAACAACTACGTGACGATCATCGAGGCCACGGGCAACCGCCGTACGCGCGCGGTCGTGCCCGAACCGCGCCATCGCTTCGAATCGAGCCAGCGCCGGCCACCGCGCGCCGCAACCCTGGGCCTGGACGGTCACGAGGCAATCGTCGAAGCCGCAACGACCATCTATGTGACCGGGCGCGGGAACGCCCCCGCCCACGTCGCGTTGCTCAGCCTCGACGGACGGCGAGTGTTCGCGAAGCTCGACCAACCCCCGCGCGAAGGCGAAGTTCCCGAACAGGTGCTCGCGGGCCAGAAGGTGAAACTGCTCGTGAAGGACGACGGCGACCACTACTTCCAGATTTCCCGCGGCCTGCCCTTCGACCTCGGTCGCATTGTCAATTCGATTCGCGGGCGGGTAGGCGGCGACACCGAAGCGGCAGACAACGGCGAAGCGGCCACTGACGAAACGAAAGAGCCTGGAGACCTTTGATGAAGATCCGACCCTACCGACGGGAAGACGAAGCAGCGCTCGCGAGCTTGTCCGCGACTTGCGCGCGCGGCGAAGGCGACTTCGTGCTGAATCCGATCTGGGAAGATGCGAACGAGTTCGCGGCCGAGTTCGGACGATTCGGCATCGATCCCGAGTCACACGTAATCGTTGGCGAAGACACGGGCGGCGAGACGATCGGATTCGCGGGCTTCCTGCGACAGCCGGAAGCGGATCTGGCGGGCCTGATCTGCCCGATCGTGAAGCACGGTGGACGGCGCCGCGGCGCAGGCGGAGAACTGTTGCGTGCCGCTCAAGAGCTCGCGACCACGAAGCTCGGCATCCGATGCGCGACCGCAGGGATCGGAACGCGCAACCGCGCCGGCTACTCGCTGCTCGCGAGCCACGGCTTCCGGCCGGTGCGTCAACACTTCTACATGCGCTGCGACATTGCGCCGCAGGTACAGCAGCAGAAGACCGAAGGTCTCGAACTCGACCTCGCGCAGCCGGACGATTGCGATGCAATCCTGGAGATCTATCTCGCCTGCGGCTTCGAACCGCGCCCCCCGGAGGTGATGCGCGCCTGCCTGCTGGACGGGCGGCACATACTCACGGTGGCACGTCGCAGTGGCGAAATCGTCGCCTTCAGCGAGTTCGAAACGCATCTGCCGAATCGGACTTGGGTCGCCTACGTGGGCGTCAACGACGATCTGCGCGGACGCGGAGTCGGCTCGGCGCTGGTCGCATGGTCGCTCGCGCGCCAGTTCGAGGCGGGTGCAGTCTCCGCCATGCTCTTGCTCTCGCCCGCCAACCGCACCGCCCTGCGCGCGTACGAGAAGGTAGGCTTCCGACGGTCGCGATTGATCGACGTGCTGGAAAAGAACTTCTAGCCGCCGACGCCGGGTACGTGCCATTCGCGGCCGCCACCCCCTATAATCCCGGAATGGCCGACGCACTCGAAATCTATCGCGCGGGGTTCCGGCTCTTCGCCGACGACCAGAGCGAGGCCGCAATCGAAAAATACCGCGAGGCACTCGAGCTCGACCCGAAGCTCGCCATCGCGTGGAACGCGCTGTCGATGGCGCTGCGTCAGCAGGGCGACCTCGACGGCGCGTTGGAAGCCGGGCGGAAGCTCGTCGAGCTCGAACCCGATGATGCGCTCAGCCACACCAATCTGTCGATCCTGTTCCAGATGAAGGGCATGATCGACGAGGCGGAAGACGAGAAGGCGGAAGCGATGCGACTCGAGATGAAGTCACGAAGCAGCAGCTGACGAGTTCGACGCGTGTCGGCGTGCGGCGTCGACCGGAGGCCTCCCGATGAGCGACGCACCGAAATCCTTTCAGCTTTCTCCCGAGGTGCACGAATATCTCGTCGCGCACGGCTCGCCACCCGACGAAATCCTCGCCGGCCTGATCGCCGCCACGAAGGAACTCGGTGGGATCTCGATCATGCAGATCGCACCCGAGCAGGGAGCCTTCATGTCGCTGTTCGCCCGGGCAATCGGCGCAAAGCACGTGGTAGAGGTCGGAACCTTTACCGGCCTGTCGACGCTCTGCCTCGCGCGCGGCATTCCCGATGACGGCGAGGTGATCGCTTGCGACATCAGCGAGGAGTGGACCGCAGTCGGGCGACCGTTCTGGGAAAAGGCCGGTGTCGCGCACAAGATCGACCTCCGCATCGCTCCTGCCGTCGAAACACTGCGCGCACTGCCCGGCGACGAGCACATCGACCTGTCGTTCATCGACGCCGACAAGACAGGCTATGCGGCCTACTACGAGGAACTGCTCGCCCGCACGCGACCCGGAGGCGTGATCCTCGTCGACAACGTGCTCTGGGGCGGAAGCGTCGTCGACCCTGCCGCGCAAAACGACGACGTGCTGGCGATTCGCGCCTTCAACGATCGGGTCGCCACGGACGATCGCATCGATTGCGTGATGCTCGCCATCTCCGACGGCCTCTCCATCCTGCGCAAGCGCTAGCCGAGGCCCGGCAGCATCGCCTTCGAGCGAACGAAGAGGCTCGAACGGAAGCCGCGGATCGGGGCGGGGTACCTGCCCTGCTCATCCGCACGGAAGGCGCGGATCTCTGATAATGGGGTGTTCGGGCTCGGCGTCGCGGCCCCGGTCAGATCCAGCGTCGCACCGACTTCTTGTAGTCGCTGTAGACGCTGCCGAATTTCTGCTCGAGATAGGCCTCTTCGTGGCGGATCGCCACGAAGTAGATGCCCGCCCACATCGCCGGAACGAACAGCACGAGCCAGCCGTTCGCGAGCGCCACGCCGATACCCGCCTGTAGCAGGCCGAGCGAGACGTACATCGGATTGCGGGTGTAGCGATAGACGCCCGTCGAGATGATCTCGGGTGTGCTGGCCCAGGGCTCCGGATTCTGCCCGGTGCTGCGAAAGCGCCCGAGTGCGCCCGCGATCAGCGCAATGCCCGCAACGAGCAGCAGCAGGGCGAGCCCGTAGCGCACGGGGCCCTCGAGCGGGAACGGGAGGGGCCGCACGAAATAGTGCAGCAACAAGCCGAGCGCGATTGCGATCAGCGGCACGAAAGGCGGCGGGAAGCGGACCGCGGCGCCGTCCGACGGGTCGGATTCGTTGGACGTCATGCCGCGATGGTGGCACAGATCGTCGCGCGAAACCCCGCGGCGCAGCTGGCCTAGACTCGCACTGCAACGACATCCGCCGCCCTAGCACTCGACGAGCCACTGGACGGAAGGAGCCCCATCGCCATGCAGGCCCTGCAAGACCTCGCCCTACCCATCATCCTCTTCATCCTGGTGGTGATGTTCTTCGGCCCGCTCATTCTGTTTGTCGGCCTCTATCTCACCGATCGGCGCCAGACTCAGCATGCGGTGCTCCGCAATTTCCCGATTCTCGGTCGCCTGCGCTACCTGCTCGAGCACGTGGGCCCGGAGCTGCGGCAGTACCTCTTCGACGCCGATCTCGCGGGCAAGCCGTTCACGCGCGAGGGCTACCGCGCGATCGTCTACGCCGGCAAGTACATGAAGACGCTGATCTCGTTCGGCTCCAAGCGCGACTTCGAGGCTCCCGGCTGGTACCTGCGCAACGCGGTGCTCCCGACGCTGATGGAAGACATGGGGATCGACCGCGAGCCGCGCATCTCGACGTACCGCTACGCGATCGACGACGAGGGCCTCTTCGGCCGCAGCGAGCACCTGGAGAACGTCGACATCGACCCGTGGGCGCTCTCGGACGAGTTCGCGCTGACGCTGGGCGGCGATCTCCCGCGGCCCTGGCTGCTGAAGGGCTTGATCGGCATGGGCGCCATGTCGTACGGCGCCATGGGACGCCACGCCATCCAGGCGTACTCGCACGGGCTCGCGATGGCGGGCAGCAGCTGGATGAACACCGGCGAGGGCGGGCTCTCCGAGCACCACCTGGTCGGCGGCGGCGACATCGTCTTCCAGATCGGCCCGGGACTCTTCGGCGTGCGATCCGAGAGCGGCGAGTGGAGCTGGGATGCGTTCCGTCGCCAAGCGGAGATCGACTCGGTGCGCGGCTTCGAGTTGAAGCTCCACCAGGGCGCGAAGATCCGCGGCGGTCACGTGGAGGCCGTGAAGGTCACCCCCGAGATCGCGGCCATTCGCGGCGTGGCAACCGGCCAGGCGATCGACTCTCCGAACCGCTTCCCCATGCTGCACACGCTGGACGAGTTGTTCGACCACGTCGCCCGCATGCACGAGGCCGGCGGCAAGCCCGTGGGCATCAAGGTGGTGGTCGGCGGCCCGGGCTTCCTCGACGAGTTCGCCGAGAAGATGGCGCAGCGCGGCGACGGTCCGGACTGGATCACCGTCGACGGTGGTGAGGGCGGCTCGGGCGCCACCTACCAGGAGATGGCCGACAGCATGGGCTTACCCGTCGCTTCGGGCATCGTCGAAGCCGACGGCTCGCTGCGCCGCGCCGGTGTGCGCGATCGCGTGAGGATCATCGCGTCCGGCAAGCTCAGCTCACCCGATCGCATCGCCCTCGCCCTGGGTGCAGACGCCGTCGCGATCGCACGCGGGCTCATGATCTCGGTGGGCTGCATCCAGGCGCAACGCTGCCACAGCAACGAGTGCCCGGTCGGCGTCGCGACCACCGACGAGAGTCTGATGCAGGCGCTGGTCGTCGATGAGAAGAAGTGGCGCGTGCTCAATTACATCGTGACGCTGCGCGCCGCCCTCACTTCGCTCGCCGCCGCCGCGGGCCTGCGCTCACCGACACAGCTCGAGCGCAAGCACGCGGTGTACCGCGATGGCTTCGGGCGCGTGTACGGGGCCGACCAGCTCTTCCCGCTTCCGCCGAAGGAGAGCTGACCTTCCCTTCTCTCGAGCGCAAGACCGTCTCGCCGCCGACACATTGCGCAAGCGCGGGCTCACGCCCGGGCGCTTCGTTTCGAGCGAACGCCTAAGCTTCGAGCAGTCGCTCTGCGAGTAGCCGGACGTCTCTGCTTCGCAGCTTGATTCACCCGCCCGCTGGCTCGTGTTGGCTTTACTGCGTATGCTCGGCTCCGTTTTGGACTCGACGAAGCGCCCCGCGACTGGGAGCACTCGCCAACGAATCGTTGTCGGTCTGGCCCTCGTCTTTGCCGTCGCTCTCGTCTATCACCCGCTCCGCGACCACCAGTTCCTGCTGCTGGACGACTTCACCTACGTCTCTGAAAATCCGTACGTGCAGTCGGGACTGACATCCGAATCCATTCGCTGGGCCCTGACCAAGCCCTTCTTCACGATGCTGACTCCGGTGACACTCGTCTCCTATCTGATCGTGGTGGAGCTCTTTGGAACCGATCCCGGACCGACACTGCTCGCCAACGCGCTGATCCACGCTCTCGGAGCGCTGCTGCTCTTCGCAGCACTCGCACGGATGACGGGCTGCGTCGGTCGAAGCGCCTTCGTGGCCGGCGTCTTCGCTCTCCACCCGCTCCACGTAGAATCCGTGGCGTGGGCCTCGGAGCGCAAAGACGTCCTCTGCGGATTGTTCTGGATGCTGACCCTCTGGGCGCATGCGCGTTACGCGGAGCGCCCCTCGCTCGCGCGCATCGCACTCGTCTGGCTTTCGGGCGCACTCGCATTGGGCTCGAAACCGATGGCCGTGACGCTGCCCTTTGCGCTGCTCTTGGTCGATTGGTGGCCGCTCGGCCGTTTGGGAGTCGAGTCGAGGCTTGAATGGAATGTCCTCGGTCCGCGCATCCTCGAGAAGCTTCCTCTCTTCCTGCTGGCGGCCGCCATCACTGCGTGGACCTTCCAGACACATCCCTCCGCGAGCCTGCTCGGCACCGCCCAGCCGATTCCCGCGACATTGCGGCTCGAGAACGCACTGGTTTCGTACGCAGCGTATCTGGGAGAGGCGTTCTGGCCGGCGAAGCTCGGCGTCTTCTACCCATACCCGAAGTCGTATCCGCTGTGGCAGCCGTTGATGGCCGCCGCCCTGCTCCTCGCTCTTTCGGCCTTCGCTCTGCATGGCGTGCGCCGTCGTCCCCACCTCTTCGTCGGTTGGTTCTGGTTCTTGGGAACGCTGCTTCCCGTGATCGGGCTGATCCAGGCCGGCCATCAAGCCATGGCCGATCGCTATGTCTACGTACCCCTCGTCGGAATCTCGATTGCGGTCAGCTGGGGAATCGGCGAACTCGCCTTCGTCGCAGCACGCCGACGGACCGCCTGCGTGCTGGCGGTCGGCGTTCTCATCGCGCTGGGCTGTGCGACGTCGAATCAACTTCGCCATTGGCGCAACGGCGCCGCTCTCTTTGGACACACCCTCGCCGTCGTCGGCGAGGATCCAACCACGCGCAACCTTCTGGGCCTGTCGCTGCTCGACCAGGGGCGCGTCGACGAGGGTGTGGACGCACTCGCCACGCTGCTCAGGCTCGACGGCCCTGCCGAAGAGGTCCGATCGAGGATCTTCGACCATCTGACCGCGGCCGGAGACGGAAGACACGACCGAGGCGATCTCATGACGGCCGTCCTCTACTATCGCGCGGCACTCGACGTCCAGCCCGATTCAGCGCCCCTGCAATTGCGCTTGGGTCGAACGCTCCTGCGCCAGACCCGCTTCGAGCTCGCCATCGAGGTGCTTCGCACCGCTCTCGCCCTCGACCCGCGAGATGCCGAAGCCCACTTCAGCATCGGCATGGCGTTCGAGTTCTCGGGTCAGCGAAGACGTGCAGCCCGCCACTACCGCGAAGCCCTGCGCTTGCAGCCCGGCTCGGGCGTGGTCCAGAAACGACTCGACCAGCTTCGCGTGCAAGCCGAGGCCGCGAACTAGCGGATTCCGGATCTTTTTTCGCCTATTCCCGGGCTTCGCGATGACAGGCGATCGCTGGAAGCCTCGGCCAGGATCTCTCGACGCCTGTCTCTGCTGGCGGCGTGCGTCTCGTTGCTCGCATCGCACGGCTGCTTTGCACTGGTCGGGAGCTTCGTCGCCCGCGCGAGCAAATCAGGCGCCGGGCGGTAGCTTTGGCCGCAAAGGCGGCCAATTCGCTGCTAGCCGGCCCGCAGGCGCTCGCAGACGGCGCGGAAGTCGTCCGGATCCGGGCTCGTGGCCGCGACCTCGTCGAAGCGCACCGCCGCCGCGTGCAATAGTTGCCGCGGCGCAGCGATCGCATCGAGCGGGCCGTAGACGCGGTCACCCGCAACCGGGTGCCCGAGATGTTCGAAGGTCGCGCGGATCTGGTGCAGGTGCCCCGTGCGGGGCCGTACCTCGACCAGCGTCGCGGCATCGAAGCGCTCGAGACAGCGCCAACGCAGCGAGCCGAACCGGACACCGCGCGAGTGCTCGCCCTCGGCCACCACACGCACACGCGCGGGCCGGTGGCGCGCGACCACGAAGCCGAGTTCGATCGCGCCATCGCCTTCGAGGCGTCCCACCACGATCGCGCGGTAGGTCTTTTCGACGCGGTGTTCGCGGAACGCCGCGCGCAGCCGTTGCCACGCCTCCTCCGCGGTCGCAACCAGCAGCACGCCGGACGTGTCGACGTCGAGTCGATGCACGACCCCGCTGCGCAGGCCGCCCTCGCCCACCCCGTGGATCTCGGGATAACGCGCGGTCAGCGCGTTCAACAGCGTGCCGGTCTCGTTCGGGGCGAGCGGGTGAACGGGCATTCCCGCGGGCTTGTCGACCGCGAGCCAGCCGGGCCCCCGGGCGAGTTCCACCAGTTCCGCCTCGGGCGCAGCGATCGCACGCTCGTTCTCCGGCCGCTCGAAGCGTGCCACTTCGACGGTCACGCCCCGCTCGAGGCGCTCACCCTTGGCGCTCTCGGAGAGCGCTCGGCTGCCGATCCGAACCGCCCCGCGGGCAAGCAGCCGCCGCGCCTGCGCGCGCGACAGCTCGAGTTTCTCGGCCAGAAACACGTCGAGACGCATTCCCGCGGCCGACGCGTCGACCGGTAGGGCTCGCTGGGCATCACTCACGAGGTGATTGTAACGCGGCTGTGCACTCGCGGGCCGCTGCAGAATCCCGACATCCGTTAAACTCCACGCCCCATGCCTTTTCGAACTCGCCAATCGAAGCTGTTGTCGGCGCTCGCCCTGGTCCTGCTCGCCGGCTGCCGAACGACGCCCGAGTTCGACCCTCGCTATCGCCCGGCCGAGAACGTGCTCGAGGTGGTCGCCGTGTTGCGCGCCCACATTCCGGACGACACCTACCGCTTCCTGCCCGCGCGCGACTTCACGGGCCGCAATGTCTACCGCAGTTCGCTGCTGCGGCTCGAGAGCATCGAGCAACTCCACGCAGACGCGCTTCGTGCCGGCCACATGACGGGCGTGATCGCTTTCGCAAAAGGGCGCTCCTTCGAGCGCATGCGAGCCTACGATCTCGCGAGCCAGAGCTACCGGGTCGCCGCTGAAGCCGACCCCAGCTTGCGAGCCGAATCGCTCCACAGCGCAGACGTGTGCGACGCATTCATGCGAGCGCTCGCGGCGGGCCCGAGCGAGGACCCGACCGACGTCGAGATCCAGGCAATGCACATCTTGGGAACTTCGCCCGAAACCGTAGTCGCCGCTTTCGAAGAGCAGATCTCGCAGCTCGAAACCCTCGGAGAGATCGTCTCGGGGACTCATCACTACTACATCGTCGACGAGGAGGTCGAACGCAGCGACGTGGCGCGCGGACAGTACTTCGCCGGGCTTCGCAAGGTCCTGCGGGACGGCGATGTGCGCGCAGTCGCGGAATTCCAGCGCGTGGTCTCACGCCATCCGGACAGCAAGAACCTTAATCGGCACCTGCTCGCGCTCGCTGACCTCTATGTCGATCTCGCGGTAGAATATGCGGGCGCCCATCCGCCCGAGGGGCTGAATTTCGACCCGGCCCGGTTCCAGGAGCTGATCGACGCGGGCACGCGTTTGTATGAAATGGTGGCGAATCAGGACGGCACGCCGGAGAAGCTCGAAGCATCCAGACGTCTCGAAGCATTCCTCGCATTTGCCTTGGCGATCGACAATGACCGATTCACACCTTGATCAAGCACTTCGGCTGACGCTGACCGCGGCCGTGCTGGCCGCGACGATGTCTCTCGCGGGCTGCCGGACTCCAGGCGCCGTACCGCGCGTCTCGGCGCTACAGCGCGAGATCGAGCACGCGGTGATCGTTCCCGACATCGCCGACGAAACTGCGGCGGAGGTCGCAGCCGCGGCGTTGACTTCGAACCGTGAAGATGCGCAGCTCGCACTCGAACGAATGGAGAGCATCGACATCGTGCTCGCAGCATCGGACGAGCGTCCAACGGGTCTTTCCGACGTCGCACGCGACCTCGTGAACGCCACGCAGGAAGATCCTCGCAAGTATCGCCAGGCCACGCGCAGGCTGCTCGAGGAAGACGCACTCGACCCCGCGCTGCGCGGCCGGCTCGACCTGGTAGCGGAAGACGACCCGTTGCTGCTCGCGCGCCGGCGAATGATGGATTCCTATCAGATCACCTTCGGTCGCGCCTTCAACGCGGTCGCCGAACCGATCGGGAAGTCGATCTCGAATATCAACATGGCGCCGTATCGTCTCGCACGCGCGCTCGTCAACTACGCCGCCGCGGTCTACGCCGCTGACCCACTCCCGCTCCAGGAACGCCAGGCGCTCGCTCACTGGAAGGACTACCTCGAGCACCATCCGAACGCCGAAGAGGCCCCGGAACTCCAGCTACGCGTAAAGAAGTTCCAATCGGAGTGGCTCGAGACACAGCGACGCCGTTACGTTCGAGCGAGCAACAAGGCTCTCAACCGCGGCCAGCCCCGCCTCGCTCTCGTCTATGCCACGCGGGCGCTCAGCTACGTGCCAGAGGACCGCAAGGCCGAGGATCTCCGCGGCCGCGCGGCAGTGCAGCTGGAGCAACAACGCGCGAACCGACTCCGCAGCGTATCGGCAGATCCCGAGTCCGATGTCGCACCGCCCGAGGCCGTCCCGCTCGCGCGCGCACTCCTGCTGCCCGGCGGCGATGTCGAAGCCGCAGCCGAAGCACTGCTCGCCGACGACCCGGAGGGTCCGCTCGCCGACGAGGCGACCTTCGCACTTGCGACCGCCCGCGGTGAAGCAGGCCTCGAAGACGAAATGTGGACTCTCTACGAGAAGCTCGCGAAACGCGACCCCGAGGACGGCAACATGGGCCGCCACGCCGGAGCGCTGTACGGCAACCCGGAAGAGAACGCCTACCGCGCGTTCGTCCGGACCAAGCGCCGCAACGTGCTCGACAACGGGCTGTGGGTTCTGTTCGGCCCCTACTACCGCGGAGTTCCGGACCGCAATCTGCCCAAGTACGTCAACTGGGCGTTCGGCGCGAGCCAGGCCGCGGAGAGCATCATGGGTAGCCCGATGCGGTTGATCCAGATGCCGTGGATGAAGTCGCTGCCGGCCGCGAGTCGTACCGCCCTGTATGGTCATTGGTACTTGGAACGATTCCCGGGCGGCGAACACTCGACCGAAGTGAGCGAGTGGATCGAGGGCTTCGAGAAGAAACGCGGCAATCACGTCGGCGCCTATCGGCTAGCCGAGCAGCGCTCGAACACGACGATCGAGGAACTCGATGAATACCGGGAGGATGCCTCCGAGCAGGCGCTCGCGTCCGCCTTCCGAGCCGAACGCCGCGATGTGCGACTATCGACACTGCGCGCCGTCAACCAGGAATTCGCCGACACCGAGGCCGGCCACGAGGCCGGCAAAGCGATCCGCCGGGAGATCCAGACCCTCACCCCCCATCGCGTCCGGATTTCTCGTGGATTCCTGCTCGAGAATCCGCGAGTCGCGGGCACGAACGGGATCGGCATCCGACCCGAGCTTCTCGACGACGACGCATCGAACGGTGAACTACACCCCGAAGGCATGGCGCTGCTCGGCGGACGCGATGTCGAGTTCTACTACGTCGGAGCAAGCGGCAACGACAAACATCCGCCGCAGGCCAAGCGGGAGACCATCAGTCGAGAGCGATTGGCTCGGCTGGTCTCCGCTCTCGAAGAAGAGTATTACGAGAATTCACTGCTCGATGCGGACGACGCCGTACAAGCCGATTCGCGTCGCGAGGCCTTCTTCGAACGCGCTCGACTCGGGCTGCCGACCGCGGACAAGCAGCGCCCGTCCGCCTCCGCGGACTTCGCCTACAAGGGCCTACGCGAACGCTACGGAATGGTTCGCAGCCGCGATTCGATTCTGCCCTTCGACATCGTCATCAAGGGCTCGCTCACCGACCTCAGCCTCGGCGCGTATCCGCGGATACGCGAACCGAGAAGAACTCCGGACGCCTTCCTTTACAAGTAGGCTTCGTCGAGCAGCACGATGGGGTGGACGACGCGCGCCGCGAGCCCGCTCCGGCGCGCGCCCGATTCCAGTTGCATCAGGCATCCGGGATTTCCACTGGTGATGATGTCCGGTGCCGCCTCCGCGAGCGCGGCGAGTTTGTGGTCGAGCACCGCGCGCGACATTTCGGGATGGGTGAGGTTATAGATCCCCGCCGCCCCGCAGCAGCTCGTAGGGTCTTCGTGCGCCCGCAGGATGAGCCCCGGGATCCGGGCGAGCAGACGCCGCGGCGCATCCGCGACTCCTTGCGCGTGCACCAGATGGCACGGGTCGTCGTAGCAGACCGTCGCATCGAGCCGGACGTCGGGCTCGCGCAGCCCTTGTTTGTCGAGAAACTCGGATACGTCGTACACGCGCCCCGCGAATGCGTCGGCTTCTACGCCCAACCAGTCTCGGCTTTCGCGCATCGCCGCGCCACAGCCCGCCGAGTTCACCACGATCGCATCGACCGCTTCAGCATCGAATACCACCGCGTTCGTGCGCGCGAGTTCACACGCGAAGTCGCGATCGCCCGCGTGCGCGTGCAGCGCGCCGCAGCAACCCTGCCGCGACGGGATCACCACGTCGAAGCCGTTGCGGGCCAGCACACGGACCGTTGCCGCGTTGACCGCACCAAAGAGTTCGGGCATCACACAGCCCACGAAGAAGCCGACCCGACCGCGCCGCTCGCCCTCGGCCGGAACGAATTCCGGCAAGGCTGCGCGCTCTGCGGCCGCGGGCACTCGCGGCAGGAGTTCCATCATGTCGCGAAGCCTTCGCGGCAGCGCAAGGGCGACCGCGCGATCGAGGCGCAACCTCTGCGCGGTCGCGAGCAGGCCCATCAACACATGCAACCGGCTGCGGTGCGGCAAGATCCCGCGCAGCCCGAACCGTTCGAGTTGCTTTCGCCAGCCACGCTGCGACCCCGCACGCTCGACTTCCGCGCGCGCAAGCTCGATCAACGACCCGACCCGCACACCCGACGGGCACGCGGTCTCGCACGCGCGGCAGTCGAGGCAGAGGTAGACCTCTTGCGACACCACATCCGACAATTCTAAGTGGCCCTCGGCGACGCCGCGCAGCAGGTAAACCCGCCCGCGCGGTGACGAAGTCTCGCGCCCGGTCTCCCGATAGGTCGGGCACGCTTGCAGGCACAGGCCGCAGTGCACGCAGTCGAGCGAGCGCGCGTAGATCTCTTCGAAGCCTTCGGTCGTGCGCCTGGTGTTCGTCACAGCCCACCCGCAAACAGCCCGGGGTTGAGCACGCCTTGCGGGTCGAAGCCCTGCTTCAACTTCGCAAACAGTCCCGCCTGGGCAGCGACGTCACCGAACATCTCGCGGCCCGCTTTCGCCCAGCCCGGTGCGCGCTCGCAGATCGCGTGCCCGCCCCCAGCCGCCGCCGCGCGCAGCGCGCACTCGAATGCCGCAGACGCGGCGTCTTCGGCTTCGTGCTG
>CAXMSF010000252.1:0-8290 GCA_964196055.1 uncultured Gammaproteobacteria bacterium | reverse complement strand
ACGCGAACGAATCTCCGCACCGGGGTCGCCGGGGACACCGCGGCATCGCCGTCCGCGGGGGCATCGGGGGAAAGGACGAGCAGCGAAGAGAAGAGTACGAGTGACGTTGCAAACAGCGACGCACGAAGCATGAGACACCTCCACTACGACGGCCGCACGGCATCTCCGCGCACAGCGGTCGGGCACGAAACGGTAGCGAATGCATGCCCCACTGCGAACGCCGGCCACGTCACCAGCCAATCCCTGCCGGAGAATGCTGCGAGCGCCCCACCGATCCGACGCTGAAGTACTACGATGGTGTGAACGGATCCGAACCTCGCCATAGGATGATCTCCCGTGAAGGTCTACACCACGGCACCGCTCGAAGATCCGCGGGACGCCCGCACGAACTTCCGCGAGCTCGAAGAAATCGGCTACGACGGCGCCTTCAGCTTCGAGGCGAAGCACGATCCCTTTCTCCCCCTCGTCCTCGCGGCCGAGAACACCGAGCGGCTGCGACTCGGCACCGCGATCGCGATCGCATTCGCCCGCAACCCGATGAACCTCGCCAACCTCGCCCACGGGCTCCAGACCATCAGCGAGGGACGGTTCGTGCTGGGCCTCGGCTCGCAGGTGCGCCCCCACATCCTGAACCGCTTCAGCATGCCGTGGTCGAAACCGGCCGCTCGAATGCGCGAGATGGTGCTCGCGATCCGCGCGATCTTCGACTGCTGGGAGGGCACGGCGGAACTCGACTTCCGCGGCGAATTCTATCACCACACCTTGATGATTCCCGCCTTCGACCCCGGGCCCAACGAATTCGGTCCACCGCCGATCGTCACCGGCGGCTTCGGGCCGCTGATGACGGAGGTCGCGGGGGAAGTCGCCGACGGCTTCATCGCCCACCCATTCAGCAGCCGAAAGTCGCTGCTCGAAAATACGCTGCCCGCGATCGAGCGCGGGCTCGTGAAGTCCGGCCGAGCACGCGGCGACTTCGAGATCGTGTGTGCGACGCTCACCGTCACCGCCGACGACGAGGACGAATTCGAGCGCGTGAAGCTCGCGGCGCGCAAACAACTCGCCTTCTACGGATCGACCCCCGCCTATCTGCCGACGCTCGAAGTTCACGGCTGGGGCGAACTCCACCGCGAGCTGAACCGCATGTCGAAGCTGGGCCTCTGGGACGACATGACCCACCTCATCGACGACGACGTGCTCGAGAGCATCGCGGTGGTGGGCCCGCGAAAAGAGATCGCCGGAAGACTCCGGGAGCGCCTCGCCGGGATCGCCGAGGGCGTGAGTCTCACCCACAACCGCGCCCCCGACCCGGCCCAGTGGGCGGACGTCGTCGCCGACCTGCGACGCGCGCGCGAATAGGCGACTGCACGCTCGGCCCGGTTCGAGTACCGGCATGGCGCAGGCGCGAGACCGGGGTAAGCTCGGCGGGCCGAAACGCAACACCCATTCGAGACTACTCACGAATGAATCAGGAGCCCCCGCAATGATTCCCGAGTCTCTCCGCACCCGATCGTCCCCGACCTCAGCGCGAATGATCCACTTCGCGTGGATCGCCGCGCTGCTGTTGCTACTCAGCACCTTCGCCGCACACGCACAGGAAGCAATCGAGAGAACTCCGTCGCCCGAGGGCGCGCGCATCTACTTCATCGGGATCGCCGACGGCGACGAAGTGTCGAGCCCGGTCGTCGTCCGCTTCGGCCTGTCGGGCATGGGCGTCGCACCCGCGGGCATGGAGAAAGAGAAGACGGGGCACCACCACCTGCTGATCGACAGCGAACTCACGGAATATTCGCTGCCGATTCCCGCGGACGATACGCACCGACACTTCGGCGGCGGTCAGACCGAGGTGTCGATCGACCTGTCGCCCGGCGACCACACCCTTCAGCTCGTACTGGCCGACCACCGCCATGTGCCCCACGAATCGCCGGTGGTGTCGGAGCGCATCAAGATCACGGTGAAGTAGCGGCTTCGACCTCGCGGTGGAGGTCCGGCTCCAGGTAGATCCGCACCGCAATCGGAACCCGCGCGCGCACGCCGACCTCCGCCTCGTCGATCACGCGGGCAAGATCCGAAATCGATAGCTGCGCGTCGAATTCGAGTTTCGCGGCGACGAGCAACTGATCGGGACCCATGTGCTGGGTCCGCATGTGGATGACCCGCAACACCTGGGGGTGGGATTCGAGCGCATCCTCGATTTCTCGCGCTGTCTTGAACGACGCGGACTCGCCGATCAGCAAACTCTTCATCTCGATCGCAATCACGACCGCGATCACGCCGAGCAGCACGCCGATGGCGATCGTCATGATGCCGTCCCAACGCGAGTCGCCCGTCAAGGCCACGAGGCCGACTCCCATGAGCGCGAGGACCAGGCCGAACAGCGCACCGCAGTCTTCCAGCAGCACCACTGGAAGCTCGGGGCTCTTCGAATGTCGAATATACTCCCACCAGGTCGCATCCCCTTTCGGTTCGCGTGATTCGACGACGGCCGTGCGCAACGAGAAGGTCTCGAGCGCCACGCCGACCAGCAACACACCGATCGCCCAGCCCATCCTCGCAAGCGGCTCCGGGTTCTGGAGCTTGTGAATCCCTTCGTAGATCGCGAAGACCGCACCGAGACTGAACAGCACCAGCGCGACGACGAAGGCCCAGAAGTAGCGCTCACGCCCGAAGCCGAAGGGGTGTTCGGGAGTGGGCTCGCGCCGCGCGCGGCTGCCACCCCAGAACAGCAGTCCCTGGTTCCCGGTATCGGCCACCGAATGGATCGACTCGGCCAGCATCGAACTGGCGCCGGTCGCGAGAAAAGCCACGAATTTCGCGATCGCCAAGCCCAGATTCGCCAGCATCGCGGCGACGATGGCCTTTCGGCTGCCTTCGACCATGCTCCCTCCATTCGCCCACGAACCCGCTCGCGGCGATGCTAAGTGTACGGTTTATTGGAGTTTTCGGAATGCGCAAAGACTCCGCGCACGAGACCCGCGAGGAGCCGTCCGAGCAGGAACTCGACAAAAGATCCCTCATCAGACATTGCAATGGCACGCTGTTCTATCTATCCCCTGCAAGTTCGGGGGGACCGCCCTCGATCGTCCTGCGTGTGTCCGCTCGCTGAGAGCCGGCTCCCCGCTCCGGCAACATCGTTGCCTCGAAACCACGAAAGGAAGACCCGATGTCCTACCAGGCTCCCGAGGGGCTGATCGACGACGACGAGTATCGCCACGCCCTCAAGAAGGGCGACAACGCCAAGGTCCTGTTCGGTGACACGCTGTGGGTCAGCGTCGTCGACCCCGAAGCCAACATCCACGGTGTGAATCACTTCCACCTGAGCAACAAGGGCTACGCGCGCTTCGAGTCGCTCTACACCATCGACGGCGTGCTGCAGCAGTACGGCAACAAGTTCCCGCTCGACGTCTCGCCCGACCGCGGGCCGTGGACCGACGGGCGGATGACCTACGAAGTGATCGAGCCGTGGAATCACATCCGGATCGCGCTCGACTGGGAGGCCTACGCGTTCGACCTCGACTTCAAGGGCCGCTTCGCACCCTTCAACTACGACACGTGCCTGCCCAGTGGTGACCCGATGAAGGCTTTCGACGAGTACTACGGCGGCCACATCGAGCAGGCCATGAGCTGCACCGGCAGCTTCGAGCTTCGGCGCGGGCCCAACGCAGGTGAAACCCGCCAGATCAACTGCTGGAGCCACCGCGACCACACTTGGACCTCGCGCTTCAACGAGCCGCAGAACTGGCAGGTCGACGAAGCGCACTTCGCCGCGCATTTCTGGCCGTCGATTCAACTGCCCGATCGTCACATCAACGTCTTCGGGCTCTACTACCAGAACGAAACGCCGCCGACGGAGCGATCGATCGGCGGATTCGTGTCGGACAAGAACGGCAGCCGCCCGCTTCTGAACGCCAAGGCGGAGATTGCGCCCAACGACGGAACGTCGTCGGTGCGCGACGCGAACTACTTCCGCTACGAGTTCACGATGCCCGATGGCGAGGTGATCCACGTACGCAGCACCAAACACCACGGCACGATCAAGCTGTGGCTGCGCGCCGAGAACGATCTCGAGAACCGGATGGACTGCTACGAGGCGTTCTGCGACTTCGAAGTCGAAGAAACCGGAGAAGTCGGCACCGGTACGGCCGAGTACAGCGTGATGCCGACCTGGCCGCAGTGGCTCGTCTGAGAAGCTGAAGCACCCGGGGGCTCGCACGCGAGCCCCCGCACCGCAGCGGAGCCGGCCGATGAGGCTGCTCCGCTGCGCCGTTTCGGGCCGGGGCATCACACGAGCAGACCCAGGCGCATCGAGTCCGCTCGTCGCTACGAACGCTCCACCCGCCCCACCGCCCGCTCGCGAATCGCCGCCGACAATTCGGGCTGGTTGACGGCGAGCCCGTGGAAGTCCGCGATGTCGAGCGTCAGCAGCGTACAGTGGTCGGCCGCGGAGGCTCGTCCGGTCCGACGACCGCCTGCGATGAGTGCGACTTCGCCGAAGAAATCCCCGCCTTCGAGCAGAACCCTCCGGTCCCCGATCTCCGCCTCGACTTCGCCGTCCACGATGAAGTACATGCAATCGCCGCGCTGACCTTCCCAGAAGATCGTCGCACCCGCTGGAAATTTCTGGGGCCGCAGCAGCTCCGCAACCGCCGCAATCGTGGCCGCCCCGACGTCTTTGAAGAGCGGGGCCCTGGCGACCAGCTCCCAGGTGCGGAGAAAATCACGGCGGCGGATTTCCTGCGAGAATCCGTTCGCGAAGATTCCCGCCCACAACGCGAACACCGCGAAGCCCGAGATCATCACCAAGCCGGCGAGCAGACGGCCGATGAACGAAATGGGAACCGCGTCGCCGTAGCCGGTCGTGGTCAACGTCGCGATTGCCCACCAGAGCGAGCCGGCGATGCTCCCGAAATCATCGGGCTGCTCTTTGCCCTCCAGCAGGTGTGCGGCGGGTGGCGGTCAACAGCAGGATGACGCCGAAGAGCAGCAGCACACTCGTCAGCTGCCCGCGCGCATCCCAGACGACATCCTTCAGAAGGGCCAGATTCGTCGAGTAGCGGGCGAGCTTCAACACCCACAGGGCGCCCAATGCATTGGCGGTCTCGATGCTGGCCCCCTGCACGATCGCAACGACCATCGGAGCGAAGACCACGAGATCGATCAACCCGGCTCCGGAACGCACATAGTCGAAGCGAGCGCGACCCGGCCGGCCGGGAATGGCGCCCGACAGCGCCGGTGCCGCGTAGATGCGAAGCGCGTATTCCAGCGCCATGCATACCAGAACGACCACGACGACCACGTCGGCGATCGTTTCGCTCGAAGCCATGATCTCGGTAAAACGCAGCGTCGTAACCACCAGCCCGAGGCCGATGAGTGCGCGCATCGCGAACCGAGTGCGATACGCGACCGGGTCGCTCGAGGCGGGGTCGAGCGCCTGACGAAGAGAGTGTTGGAAATCACTCATACGGGGGAGATGAGGGCTATCGCAGCTGCGTAGTCGCGCGCTGCCGCGGGCATCGCTGACATGGATTCGAGCATCCCCCAGCCGCCTTCGTCTGTCGACCCCACTTCCCAGGAACGGATCTTCTCGAAGGCGAGAAGATCTACATCACGTCGGCTCGGGCGAGTATGATGATCGCCACGGGGTCACTCAGCTCCGATCCCCATCTCGAACTCATTGGAGGAGACGACCAACGATGCTCCGGCGCTTTGCGTTCATCAGTCTCTTCGTCGCACCGCTCACAGCCATGGCGTCGCTTTCGACCGTCGACGAGATCAACCAATGTGTCCGGGACAACCTGCCGAGCAAGAGCAGTACCCAGACCGTCGTGTTGCGTTCGATCAACCGCGTCGGCGATGTCGCAGGATCGAGCGCGACGATCTTCTGGCAACAGGATGACGCCGGCTTGTCGAAGGTACTGCTGCGCTTCAGCAAGCCACTCGAAATGCGCAATTCCGGAGTGCTGATGCTCGAGAAGGAAGGCCGTTCTCCCGACACCTTTCTCTACCTTCCGTCGACGAAGATGGTCCGCCGAGTGTCGAGTCGGGCGGCGTCCAGCTCGCTGTTCGGAACTGATTTCTCCTACGAGGATTTTTCTCGACTCGTCGGAATGGCCGGCGAGTCGGCCAAGGAGCGCGGTGAGGACGCCGAGGTTGCCGGCCGGCCGACCTACGTCTTGAGTGCGACACCTCGACCGGAATCCGGGTCTTCGTATGAACGGGTGGTTTACTTCGTCGATCAGGAGACCTGCGTCCCGCTCCGGATCGAATCGTACGAAGACGGTGGCAGGTTGCGCAAGCGGCTTTCAGCCGACGTCTCGAAGCTGTCTCGGGAAGGCTCATCCTGGGTCTCACTCCATCAGACGATGGAAGACCTGCGCGACGAAACCCGCACGGAGGTCGTGATCGAGGCGATCGACACCGACGCGAAGATCCACCGCAAGATGTTCTCTACCCGCGAACTCGAAGCCGGCTCGAACTGACACGGCTCGACATGGCTTTCTCGCTCGACGCGATCGGCCACTTCCTGATAGGCAAAGCGCCTTGGTTGCTCGCTCTCGTCGCGGTAGTCACCATCAGCGCGGCGTTTCAGATCTTCGATCCCGTCGATGGGCGCGTGCGGCTCGCAGTCGACCCCTCCATCGATGCGATGCTCCCGGAAGACGACGCGGATCGGGCGTACTACGACCGCGTTCGGCGCCTCTTCGGCAACGACGAGACCGTACTCGTTGCACTCGTCACCGACGACATCTTTCAGCGCGAAAACCTCGATCGTGTCGTGAGAATGACGAAGCGGATCGATGCGCTGGCCGCCGTGCACCACGTAGTGAGCCTCGCCACCGCGCTCGACGTGCGCTCGGTCGACGGCGCAATCGAAATCGTCCCCTTCCTCGAATCGATTCCCACAGACGCCGAGGCGCGCGCCGAACTACGCGCGCGGGTGCTCGGGAATCCGGTCTTCGCGGGCAGCCTGGTCTCGAAGGACGGACGCGCAACGGTGCTATCCGTGAACCTGCGCGACCTGCCGGAGCACGAGCTGGTCGATAGCGGCCTGATCCCCGACATCGATCGAATCGTCGCGGAAGAGCGCGGCGAAGCATCCGCGTGGGTAACCGGCGGACTGTACGCCAAGGCGAAGACCGCCCGCCTCGTGCTCGACGACATCCGTCGAACCCTGCCGCTCGCCATCGCGATCGCGATGACGGTCGCGTTGATCTCCTTCCGCTCGCTGCGCGGGGTCCTGATCCCCACCGCCACCATGCTGATCGCGGTGACCTGGACACTGGGCTTCATCGCCGCGGTGGGGACGCCCCTCAACCTGCTCACTGCGATCATTCCCACGCTGCTGCTCGTCGTCGGATTCGCGTACGCGATCCACGTCGTGAGCGAGTACTACGACGTATTGGCCGAGCAGCGAGATCAGGAAACGAGCGGCGCCGCCGTAGTCCACGAAGCGATGATGCGCGTCGCTCAGCCGGTGGTGCTCACGGGAATCACGACCGCGGCGGGCTTCCTGGCGCTCTCGACCAGCCCGATCCAGGCAATCCGGCAGTTCGGCCTATACAGCACGCTCGGAATCACGCTCACGTGCGCGGTCGCGCTCTCCTTCGCTCCCGCAATGCTCGTGCTGCTGCCGATTCCGAACCGAGTTCGCGACCGAAAAATCGGTGACCGTCTCGATCGCGCCCTCGAAGGGCTGGCGTACTTCAATGTCCGGAATCGAGTGCCGATCCTATTCGTGGGAGCCGCGATCGCCATTGTCTCCGCCATCGGAATGCTCGACATCCGCGTCGGCTCCATCTTCGTGGAACCCGGAAGCCCGCTCGAGCGCAGTGCCGCGGCACTCGACGAATACATGGAGGGCGCGAACGGGCTCTACGTCGTGCTCGAGACCAACTACGACGGCGCGTTCAAGGATCCGGAAAAGCTTCGGGAAATCGAAACCCTTCAGCGCTGGCTCGAAGAGCAGCCGGAGGTCGGCGGCACGACGTCGGTAGTCGACTACCTGATGCTGATACGTCGCGGCTTCCTGGACGGCGTCGTGGCGGACGAAATTCCCGACTCGAAGAGCCTGATCTCACAGCTCTTCTTCTTCGGTGGAAACGAGGATCTCGAGCGTTTCGTCGATTCGCGTTTCCAGACGACGAGCATCCACGTGCGCTGCCGCGTGAACGACACGGCCGCAATGGAAGCCCTGTTGTCGAGGATCGAGGCTCGGACGGCGGCGTTGCCCGAGGACATCGAGGCGACCGTGACCGGAAACAGCGTGCTGCTGACCCGGACGATCGACGACATC
>CAXMSF010000251.1:0-70648 GCA_964196055.1 uncultured Gammaproteobacteria bacterium | reverse complement strand
GTCCCCGCGACATCGGGCCGCGCCACTCGGCGCCTCGCCGACTCGGCCGCCCTCTACAGGAACGCCCGGGTGGGCGGAATTCTGTTGCGAGAATCCATACAATCCGCCCCTCCCCGAAATCTGAAGGCGATGCACCCTTGTCCAACGACGAAAATACTCCTGCTAAGGATTTCATCCGCGCAATCGTCGCGGAGGACCTCGCGAGCCAGAAGCACGGCGGGCGGGTCGTCACGCGTTTTCCGCCCGAGCCGAATGGCTATCTCCACATCGGTCACGCGAAGTCGATCTGCCTGAACTTCGGAGTGGCGTCCGAAAACGCGGGCGGCATCTGCTACCTGCGCTTCGATGACACCAATCCCGCCGCTGAAGAGAGCGAGTTCGTCGAATCGATCAAGGACGACGTCCGCTGGCTGGGCTTCGACTGGGGCGAGGAGGAGTACTACACCTCGTCCTATTTCGGGCGTCTCTATGAATACGCATTGCAGCTGGTTCGCGCCGGAAAGGCCTACGTCTGTGACCTCAGCTCGGAAGAGCACACCGCCCATCGCGGTACGCTCACCGAGCCGGGGAGGAACAGCCCGTTTCGCGAACGCGGGGTCGAGGAGAATCTCGAGCTCGTCGAGCGGATGCGAAAGGGTGAGTTCGAGAACGGCTCGCGGGTGCTGCGAGCGAAGATCGACATGGCTTCACCCGTGATCGCAATGCGCGATCCGATCCTCTATCGGATCCACAAAGCGCCGCATCACCGCACGGGAAACGAGTGGTGCATCTACCCGATGTACGACTTCGCGCATTGTCTGTCGGATTCGATCGAGGGCATCACCCACTCGCTTTGTACGCTCGAGTTCACCGATCATCGGCCGCTCTACGACTGGGTGCTGGACGAACTCGGAACCGAATGCCATCCGCAGCAGATCGAATTCGCACGCCTCAACCTGAGCTATACGGTGATGAGCAAACGCGTGCTGCGGCAGCTCGTCGAGGGTGGACATGTGACGGGTTGGGACGACCCGCGCATGCCCACGCTCTCCGGAATGCGGCGCCGCGGCTATCCCGCAGCGGCGATTCGGAGCTTTTGCGACGGCATCGGCATCGCCAAGCGCGACAACATCATCCAGCTCGAGCGCCTCGAATTCTCGGTGCGCGAATACCTGAATAGAAGCGCGTCGCGGGTGATGGGCGTGCTCCGGCCGTTGCGCGTCGTAATCGAGAACTACCCCGAAGGTGAGAGCGAGATGCTGCCCGCGATCAACAACCCCGAGGATGCGTCGGCGGGGACGCGTGACGTGCCGTTCTCACGCGTGCTCTACATCGAGCGCGGCGATTTTCTCGAAGATCCTCCGAAGAAATTCTTCCGTCTCGCGCCGGGCCGGGAGGTGCGTCTACGCTACGCGTACTTCATCACTTGCACCGACGTAGTCAAGGACGCGAACGGCGAAGTGGTCGAGTTGCGTTGCAGCTACGACCCGGCGACGCGCGGGGGCGACGCGCCCGACGGCCGCAAGGTGAAGGGCACGCTGCATTGGGTCTCGGCCGAGCACGCGGTCACAGCCGAAGTGCGACTCTACGACCGTCTGTTCCGCGTCGAAGATCCGCTCGATGTCGAGCCGGGCGAGGACTTCCGCAGCAACCTGAATCCGGATTCCCTCGAGGTGCTTACGGACTGCTGCATCGAGCCAAGTGTTGTCGGAGCCGAGCCGGGTACGTACTATCAGTTCGAGCGCAATGGCTACTTCTGTGTCGACCCTGATTCGAGCGACACACTCGTGTTCGACCGAACCGCGACGCTACGTGACACCTGGGGAAAGATCTCGAAGCGCGGCTGAGCGGATCTTCCGGCCCGGCTGGTGGTCGTCTTCGGGCGACGATTTCGCGCGCCGGGGCGGTGGCTCAGCCGTCGCGTGCTTCGATTCGCTCGACGGCCGACGACGCGACCCACGCGTTGCGGCCGTTGTAGAGTTCAATTTGAAGCCATCCGCCCCGATCTTCGAGGATGCGCAGCTCGGTGCCGGAGGGGAGGGGCTCGCCGAATCGGCTCGGAGCGTTGATGGAGTCGGCGGCGCGTGCGAGCACTTCTCGAGCCACCACGACCCCTTCGCTGCCGGCGACGCGTGAGGGGTCGAAGGCGAGGGAGGCCAGCAGCGCGAGCCAGATGGCGCTCGCCAATCCGGTGACGGTTCGCGCGGAAACGAGGCCGAAGGCGAGACTCGCCGCCAGCGACAGCATCGCGGCTGTGAATGCCAAGGCGGCGAGATCCAGCTTGTTCGAGCGCGACACCTTCGTGTGCCATACGAAGAAGCTGTCGAGCACGCCGGCCTCGGGTGGCGACGGAACCCAATCGGGCAGCAGTCCACGCGCGTGCCGGAGATTCTGTCTTGCGCGCTCGAGTGAGGGATCCATGAGCAGCGCGCGGCGGTAGGCGAGCACCGCCGGGCCGAGACGCTCGGCCTGGAGCGACGCATTGCCGAGGTTGGCGTAAAGCTCTCCACTGCCGCCCGACTTGTCGATCGCGGCGGCGAAGAGTCGTTCGGCGCGTCGGAAGCGTTCGAGCCTCTCGTCGCGCTGCGTGCTCTCCATGGCCTCGCGATAGGCGGAAACGGCCGGGTCGATCAATTCCGCCGCGTCGTCCGCGCTGGCGGTGGCAACGAGCAGCATCACGATCAACAGCGTACCGGGCAGGCAGATCCGCTCGAGTCGGTGGAGGGTCATCGCAGCGTCTCCTGCATTTCGTCGAGCAATGCCTCGGCCAGACTGACGAGCTCGGGCTCGAGGGCTTCATGGGCGGCCGCGCCGGGCGCGTAGATGATTGCGGCGCACTCCTCGAGGAAGTGGTCGACCGCGGGCGATCGCGAATCGGGCAGCAGCGCGACGATCTCGCGCACCGCAGCCGCCATTTCGCTGAGCGCCTCGGTACGGGGCAGGCTCCGGGCGGCCTCGATTCGCTTGCGCTGCGTCTGGTAGACGCTGCGCTGCCTGCGGATCTCTGGGGCGATCTGGGCCCGGCGGCGGGCGCCGAGCGCCAACACGAGAGCGAGCAGCGACCCGGCATAGGCTGCAATCCGCAGGCCGCTGCGATCGCCGTGCGCGGCGACGAGCGCGTTCGGATCCTCCTCGATCGAAAGATCGGCGCCGGTCAGGCTGAAGCTGCCCCGGATCACGGCTCCTTCTCCCTTTTCCGCGCCCGCGACTTCGCCCTCCGTGTCACTGCGCTCGGGCGATGCGGCCGGTTGTTTCGTATTCGAAACCACGTCTCTTGCCGAGATCATCTGGGCGGGGCGCACCGACAGGGCGATCGGGCGGGACTCGCTGGTTTCATAGCGTCCGAGATCGGGATCGAACCAGGAGTAGTGGAGGGCCGGAATTTCGCGAACTGTGTCGTCGAGTACGCGCACCGGCAGCTTGAATATCTTGCTATCGCCGGCGATCTCGCCCGAGACGTCGCCCTCGGGCAGGCGGAATTGTGTGGGAGAGAAGCCGTGCTCGCCTTCGAGCCGAGGCAGCGCCACGTTGCTGAGGTTGCCGTCGCCGCGAATTGTGAGCGTCAGTGTAATCGGGTCGCCGAGCTGCACGACACTGCGGTCCGCCGTGACTTCGAGCGAAAAACCGCGCCCCACCGCGCCGGCGAAGCTGGGCGGGCGGTCGTGATCGGGTGGCGCCTTCACCAGCAATTTCAGGGCCTCTGCCACGGCGAAGATGCGCCGCGTTTCGGCCGGTCGTCGCGACCCGAAGAGATCGCGCTGCCAACGTGTCACTTCGTTCGCGTCGAGGGTCGCCGGGGCCAGGTCGAACTCCCCCTCACGCAGCGGCATCAGGGTACGCTCGGCGGAAATGACGAGGTAGCTGCGGCGCCCACGCTTGCGCTGCTGCACGCTGGCCGGGAGGACGATCTCGCCCGCTGCGGTCTGGATATTGAGGGTCTGCCCCCCCCGGTCGGGCGCGGCGTCGCCGACGAAGGCGAAGACCTCTTCGCGGTCGAAGAGTTCGCTCCGGATCACGTATCCGTTGACGCTCTCTCGCAGGGCTTCGTCGAGCCAGAACTCGATGGACACCGGGATGCGCTGGCCGAGGTAGACGGGCGCGGTCGGGATGCCGATCCGCAGCTGGATGCGCGGGTCTTCGGACAGGGGCTCGATCTTCAGGTTGAATTGCCGACTGCGCGCTTTCTCGCCCTTCTGATCCATGAAGAACGGCCCGAGGCGGTAGTTGCCCGGCTGCGTTGCGGTGAACGCCCATACACAAGTGAAGGTCGAGATCTCCTGCTTGAACATGCGGCCGTTGACGATCTGCACGGACGAACTGAAATTCGGCACGATGCGGAGGAAACGCAGCTGGCCGCTCGCCGGCGGGTCGGCACTGCATCGGGGTTCCGGATTGCGCTCGAAAGATTCGGATTGAACCTGCACTTCGACGGGAGTGCCCACGTAGTGGGGCGCCTGCCCCGTCCCGAGCTTCAGCGTGGCCTCGGCAGCCGCGGGGCCCGCGATGCCGAGCCAGGCCGGGGCTGCGCAGAGCAGGGCGGCCGCGAGCCGAGCGAGACTCCTTCGCCTGGCGTGTGTGCGTGTGGGCATCTCTAGGCTGGATTCCGACACCGCTACCAATCCCTCTCGACCGGCTCGTAGCCCTGTTGACTGCGCTCGTCGTTCCGTCGATGACGCTCGGCCTCGCGGTCGCGAACGGATTGCAGCATCTGTCCCGGGTCGCGGCCAGCTTGTTCGTCGGGGCTGGGCTCGACCGGCTCGTCGGGGGTCGCTGTCTGCTGTCCCTCTCCCTGCTGCTCACCGCTTTCGCCCTCTTCGCCGGGATCGTCTCCCGCTTCGTCATTGCGCTGCTGCTCCTGCGGCGGCTCCAGCAGTGCGATCGCCTCCGAGAGCTTGGCCACCGCGGTAGTTTGCTGATTTCGGATGGCCTCGCGCTCGGGCGAAGCCTCGCGCAAGCCCCCGGCCGCACCGCGCATCTCCTCCGATGCGGCGAGGACCAGTTCCGAAGCCTGAATCAGCTGTTCGGTTGCGGCCTGCGCCGCAGCTTCGTCGGTCGCGGCCTCCGCGCCGATCAGCTCGGCGGGGTCGGCCAGGCTCTGCTCGTGCAATGCCTGGGCGAGTTGATCCGTGAACGCCGCGAGTTCGTCCTGTCGCGGCGCGACGGGGCCGATTCGCGCCGCCGCTGCGTCGGGGTCCTGCTCGGACAGCGCGAGGGCCTGCTCGCTGTCGTCGCCGAGTTCGACCTGCCGGTGCGCGGTGTCCTTCAGGTGCTCGACGATCGAGAAGAAGAGCCGGCGCAGACTCTCGAGCCCCTTGATCGCGGTGCTGACGCTGCGACGACCGTCGTCGAGCGCGGTCTCCGAATCACCCATGAGGTCGAGCGAATCCACCGCACCCTGCATCGACGACTCGGTCAGCATGAGAATTCCGTTCGCGAGTTCGATCCGTTCGAGCTCCTCGGCGGGGTCGGGGCCTCCTTCGGGGGGCGTCTCGCCGCTTGCCGCCGCAGCCATGAGTTCTGTGCGCTGCTCCTCGAGCATGGGCGTGATCCGCCGGACGCGGTCGAGATTGTGCTGCTGGAGCGCCCCCAGCGCCGGGCCGTATTCGCGGATGCGCTCGGGGTCGATTTCCTCGTCGCTGGGATTCAAGAGCCCGTCGATACGCTGCTCGTCCGCGTAGGCGACCTCGATCAGGCCCTTCAGATCGAGGAATCGTTCGCGGGCCGCGATCAATGCAGTCAGTGCTTCGGCCTGGGCTTCGGCGCCCGGCTGGAGCGCCTCGGCGCCGAGGCGCTCAGCGGCAGCCGCGGCGTGCTCGCCCGCCTCCGCGACGAAGGGCTCGGCCGCGGCCACGCGATCGAGCAGCGCCTGCTGCTCGGGATCCTCGACGGTGCCCGACTGCTCGAGCCCGGCTCGCAGCTGCGCGTCGAGCTCGACGATGCGCTCGGCGACGGAAGCCTGGGCCTCGCCCAGGTAGAGGGGCGTGAGCCAGCTCGGTGCTTCGGCTCGCTGATCCTGGCCGACAGCTGGAATGCTCGCGCCGAGCTCGAATGCGGCGAGCGCGCGCGTCTCGCCGGCGATGTCGCCGGCGTCTTGAATCAGGACATCGAGCAGCTGCACGGGGGGACGCAATTGATCCCTGGCACGCTTCAGCTCGGAGAGGCCCGCCGCCGCGCGGCGATAGGCGCGTGCCGCCTGGCGTTGACGCAGCTGATTGCGCGCCTGGCCGACCCGCTCGCGCGCGCGGTGCAGGTAGTGGAGCACGCCCTGAAGCTGCGCCGCGCGCATGCGCTCCTCGGGTGTGAGCTCCTCGTCGGCGCGCTGCTCGAGGGAGTCCAGTTCGCCCGCCGCTACGTCCACGAGCGCCCGCGCCTCCCCGAGGATGCGTCGCGCCTCCACAGCCACCTGTTTGAATTGTGGTTTCAACCGCAGCGCAGACTCCTGGTCGCCGCCCTGTTGGATCATCTCTGCCACCTGCCGGGCGCTGGCGGCCACGCCGCGTTGCGATTCGATCAGCGCGTCGAGCTGGGCGGCGACGTCGCGCGGCTCCTTCTCGGCCAGCGCATCCGCGAGCACGAGTGCTCGCCGGAGCACGATCTCGAGATTGCGCCGTGCCTCCTGGCTGTTCTGATCGATGGCGATGGCTTCCCTGAACCAGTCCGCCGCGCGCTCCAGCGATCGCAGCGCTGCCGGTCCGTCGCTTTCGAGGACTGCCTCCGAGCGCCGAATCTCGACCCAGGCGAGATTGAAGCTGGCCCGGAAGCGCGCGCTTCCGTCGCCCCGTGCATTGTTGCGCGCCGCCTCCAGCAGGCGTTCGGCTTCGTCGAGTTGGCCGTCAGCGAGTCGTTCGACGCCCTGGTTGTAGGCCTCGCGCGCTTCCTCGGGAATGGGGACGCGGTCACGTGAACCGTCTTCATCGGATTCGGACGGCGCTCCCTCGGGCTCCGGAAGGCCCATTGCCTTCACTGCGGGGTCGGGTGGCGCGGGGGCTTGCGCGTGGGCCTGCCCAGCGTCGATGCCGGGCGTGAGCGCCAGCATCAGCAGCAGGACCCGCAGGCGCGTGGCGGACGTCGCCACGCTTCCGAGCAGAGCGACGAGGGCGAGCAGGATCGCCCACTGGAAGGCGTCCTTGCGGATCGTGCGGCCGCGTTCCTCGCCGGTCGCCCGCATCAACGGGCGGATATGGGCTGCGAAGATGCCGTCGAGGTCGAGTACACCGGTGCCCGCCGGCACATAGGCTCCCTCGGTCACCATTGCGAGTTCGCGGAGCAGGTCGCCGTCGAGGTGGCTTCGCACCGGCTGCCCGTCGGCGTCGCGCAGCGTCGTGCGGGCGCCGGTCTCGGGATCCGTGAGCGTGATCGGGCTGCCGTTTTCGTCGCCGAAGCCGATGGCGAGGATGCGGATGCCCCGTTCCGCCGCCTCTTTGGCGGCGTCGATCGGGAAGGAGTCGTGATCCTCGCCGTCGGTGATGAGCAGGATCACCCGCGACAAGTCTCCCGAACTTCCGAAGCCCGCCGTCGCCTTCCGGATCGGCTCTTCGAGTCGGGTGCCGCCGCGCCCCACCGTGTGGGGCCCGAGGCCGTCGAGCACCATGCGGAGGAAAGCGAAGTCCGGTGTCAGCGGGCATACGACGCTGGCGCGGCCCGCGAAGGCGATCAGGCCGACCTGGTCACCGTCGAGGAAGGTCAGCAGATCGCGGATCTCCGCCTTGGCGCGGTCGAGTCGATTGGGCGCGACGTCTTCGGCGAGCATCGAGCGGGAGACGTCGATGGCGATCATGATTTCGGCCCCGATCTGGGGCGACTTCACGAACTCGACGCCCCATTGCGGGCGCATCAGCGCGACCACGAGCGAAAGGGCCGAGAGCCCGAGCAGCGCGAGCTGGAGGCGGCGTCGCAAGGCGGTCGGTTTGGAGACCAGACGCGGCTGCAGCACCGTGCCGACCAGGCGCTCGAGTGCCCGCCCGCCACGTCGATCGAGCGCGACCAACGCCAGCAGCACCCCCCCCACGACCCCGGCGACGTACAGCCATTGCGGTTCCGCGAAGTGCAGCTCGCTCACGGCAGCCTCCGCAGGAATGTCCGACTCGCGAGCGCTGCGGCCAGCATCAGCAAGAGCCCGCCGGCGGCGAAGCCCGCATAGTGCTCGCGATACTGCATGTAGCGGAGCTCGATGATCTCCGTGCGCTCGAGTGCGTCGATTTCGCCGTAGACCTCCCGCAGCGCTTCGGCGTTCTCGGCGTGGAAGTAGCGCCCACCGGTCCGCTCTGCGATGGCTTCGAGCTCGCGCTCGTCCAGCTCGACTTGTACCTGCCGCAGTACGATCCGCCCACGCCATGGAACCGGGTACGGGGCGAAGCCCGTGGTGCCGGCGCCGACGGTATAGACCTTGATGTTATGCGCTTCGGCCAGTTCGGCGGCCTGTGCGGGTGTGATGTCGCCGCGGTTGTTCACTCCGTCGCTCAGCAGCACCACCACCTTGCTCTTGGCCGGATGGCGGCGCAGCCGCTCGACCGCGAGAGCGAGTCCCTCGCCGATCGCCGTGCCGTCTTCGTCGGGATCCCGCACGATCTCCGTTTCGTCGAGGATTGCCATCAGATTGGCGTGATCCAGCGTCAGTGGTGCCACGCTGTCGGCGTAGCCGGCGAAGGACACGAGTCCGATCAGGTCGTCCGGTCGACCGCGACCCTCGCCATCGGTGCCGAGGAAGCGGTGCAACACCTGCTTGAGCGCCTGCAGGCGATCGATGCTCTGATCACCGCGTACGAAGTCGCGCGCATTCATCGAACCCGATCGGTCCACCACCAGCATCATCGCGATGCCCTCGCGGTGGATCTTGCTGCTCGCGTCGCCGGTGCGTGGGCCGGCCAGGGCGACGGCGAGCGCGAGGGTGGCGAGCGCCAGGCAGGCGGCGGGAAGCGGCAACAGCCTGACCCGCCACGACGACGGCGCACTCCTGAGCAGCGCCAGGCTCGAGTAGCGCACCGCCGAGGGGCTGCCGGAAGCCAGCGCATAGACGAGCGGCGCCAGCAGTCCGAAGACGAGGAAGAAGGGATCTCGAAACTCGAATCCGCCCATGCTAGCCCTCTGCTCCGAGCATGACGGAGTCGGTGGTGGTGCTCGGGGACCGATCGTCGCGCGTCTCCTCGACGAAGCTCGAGACGGCATCGACGGCGTCCTTGATCGCCTTTGCGTCGGGAATCACGTGCGCGAACTTGACGAGGTCCGATTGGCTCAGGAAGTCGCGCAGCAGCAGCCGGTGCGCATCGCTCAGGTCGGGTGAGTCGCTCACGACTTCGAGGAAGCGCTCGGTGGTCAGCTCGGGCGAGCGAAGCTGAAATCGCCGTTCGAGGTAGCGGCGCATGATGCCCGACAGCTCGACGAAGAAGTCGCCGATGCGATCGCCCGAGGGCCTGGGCCCGGCCAGGAGCGCGTCGAGTTCCGAGCGCGCGAGTTCGTAGGCGGAGCGTACGGCGGCGCGGCTGCGCAGACGCGCCCAGGCGCGGTAGGCGAAGGGAGTGACCGCGAGGAGAGCCAGCAGCAGGCCGGCCACCCAGTACCACGGGTTGGCTCCGACGCCGCCTCGCGCCGGAAGCGCACCCATCGGCGGGCTCAGCTCGAGGTCGTCGGCGCCCTGCACGACCGAAGCCACATCGAAGCGGAGCGGATCCGTCAGCAGTTCGTAGGCATCGAGGTCTTCGGGCGCCGGGTCATGCCCGGGACGCCGATCGACGAACTCGATCAAGATGGCGGGCAGGGCGTGCTCTCCCGATCGCGGCGATTGCAGCGTGTAACGCTGGCTGAAATGCGTGCGGCCGTCGGGGTCGAGCTGCTCGCGCGGCACGAAGTCGATGATGCTGAACCGCTCGAGCGCCTCGCCGAACTCGGGCATCAACACTTCGATTCCCTCCTCGGCGAGTACTTCGATGCTGAGCGTCATGGCATCGCCGATCACCGGAGCCTCGGGCTCGAGGCGGACGACCACCGTCACCGGTCCGAGCTGGGTCTCCTGCTCGATGGCGTCGGCGATGCCGGGTGCGAGCGTGAGCCAGACGAGTGCGGCGGCGAGAGCGCGCATCATCGACGCGCTCGGCGTTCGCGCGCCCGGAAGAAGCGCACCACAGGGTCGACCACCGAGCCCGCGGCGTCGACGTGAATGAGGTCGATGCCCGCCTGCGCAAGCCTGCGCCGAATGCCCTCGACGCGCTTTTCGGCCTCGTCGCGAAGGGTTTCGCGGAAGGCCGGGGAGCCGCCGTCCACCACTCGGCTTCGTCCCGTCTCGGCGTCGACCAGTGAGACGAGACCGACGTCCGCGAATTCGAGCTCTCTGGGGTCGGTGATCAGCACCGCCACCACATCGTGCTTGCGGTTCGCCGTCTGTAGTGCGCGCTCCCATCCCTCGTCGATGAAGTCGCTCACTACGAAGCAGACCGTGCGGCGTTTGTTGACCGATAGGAAGAACTCCATGGCCTTGGCGATGTTCGTCGCCTCGCGCGGTCTGCGCGGACGACGGCGCCCCGGGAGCATCCACCAACGTTGCAGACCGGGCTCCGTCGTGGCCGCTGCGTCGCCTTCGCCGTCGTGGCTCAGCACCTCGCGGACGACACGCAGGGCGTGTCTGAGCCCCTTGCGCGGCGGGATGTACCGCTCGGTGTCGCCGTGAAAGAGCAGCAGGCCCACCTTGTCGTCGTTTCGGCTCGCAGAGAATCCGAGCAGTGCGCAGAACTCGGCCGCGCACTCGCGCTTGGAGCGATCGCCGGAGCCGAAATCCAGGGAGGCGGAGACGTCGGCCATCAGCATCAGTGTGAGCTGTCGTTCCTCGACGTAGCGCTTGACGAAGGGCTCGCCCATCCGCGCGGTGACGTTCCAGTCGATGCTGCGGATGTCGTCACCGGGGATGTAGGGGCGCACCTCGTCGAACTCGATGCCGCTGCCCTTGAATACCGAGACATACTCACCCGCGAGCACGTCGGCCACCTGGCGGCCGGTGCGAACCTGGATCTCGCGCACCCGGCGCATGATCTCCTTGGGAAGCACGGTTCAGCCTCTCAGGGAACCAGCAGGGTGTCCATGATCTTCTGGATCAAGTCCTCGGCCGACTTCCCCTCCGCCTCGGCCTCGTAGCTCACCGAGACGCGGTGGCGCAGTACGTCGGGTGCCATGGTCTGGATGTCGTGAGGCGTCACGTAGGTGCGGCCCTGGAGGAATGCGTGAGCCTTGGCGGCTTGCATCAGGGCGATGCTCGCGCGCGGGCTCGCGCCGTGCTCGATCAGCCCCTCGAGCTCGGGCAGGCCGGCCGTGCCCGGCTCGCGGGTGGCCTGCACCAGGTCGACGATGTAGTTGCGCGCCTTCTCGTCGACGAAGAGTTCGCTTACCGCACGCCGTGCGGCGAGGATGTCGTCGGCGGTTGCGATCGCCTGTACCTCGGGAATGGGTTGTCCGCTGGCCATGCGATCGAGGATGCGCCGCTCCTCCTCCTGGCTGGGATAGCCGACCCGGAGCTTGAGCATGAAGCGGTCGATCTGTGCCTCGGGCAGAGGGTAGGTTCCCTCCTGCTCGATCGGGTTCTGGGTGGCGAGCACGAGGAAAGGCTCCTGCAGGAGGAAGGTCTCGCCGCCGATCGTGACCTGTCGCTCCTGCATCGCCTCGAGCAGCGCCGACTGCACCTTGGCGGGCGCGCGATTGATTTCGTCGGCGAGGACGAGGTTGGAGAAGATCGGCCCCTGCTTCACGCTGAAGGTCGCGTCCTTCGGGTTGAAGATCTGGGTACCGATCACGTCCGCGGGGAGCATGTCGGGTGTGAACTGAATGCGGGAGAAGCCGGTATGGATCGCCCGGGCCAGCGAGTGCACCGTGAGCGTCTTGGCGAGACCCGGCAGTCCTTCGATCAGTATGTGGCCGGACGACAGCAGGCCGACCAGCAGACCCTGCACCATGGCCTCCTGCCCCACCAGAACTTTTCCGATCTCGCTCTGCAGCGAGCTCCCCAACTTGGCCAGCGACTCGTCGATCTGGCCGCCTGCGACACCTTCGGACATGAGCTGATTTCCTTCTATGTACTCGATTATTCTTGATGTTTCGCTCGGGTCGGACATCCTCGCCGAATGCTTTCGAGGGGCCGAATACTATGCGGCGGCGGTCGCCACTACCACTCCGCGTTGCTGACCGGCCGGATCGCGGGGGGATCACGACCCACTTGCGTTGCGGTGCGTGTTAGAGATGCCGCCTCGCCCGATTCGGTTCATGGCCCCGGATTCATGGTAACGTCGCGGCTCTCCCCGCTGCAGTGAGGGCACGATGAGCGGTGATCTCCACTTCTATGTCGTGGACGACAACCTGGCCCTGGCCAGGACCGCCGAGGCCGTGCTCGAGAACGCGGGGCACCGCGTCACGGTGTGCACGGAAAGCCGCCCGGCCCTCGAGGCCATCGAGCGGGAGCGTCCGCAGGTCGTGCTGCTCGACCTGATGATGCCCGACATGGATGGCTTCGAGGTCTGTCGCCGACTGCGTGAGAACCCCGCGCTTAGCGATCTGAAGATCGTGATCTGCTCGTCGAAGGGCTTTCAGTACGACCGGAGGCGCGCGGCGGAACTCGGCGCGGACGGCTACATCCAGAAGCCGATCCGGGCCGAGTCCTTTCTGCAACAGATCGATCGAATCGTCGAAGATCGGATCGAAGTCGAATTCTGGGGAGTGCGTGGAACCCTGCCGCGACCCGGGGCCGATTCGCTTCGCTACGGCGGGAATACCTCGTGTGTGACCGTGGAGTTTCCGAAGGGTTCGCTCTTCGTGTTCGACGCGGGTTCGGGGATCAAGCGACTCGGCGATCACCTCATGAGTCGAGGACGCGTCGAGGCGAGCCTCCTGCTTTCTCATCCTCACTGGGATCACATCAACGCGATCCCTTTCTTCACGCCGCTCTACATCCCCGGCAATGCGATTCGGATCATGGGAGCGTCGCAGGGCGACAAGGGTGTTCGCGACTTAGTCTCGGCTCAGATGGAAGGGGTGTATTTCCCGATCACGATCCAGGAGTTCGCATCCAGTGTCGAGTTCGAGGATCTGTCCGCGGGTAGTCACAAGCTGGGCGAGATCGAGCTTCGGACCATGCTGCTCTCCCACCCGGGTAATTGCCTGGGATATCGGCTCACCTACGGGGGGCGCTCGCTCTGCTACGTGACCGACAACGAACTCTTCCTGCCCGATTCCGAATACTTCAGCGCGGAGTACGAGGCGCAGCTGATCGAGTTCGTCAGCGGCACCGATGCGTTGATCACGGATACGACCTACACGGACGCGGAGTATGCAGCCAGGGTGGGATGGGGGCATTCGTGCGTGAGTCGGGTCGCGGACCTGGCCCATCGCGCTTCGGTCGAGACCCTCTACCTCTTCCACCACGACCCGGACCAGAACGACGACGCCATCGACGCCAAGCTCGAGACGGTCGCGGGTCTGCTGGCCGATTGGGGCTCGTCCGTCCGTTGTGTCGCCCCGCGTGAGGGCGATCGCATCCGGATCTGAACGGCGCGGCCACCCGATCGCTAGCCGATGCTGCTTCTCAGCGCTTCGACGGTGGCCAGGGTGTCGCGGCCGAGTGGGCCGATGTCGGCCACGATCGCCCGCGTCGTCTCTTCATCGCCCTCGCGGCTCGCCTGCTCGAGCGCGGCTGCGTGATCTCGCAGCGGGAGGCCGCCGAGGGCTGCAGCGCAGGTCTTCAAGTCGTGGGCCAGTCGTTCGACGCTGTCGAGTCGTTGTGCGGCGAGTTCGGTCGGGATCGACTCGAGTCGTACGCGAATCTCTTCGAAGTAGGTGTCGACGAGGCGGTCGAAGGCCCGTTCGCCGACAGAATGCCAGAACTCTTGCAGCACTTCGGCAGCGACCAACTCCGGTACCGGAATGGTATGTGCCGGCAGCTGCTGCGACCTCTCGGCAGCGAGAATGCGATCGACGGTGGCGAGCAGGTCGGCCTTCGCCACGGGCTTGTGGATGTAGCCCGCGAAGTCTGCGGCCTCGAATCGCTCGCCCAATTCTTGAATTGCATTCGCCGTCATGGCGACGACCGGCGTTCGCGCGGCGACTCCGTCGAGGCCACGGATTCGCTCGGTCGTCTCGAATCCGTCCAGGCCAGGCATCTGGATGTCCATGAGCACGAGTGCATAGGCATCCCGCTCGAGCCGGAGCAGGGCTTCCTCGCCGCTCGCCACGGCGTCGACGGGAAAGCCCGATCTCGCGAGCAGGGCGTGGGCCACTCGGCGATTGGCTTCTCCGTCGTCCACGACCAGCAGGCGCTCGGAGCGCGTCGCGGGCGCGGTGACGAAGGGGGCGGCTCGTGTCGAGCGCCCGTCGGATTCGATCGCCTCCCGCAGGTTCTTGCCCCACACCGGTTTGGGTATGCGCGCGTGATATCCGCCGGTGCCCGGCTCGTGGTCGCCTCCGATGTGGCTCTGTGCACAAGCGAGGATTCGACGGGCGTCTCTCAATCGGGGTAGGTTTGCGATGGCCTCGCGCTCGAGCTCGGGAAGTGACTCGTCCACGAGCACGGCCGCAAACGCCTCCGGTACCTGCTCGACGAGTCGCCGGACGGCGTTGAAGTCGCTTGCGGCCACGGGCGCGTAGCCGAGGGCCTCGAGTTGTTCGCTGAAGTTTCGAAGGGCGATGGCATTGGCCGAGAGTGCGAGGGCTCTTCCCTGGGCTTCCGGCGCGACCGCGGCGGCGGTCGGATGAACTTCGAAGGGTACGTCGAACCAGAAGCTGCTGCCCCGGCCCGGCTCGCTCTCGACCCCGAGCTTCCCCTCCATTCGAGCGACGAGGCGCTGCACAATGGCGAGTCCCAGCCCCGTGCCTCCGAATCGGCTGGCCGTCGAGGCGTCTTGCTGGGTGAAGTCCTCGAAGAGCTGCGCCTGGGCCGCTTCCGGGATTCCGATGCCCGAATCGAGCACCTCGAAATGCAGTAGCTCGTGCGGCTGTTCTCGTTTCTCGACAGAAATGTGGATCCCACCCGTAGACGTGAATTTGATGGCATTGCCGATCAGGTTGAGGAGGATTTGTCGCAGGCGGCCGCGGTCACCCACGAGGGCATCGGGGACCGGCGCGGCAATGTGGGCCGCGATCTCGACCCCCTTCTCCTGTGCGAGCGGGGCGAGGAGTTCGGTCGTTCCCTCGACCACCTCGCGCAGGCTGAAGGGCGCGTGCTCGAGCTCGAGCTTGCCGGCTTCGATCTTCGAGAAGTCGAGGATGTCGTTGATGAGGCGAAGCAACGACTCCCCGGACGCGAACGCGGTCAGGGCGTGGCTGTGTTGCTCCGACGTGAGGTTGGAGTCGAGGAGCAGCTGGAGCATTCCCAACACTCCGTTCATCGGCGTGCGGATTCCGTGGGTCATCATCGCCAGGAACTGCGACTTGGCGCGGGTCGCCTGTTCGGCCCGATGGCTCGCCTCTGCAAGCAGGCGATTCGTCGTCTCGAGCTCTCGGCGGGTCTGGTCGAGTTCATTCTTGCGCTGCATGTCCTTGCGGTGGTGAAGCGAGGCCTCCGTGGTATCTCGAAGCACGACGCTTGCAGCCCCGGGCTCCTCGCCCGGCAGGATGTAGAGCGACACGAAGCGAACCTTGCCCGAGGGAAGCGTGAGATTCAGGTTCGGAAGATGGAATGGTTTGCCCGTCGCCCCGGCCGCTGCTGCGAGCTCGTCCTCTAGACCCACGAGGAAGGGCATGGCGTCGCAAGCGGCCTCGCCGGACTCGATGCCGTCGACCAGCGCGCCCCCCAAGGCAGTGACTCGTCCGTCGGGATCGAGGACTGCGATTCCGTAGTCGGTCGACGTGAAGAGGAGGCCCGCAGCTCGTTCCAGTTGGGATTCGGAGAGCGTGGACATCAGCCGTCAGTCCGCCACGCCCAGGATCCGGCGCGCGAGCGCCCGAAACAACGAAGTGACCTCGGCGCCGGTAGCGGCGCTCGTGTATTTCACAATGCCGCCGAACTCTCGCGCGAGGCGCTCGACATCGACCAACCGCCGGGACTTCTCGACTCGGTCCATCTTGTTCACCGCGAACACCGCGGGGCTGTCGAGGCAGGTTTCTCGGAAGCGATCGGCATTCGCCCGCATCGTCTCCGCGCAGTCGCTCCAGGTGACGTCACCGACGATGATGGCTCCCGATGCGCCGCCCAGGTAGTTGGCGAGCAGCGACTCGCGCTGGAGCCCTCCCTCGACGTCCCACAGAATCTGCTTGAAATGCGTAACGGCACCCTCGGCCACGATCTCGTCTTCGTACTTGTAGACGTTGACGCCCAGGGTCGTTTGGTAATCGTCCGTGAACTCGTCCAGCACGTAGCGGCGGACCAGCGAGGTCTTGCCGGCCCCCGGGTCTCCGAGCATGCAGATCTTCTTCGCGACGGTCACGAAGAACGAGCATAGAAGAAAAATGCTGCGAAGTAGCAGTGCCCGATCAGGCAGGCGTCGGAGGAGAGGTCGATTGCGCCGCCGCGGTTTGCGGTCTGCTCGCGCCGTACCTGCTCGCTCACGCCGGTGAGAGTCTGGATATGGTGGCCGATTTCGTGCCCGAGTACGTAGGCCTGCGCGAAGTCGCCCGGCGCACCGAAGCGCGCCCGCAGATCTTCGAAGAAACCGAGGTCGACGTAGACCTTCTGATCACGCGGACAGTAGAACGGGCCCATCTCGCTGCGCCCGACACCGCAGCCGGATTGGGTTGCGCCGCGAAACAGCACCACCTTCGCATCGCGGTAGCCCGGCAACAGCTTCGTCCACGTGAGCTGCACGTCGTCGATGACGAAGGATACGAAGTCGACGAGTTCTTCTTCTTCCGGTGTCGTGCGGAGAGGCTCGCGCGCGCCGACATCCGACTGTGGATCGCCGAACGACCGGCCCGGGTCGATCCCCACTCGAGTGGGGCTTCCGGCACCGAGACCCCCGAGCAGGGTCAGCGGTTGATGCCGAGCAGCCAGGAGACTCCGAGCACGACGAGAATCCCGGTGAAGCTCAACCGGCCGCCGCGTCCACGCGGGAGCGGCACGCGGATCCCGCCACCGCCCAAGCCCGCGCGCCGCGGGCGTTGTGAACGCCGATACTCCAGGTTGCGACTTCGGGGGCCGCGTTGCCATCGCATCGTCGGTCGTCTCGCCGATCCGTTCGTTCGTCGGGGGGGCTTCCGGGCGCTCGACCGGTCGCCCAACACCGCACGAATTCGAGGATCGATGGTAACACGCCGGCGATGTCGGTCGGCGCCCGTCTCGGGCCTGTGATTCGATCGATTGTTTCCGGGATCAGCGCAACGGTCGTCGAAGATCCCGCAACCCCAACTTTCCGCTCCTGGTTCTCCGGGCTAGACTCGGGGCCGATCCATTCAGAACGAGGAGAGCTTCGATGATGAACCGTCCGTTCCGTCCGATTCACCCGATACTCGCGACGCTCATTCTGCTCCTGCCCATCGTCGTGACCGCCTGCGGCGAGACCAACCCTCTCCTCGGCCGCTGGGTCTTCGACGCCGACGCGAGCGAAGGTCTCGCAGCGGCCGGTGCGGTCATCAGCATGGGGTTCTCCGGGGTCGAGGAGATCGAGTTCCGAGAGGACAAGATGGTGATGAGCGGAAAGTCCCAATCGGTCGGCTACGAGATCGCGGACGGCCGCGTCATCGTCACCCGGCCGGATGGCGAGGGCCTCGTCTACACGATCGTCGACGAGAACCGGGTAGTGCTCGACAGGCCCAGCGGCCGCGTCGCCTACAAGCGCGTCCAACCCCCCGAGGCGGAACCCGCTCCTGCGGACGGGCAGTAGCGACGGCCTGATTCAGCTGCGCGACCATCCCCATCCCCACACCTTCGACCAGCACCGGCGGTTTGCGCAGATCCCGTGCGCGTTCGGGGGTCGTCATGATGCAGGCGGCGCCGCCGTCCGAGATCAGACAGCAGTCCTCGACTCGCAGCGGATCGACGAGTATCGGGCGCGCGAGGTAGTCCGAGGGCGAGAGCGGCTTGTCGCGCATCACGGTCGGGAGTCCGGCCGAATTCGATCCGGACGGACATGCCTTTGTTGGCCACGGGTGTCGTGAGCGGGTGTTCGATGGCGGAAACGGGGTGCGGCTGTTACAAACATCTGCTGTGTCGGCATCGAAACCCACGCTGATCATTCCCGTCGAAATCCAGGTTCGTGAATTCGATTCCAAGTTGTTGCTGGCTTGTGTCGCCGCGCAACGCGGTTTCGTCTCGATTCTCGGGCATCGCACGCAGGTCGATGATTACATCACGCGCTTTCCGCGCGGAACCTACCTGTCGAAGAGCATGACGCGCCGGAGCACGCGGATGTTCCGGATCCTGCGAAAGCTGGGTCACGAGATCGGCGTCTGGGACGAAGAGGCCCTCGTCTATCCTTCGGCCGAGCACTATTTCCGACGGCGCATGTCGTCGGAGGCGCTGGCGGAAGTGTCGTTCCTGTTCGCGTGGGGCCGCGACAATGCGGAGATGTTTCGGAAATTTCCCGGTTTCGACGCAACTCCGATTTTCACCACGGGGCACCCGCGCATCGATCTGCTGCGACCCGAGCTGCGCGGGTTCTTCGACGACGACGTGCGTCGTCTTCGCGATCGCCACGGCAGGTTTGCGCTGCTGAACACGAACTTCTCGAAGGTCAACGGATTTCGTTACCAGCTCGAGGCGTCGGATTCGCCTGCTCCGGCTCGGGGTGCCCCGGGCGGAGCAGGCGGCGGCCTCTCGCCCGGCTATCTCGAGCACAAACGTGCCCTCTTCGACGCGTTTCGAGCCATGATTCCCGATGTCGCTTCGAGCTTGCCGAATCGAACTCTCGTCGTTCGTCCGCATCCCAACGAACGGCCGGAGCCCTGGGTCGCCGCCGCCGCGGGGTACGACAACGTCGAGGTCGTTCACGACGGCAATGTGATTCCCTGGCTTCTCGCTGCCGACGTTCTCGTCCACAACGGCTGCACGACCGCGATCGAAGCGTATGCACTCGGCCGGCCGGTCGTCAGCTACCGACCCGTGAAGTCCGACGCTTTTGATTCCGATCTTCCGAATTCGCTCGGCCACGAATGCGTGAGCCTCGACGAAATGCGCGCCATGCTCGAGCGGGCTGCCCGCGGCGAGTTGCCGTGCGCACCGCCTCCGGCCGAGCGGAGGCCGATCGACGAATACCTCGAGAGCCTGAGCGGCCCGTTTGCCTCCGACCGAATCGTCGACGTGGTGGCAAACCAGGAATCCGAGCGCAAGGAGCTCCCCCGGGCTTCGCTATTCGACCGGCTGCGGGGAGGCCGGGCCGCGCGCCGTCGGAGCCGAAAGAAGGGCCATGCCGTCGCATCGCCGACTCACCACCTGGGCAAGGGCGAACGCCACGAGAAGCGTTTTCCGGGCGTCGCCGAAGCCGATCTGCGCGACCTGATCGCTCGTCTCGATGGTTGCCTCGGTCGCTTCGGCGGAGTCGGGGTCGAACCGGTGGCCGAGCATGTCTATCGAATCGAGGCGGATTGAGAACGCTGCGCTACGCGGAATCCATCACGTCGCTGTCACTCACGTTCCAGAAATGGATCACGCGGCTCAGGTGGAAGATCGCACTGGCGGCCTGCCAGCCGACGATCACGTAGAAGGACGGAATCGCGAGGCCGAGCGGAAGCGCGACCGTGAACAGTGCGAGGTTCACGTTGCGCCGGGAGATGAAGGTCCGCATGCGAGCGTCGAACTCGGTGTAGCCGTGGATCGACTTGCCCGTGCTCGCGGTGAACAGCGTTTCCATGATCCGGTCGAAGATGTAGAAGAGCGACATCCACAGGGATGCGAGGAAGACCCCCGAGGAGATGTCGCCGCCGGACAGCGCCCAGCCCCATGCCCAGTACCAGAAGGGGGGGTGGATGGTGTCGACACCGTGGTCGAGAACGTCGCCCTGTTCGCTGGACTGAAAGGTGACTCGCGCGAGCTTTCCGTCGACGGAGTCGAGGATGCTCATGACATAGGCGAGCACGAGCCCGGGTAGCCACATGCCGGCGGCGAAGAACGGAACCGCCGCGAAGCAGGCTGTCATGCCGATGAACGTCACCAGGTTCGGGTGAACACGCCGCCGGGTGAGCGGCAGCAGCATGCGCCAGACCAAGGGTGGGTATACCCACTTGGTCATGAAATCCGTCGATCCCTTGTAATTCGAGTCGAAGAGGAAACGTTCGATCCGGGAACGGCCGGCTTCGTCTGCGACGCGGAAGGCGTACATCGCCAGATCGCGCCGAAGCTTCTTGATGTAGGTGTCCATGTCGCCCGGGTCGAGTTGCTTGATCGCCCCCGCCTTGACCGCATTGCGGGCGACTTCGAGCAATGAATTCTCGTCGGCGGACGACTCCGGAAGAGGCTGCTCCAGCCGCATGATCGTCGCGCTCTCGTCGCCTTCCTCGCTGATGAATGCGGCACTACCCCCCGACCACCAGGCCATGTGCTCGATCAAGCGCTGGTCGATCACGGAGTCGCCCGAGAACGCCAGCACCGTCTCACCCGCCGCGTTCTTCAAGGCTCGTTGTAGACGCTCTCGCGTCGAGCCCGGCTCCCGCATCCAACGGATTGGGAGTTTCGAAGTGAACTCTTCCGGAATCCAGTTGGGATCCGGTTCACCGGGTGACAGCTCGACCCAGATCTCGCTGGGACGGAGGCACTTCTTGGAGAGACCGACGATCGATCGCCGCGCGGCGTCGATGCCGGCTTTCTGGACTGCGACCTTGAGCGATCGAATCTTCCGCGAACTGTCGGCGATCGCCCGTAACTGGCGCTCCAACAACGTCATTGAGAAGATTTCGACCCGGCTCTCGGGTTGGGTGGCGTCAATCCAAATGCGCATCGATCCTCCGCAGCCGGGCAGCGTGCAACATCGTCGCCAGCCGGGGGAAATAGGAGATCGCACACTCTCTGCAATCATCGAGAGGGGCGTCGGAGAACGCTCGGGACCCCGCGGGTCCGAGCGAGGTGCGGATCCTACTACAAATCGGCGTCGCAGGCGTCTGCCGAACGCCGCGCGAGCGCGCACGTGAGCGAGCGACAGCGGCTATCTTTCGCGCGCATCAGCGCGATTCTTGCCTCCGCAGCCGGGGCTCCTCTAACCTCCAGCGCCTTCGCAACGTTCGCCGGCGAGCGTCCGGGCCGGAAGGAATTCGAATGTTCTTCAGATCCCGCAAGCAGTCCCGGAAGCTGGGCTCGCGGAAGAAGTTGGCCATCCCTCCGGTGGAACGCTCGCGCGACGGTTTCGGTGAACTCGCCGCGGTGGTCATCGTCAAGGACGAGGGGGCCTACATCGAAGAGTGGTTGGAGTTCCACCGGCTGATGGGCTGCGGGCATATCTACGTTTACGATAACGGCAGTCGGGACGATACGCTCGAAATATTGGGGCGCTATGCGCGCGCAGGGTTCGTCACCCTCACTCATTGGCCCCGCTTCGACCTGGACACCGGTCCCCAGGTCTACGCCTATGCGCACGCTCTGTGCACGTACGGACCACAGTGGCGTTGGATGACGTTTCTCGACGCGGACGAATTCCTCTACCCGGCGGTGGCGGAGACGTTGACGGACGCACTGCGACGCTACGAAGACATTCCCGCCATCGCCATTCCCTGGCGGATGTTCGGTTTTTCAGGTCACGCGACGCGACCCGGCGGGACGGTGATCGGAAACTACGTGATGCGCGCTCCGTTCCCGCCGCCCCTGGATGAGGACGAGTTGCTCAAGGTGAAGTGCATCGTCGATCCCACCTGCGTGTCGCGTGTGGTTGGTGTTCACATGTTCGACATGAAGACCGGTGCGCGGTCGGCATGCAATGAGCGAAAGGAACGCGTCGACTACAAGAGCTACAAGGATCGCAACCTGATCGCAGACGAAGTCTTCCGGTTGAACCACTACTTCACGCGATCGAAAGAGGACTTCCAGCGCAAGGTCACGAAGGGAAGCGCGGCCAGGCCGGCGACCGAGAGCGATGGTGTGCCGGGTGATCTCGCCGCCGAACGCCGAGTGCGGTTCTCCGAGATGATCGAGCGAAATCCGGTCGAAGACCGCACGATCCAGCGCTTCCTCCGGCCTCTCGAGCGCGCGTTGGCGGCGGCCCGATCGTGACCGGAGGATCCTCGCCTTCCGTCGCTCAGGTCAGCTGCGTTCGAAACGAAGCGGAGTTCCTGGCCGACAACCTCAGGTATCACCACTCGCTCGGCGTCACGCGCGCTTACGTGGTGCTCGATCGCTGCACCGATGGAAGCGCGGAGATCGCGAAGTCCTTTCCGTGGGTGCGGACCATCGAACGTGACCGCTCGGACGACGAGGAATATCTGCCCCACTACCTGGCGAACAGCATCACTTCGGTTCTAGAGATCGCGCGCGACGAGGGTTTCGACTGGTTGCTGGCCGTGGACGCGGACGAGTTCGCGTCCGGCGAGTCGCTTCCCGTCGACGGCGACTGGCGCAGTGCTGGGTTCCGGCATGGCTTCGACTCGAATCCCGCAGACCGCGGCAATCTGCCTCGAATGCTGAGTCGGATCGCCGAGGCCACGGAAGTCGTGTCGATGGAGACGGTCGAGGTCGTTCCCCAGCGGCTCGGGCCCGGGCAGCCCTTCTGGAAGAATCATTTCGTCCAACCGCGGGCGCGGCCGCCGGCGATCAGGCGACGGATGCCCGACGCGCCCGGCGGCGAGCGGCAGCTGCGGCGCTGTTGGTTCGGTCACGACCAGGGCAAGACGATTGCGCGCACGTCCGCCGATCTCCGTCTTCGCACCACTCACAAGTGGTCGAGGGTCTCGGGGCCGGACGCCGACCGCCTGGACGTCGTTCGCATCGAGCGCGCCGGCTTTCACTATCACTTCAACATTTCCGGTGCGGAACAGTGGTTGCAGAAATACCGCCGCATGGCTGAATACCCGGATCACTGGCCCAGCGGCAAGAAGGTCCGCTTTCCGAAGCAGGCGTGGAAACTCGCGACGGCGCACATGAGCGATGACGAGGCCCGCTCCTATTACCGGACCTGGATCGCGGCGTCGCCACTGGAGCTCGGCCGCGCCTTTGCCCTCGGCCGGGTTGCATGGGATCCTTATGTCGATCGGGTCCTCGCTCACATCGAGGCCGCGGAGCCGACCAAGCCCGGGGCACACCCGGCTGTTTGACACGTGCCCCCGTGATGGGTCCGTTCGATGTCGATCCTGGAGATTTTTCGATGGCCTGGTTCAACGGCATGCTCGCCCTATTGAGAACCGGCATGCCCGACGGGCTCAGTTGGGAACAGCGAAAGCTGCTCAATCGCTGGATCAGGCGCAGGGGGCTGGGGCCGCGGCTCGCATCGCTGCAGCTCGAGAAGGTGCTGGGAGGTCCACAACTCGGACCGGCGCGCGCGTTACTCGATTCCATTTCGGATCGACCGCTGGTCTTCATCATCAGTTACCAGAAGACCGGTACGCGCAGCGTTCATGAGTATCTCGAGAGACTCGGCATGCGGGGCCTGCATTGGCCCGTCTTCGTGAACTGCGGCGTCCACTACGCGGAACTCCTCCAACCCTACGTGGGTGATCCGCAGCGTTGCGTCGCGGCGCTGGCACCCGTCCTCGCCCGCTTCGACTTCTTCGGCGATGTGCCGTTTCCCGGCCTGCATGAGTGCCTGGCGGAGACCTTCCCCGCCGGCCGCTTCATCGTGGTCGAGCGAGAGCCCGCAAAGTGGTGGGATTCGCTGTCGCGCCATTGGAATCTCTCGGAAGGTGATCGCGTACTCGGGGCCCTCGAGGCCATTCAGTACGGACTGCCGCTGGGCAGTGTGGTGAAACCGTCGGATCGCGACGCGCTGATTCGCAATTACAGCGAGCACCTGGATGCTGTGAACCGAACCTTCGCGGGCAGCGGGCGACTGCTGCGAACGCATCTCGATGCCCCGGAGATCAACCGCGCCCTCTCGAAGTTCCTCGGATTCGCCGAGGTGCCCGACTTTCCGCACATTCGGGCGGGCGCCGTTCACCGCAGCTCCGACCCCTCAGCGGGAACCAGCCCGTGATGGCGGGACTTCGGAACCCGGCGGAAACCTGAACGCTTCGCTCGCAGCGGATTCCGCCAGCCGATCGGCCTAGAGGTAACCGAGGCGTCGCATGAGCGGCCCGAGGCGCTCTTCGATTTCTCGCCGAGGTCGTTCGTCCAGCCTGGCTTTCCAGGAGTCGACCGCCGACGGGTCGATCCCCGTGCTGCGTAAAAAGCTGGTATTGGCCTTCGCTGGTTCCCCCAGTCTGGTGGGATCGAGCAGGGCCTCGTCGAACGAGATGTCGAGCTCGGCCGCCAGCGAGCGCATCACCCGCTCCGGGTCGGACAGCAGATCCTCGAAGAGAAACGAGATCGCTCGTGCGTCGCCCAGGTGATACCGCTCCACTGATTGCTTCCACTCGTTGCAGAACGCGGGGATGATCGTTTCGTCATAGCTCTGGTTTCGCTTGTGCTCGAGCGATGAGAAGACGGCGCGCGGGTCGCGAACCGAGACGACCAAGCGGTGATCACCGAAGATGCGCCGGATCTGCCAGGGAGCCAGGATGCACAGGCGTGCGCAGTGATTGACGAGCGAGGGTCGGAGCGAAGCAGCGTGGAAGTGTTGGAAGTAGAGCGAAGCTGCGGGCCGGTAGAGCGCCCGAACGCTGTGCGTTCGCGAAGCCAGCTCGATCAGGTCGCGTCGAAACGCAGTCGAGTCGACGTCGCCGTGGTAGCGGGTGAGCTTGCGCTGGAAGTTCTTTCCGAAATCGCATACTCGGATCTTCTTGCCCGGGGACATGAAGCGGAAAAGTCGGTCGTCCTGCCAGCGATACACCGCCTTCTTCGAGGTATGGCAGTGCTCGAAAGGGAAGACACTGCACTCCGGATGCCCTTCGAGCAGCCGCACCAGCAGCGTCCCGCCGGACCGCCGCATCGAAGCGATCAGTACGTTCTGGTTCGATGTCGTGGCCATCCGGTTTCCATGTCGTAAGGCTGCCGCGGCCGGGATCTGTCGGGCGGCTGGCGCTGGCTCCAAGCTTGGCATTCGCGAGATTCGGCTGCCACTCGCAGCTCTTCGCAGCTGCGGAAGATCCGATACGGCGGCCACTAGAACACTCCCGGCGAGCCGCATATACTCGAATGTCAATCCTCGTTTCTCGCTCGTGCTCTTCTGGGTGAGATGGTTCGCAGTCGATGGCAGCAAAGCAGACGACGATCTTCATTCCGGTCGAAAGCCAGGTTCGAGAGCTGGACGCGAAGCTCTTCCTGGCCTGCGTCGCCGCAGAGCACGGCTACGCTGCGGTGCTCGGTTCGCGTGGGCCGCTCAACAACGCCATGGCAAAGCTTCCGCGGGGCGTCTTCCTGGCCAAGGGGTTGCGGTCGATCGCGAAAAGGATGTTCCGCATCCTGCGTGGTCTCGGGCACCAGGTCGTGGCCTGGGACGAAGAGGCGCTGGTACGATTTCCCCGCGAGCACTACTACCGCAGGCGCCTGGCCGAGGAGTCGATCGCCTTCGTCTCGCGGATCTTCGCCTGGGGGGAGGATGACGCGAAGGTCCTCCGCGAGTTCCCCGGCATCGGCGACACACCGGTGGCCGTCACCGGGAATCCACGCGTCGATCTGTTGCGACCCGATGTGCGCGGCTACTTCGATGAAGAAGTCGGCGAGATCCGGCGCCACTACGGCGACTTCATCCTGATCAACTGCAATTTCGGCTTCGTCAACGCATTCGCAGAGAGCCTGAATCTGTTGCAGCCCGCATCCGAGTCGGGTGGCGAGTTGATTCTCGGCGACAACACTCGCGGCATGGAGCCCGAGTTCGCACGGGGCCTTGCCGAGCACAAGGCGGCGCTGTTCGGCCACTTCCGCGCGCTGGTGCCCGCCATCGCAGCCGCATTTCCCGAGCACACGATCGTCGTGCGCCCGCATCCTGCCGAAGATCACGCAGCCTGGAAGGAGGCCGCGGGGGATCACACGAACGTGCGGGTCGTCAGCGAGAAGAGTGTGATCCCCTGGCTGATCGCCTGCGGCGCCCTCGTTCACAACGGTTGCACGACCGCGGTGGAGGCCGCCGTCCTCGATCGCCCGGCGATCGCCTTCCGGCCGGTGTCGCACAAGGGGTTCGATTTCGAGTTTCCCGACTCGCTGAGCGAGCAGGCATATAGCGTCGAAGAGTTGATCTCCGCGGTACGCGACATCGTCGGCGGCGATCCGCGCAGGCAGGAGCGCGCGGCCATTCGTAGCGAGATCCTCCAGCATCACGTCGCGTCCTTGGAAGGGCCGCTCGCGTCCGATCGGATGATCGACGCACTGAATGCCGCCGGCTTCGCCGACCGGAAGTTCCGCAGTGATTCCCTCTACCAGTATTGGGACGGGCGGAAGAAACTGCGTAAACGAACCGTCGCCAAACGCGATGCCGCCGCGATCCCCGGCAATCGCCACTCCTCCGCTTATCACGACCACCGATTTCCGGGGACCAGCGTCGAAGAACTGGGCATCCGGATCCGCCGCTTCGGTGAGCAGCTCGACAGGTTTCACGACCTGAAGGTGGAGAATCTCGCGGATCACATCTTCCGCATCACTCGCTGACGCCGGATTCCGTCAGCTTCTTCGCTGAAACCATCGCCGCCAGCGAGAGCGCGGGGGCTCGGTTTGATCCACAGTCTCGCGGGGAACCGCTGCAACGGTGTAGCGGGCGCGCTCCCCGTCACCCGTTCTAACCACGTTTCTGCGAGCGCCCCGCAGCCGGTTGCACATCGCGACGAAACCGCCGATCTCGCGGATTTCCTCCAGGGAATCGACGAATTCGACCTCGTACTGTTTCGCGACACGCCATTTATCGGTAGGGGGAGACGGGTAGGACAAAGAAGCGGGCGATCGATGTCCGATAAGGTACGAAGTGTCAAATTCCCATGGGGTAAGCGGCTGAGACTGGACCGTAGGCGGAAATTTCAATCCGCTGTTGGCTGAACAGCTCGCGTCACATGCGTCGCCGGAGCCACCTGCTCCAGGGCCGCCACTGCCGCAGAAGGCCTTTGCCTCCGTCTTCCGGGACGGCGGCCAGCGTGTAGCAGACGTGCTCTCCTTCACCATCCCCGATCGCATTTCGTTCGACGACGCGCAGTCTGTTGCAGATCGTCACGAAGCCGCCCAGGTCATGGATCTCTCTGGGGGAGATGTCGAATTTCACCCGGTATTTCTTCGTGATGTTCATCGCGCATCGCGTCAGCTCGATCTCGTCTTTATTGGTTCCAGCACCGAGCGCTCGTCCGATTAGTTCGGACAGGGCATCGTCGTCGCATCCGTAGCGCAGCTCAGGCAGATGTTTCGCGAGCGCGACTCGATGGTTGCTCTGCGCGGCCATCAATAATTGTGCGTGCATCAGGATCAGACGTCGAGGAAGATTCGCCGGGGGGGCAGCGCCTCGTATCAACTCTTTCATCAACGCGATGTCGGTATCGTTCGATTTGAACGATCCGCAGAGGATCCTGCAAATCGTGTCGGCGAGTCCACGGTTGCACAGGTGACACAAGAACGCGTCGGAAATCTCTACCTTCCGGCAGAAGGCCCCTGGGATGTACGAGTGGCGATGATTTCCGATTTTTTCGAGCGATCCAATCCGGGCCATACCCTTGCGGTTGACACCCACCAGGGGTGATTTGCTGCGCATATGGCTCTTGAGCCCATCGTATCCCCAATCGTCCGATGGATAGTTCACCCATTCGAAAGAGAACCCGTCGTTGCGCCCGGGCATCTGTTCCCAGAATTCCTGAATGGTGCCGTGGCGTTGCAGCACCAGGAACTCGTCGATATCGATGAACAGGACCCGCTCGTCTTCATCCCAGATGCTGCGGAGGTTCAACTGTTCGGAAACTTCGGGCACGCGGATGCAGTCCGGCGCCTTGAACAACCTTACCCGCGGTATGAACTCGGGAGCGATGCGCTGGAGAAGAAATTCGTGATCCTCGTCCGTGTCCTCTCCCCGCCCCGCTACGACGATGTAAAAGGTCGAGAAACCGATGCCAACGTGGTACTCCAGCCATTCGTTCATGAAGGGCGCTTCGATTCGGAACGCCCGCGCAAAGACCGAGAAGGTGGGATCCATTTTTTCATCACTCTAACCCTGGGTGTGCCGCTTCGCACTGTTCCATCGGGGGCTCATCCGAAGCCCTGCTTCCCGAACCAGTCAGACGATCTCGGGAGCCAGTCGGCGTGTCGAGGGGGATGCCCGTCGAGTCGGCGATGCGGGTCATTCGCTCGAAGTTTCCTACCACCGCGGCGGCGCCCACCAACGCCTCCGCTCCCGTCTCGTCCAGCAGGCGTGCTCGTGCAGCCGTGAGGCCGGCGTCGTCGCGTCGGGCCGCCGCCGCGGCGAAGGCCAGCAGCGCTTCGGCGTGGGCGATGCCGCTCGCCTGGGCGGCGGCGTCGTCGGTGATGGCCGAGACGTCCACCGCGTTTCCGGAGACCTCGCCGCTCGCACGGAGCAGCATTGCGTGGGAGCTGGTTCAGTAGAAGCACTCGCGGCCGGCGGAGACGCGCGCCGCCACCAGTTCGATCTGGCGGCGCTCGAGGCAGCGCCGGCCTCGAGGTCCATCATCTGCGCGGCGCTCAAGTAGTGCGCCTGGGAAAGGTCCTTCAACGGGTAGGACAAAGAAGCGGGCGATCGATTTCCGATAAGGTACGAAGTGTCAAGTTCCCATGGGGTAAGCGGCTGAGACTGGACCGTAGGCGGCACTCAGCCTCGTGCTCGTGGCGCTCTCGGCGCTGCTGCTCCCGATCATGGAAATCGAAGCACTCGACCAGGGCGAACCGGGCTTCGCCAAAAAGGTCATGCCGACGGTTGCGGATGCGCTGTCGAATTTCGCGTGGGGTACAGGCGCTCGTCGCCATCGGCTTCGCGACCGCCTTCCTCCACTACGCACTCGATCGCGCGGTCTTTCGCCTGAGCGACCCGGAGGTCCGGCAGGCCGCGCGCGGTCTCTTCCAGGTTCCCCCTCGTCGTGCGACGGGGTGGCGCGTTGCTCGCCGCCGCCGGGGCTGACGAGCCCCGGCGGCGGCGGTATCTCGCTCGCTAGCAGCGATTACGCCGCCTGTCTTTCCTGCTGCACGATTTCTCCGATGCACTCGACTCGGATGACGATGCGTTCGGGTTGGTGTTCCCGCTGTTTCCCGGGGTGGTCACCGGTTGAATCGAAGCTCCATCCATCGGCAAGGTCGTCGTCGCCTCTGTGTTGTTGTGTCCGACGCCCTTCCCGGTGAGGTAGGTGTGGGTGTGATTGTCGAAGTCTTCGCGAAGCTCCGCGACGGTCTGCTGCAGATCCCGAAGCGCGTTCGCGATCCGATCCACGAGCGCCTCGAGGGCATCCAGATCAGCGACCAGCTGCCGGACCACAGGAATCAGCCATGCCACGTCGTCCTCCACGTCCGAGACGCGGTCTTCGAGATCGGCGATCGCACCGAAGGGATCCTGTCCCGCGGTCACCGACAAGCCCATCCATCTCGCCGTATTGATGAAGGCGGACTGCGCGCTGCCGCCGCCCAGTTCCACGGCGCTGCCCACGGCCTCCGCCGCGATGATCAGGCTGATTCGATAATCGTGGCCGCGCGTCAGCGCGACGGGAATCACCACGGCGTTCGAGTGCGAGACGGGCAACAACCCGTTCACGATCGTGTGGTTAGCCACCGTCTGGGCGCCTACCAACACGCCGGCAGTCATGTCCATGACATGAAGCGAGACATCGACCGACGCTATCGCATCGACCGCGAGGGACGTGAGGAGTCCGTCGACATCGACCCGGGCCGCCACAGAGGAGCCAAGCAGAACGGCCTCGCTGTCGCCGCTGATGCTGAAGTCCGTGTAGACCTCACCGCTCGCGGCTCCGGCGCCAAGGATCTGGGCGTTGACGAGTGCACCGATCTCGTTGTCGGCGACGTCGGCCGCAACCGCGCAGGCTTCGGTGTCAGTCGCGTCGCACTTTTCGAGGGTGTTGTAGCCGTCGGCCATGAGGTTGCTCTCGGTATACCCGGGATCGATTTCGACCGCCGCGTTGGCGGCCAGGGGGAGTGCGAGAAGCGCGAGTGCAGCCGCAGCTCGGGTGCCGCCGCGGAGGATTCGAACGAAGTAGGTCGACATTTTCTATTTTCCCTATTTTTCTAATTTTGCAACACGCACCGCCTTGGCGCGTATTATGTGAGGTATTTTCCCACCATCGACTAGTTCCGTCAAGGCAATAGTTTTCAATTCTACTTAGCAGCTCGACAAGTCAACTTGCTCCGCTGGGAATCGAACGCAGGGATCCCCCCGGGGCGTGGGGCGATCATCTGAGGAGGTTCTGGGGCCTTCGCTCGACGTCTGAGCGAGCTCTCATGCGAGCGCTCCACGAACCCTGGGCGCTATCGGGTAGCCGGGTCGCTCGGCTCGTGGGGCACGAACTCGCGCGAAGGCTGGAACCGCATTCGGGGCGATAGCCGACCCCAGGGTCACCTGCGCAACTTCACGTGCAGCAGGTGCGTCGTGTGGGGGATGCCGCGAGCGTTTTCCAGGCTCGCGACCGCCGCCTTCACCTTCGCGTCGCACTCCAGCTGCTTCGCCGGCGGGATCTGAATGAAGTGACCCTCGATCCGCACCCACCCCAGCCCCAGTGTCCTTCGAGGCTGTCGTAGTGGGTCTCGTAGCGCTCGCTCACCTCCAGGATTCGGTCCGGGAACGCCTGCCGGAACAGATCCTCCGCGGCGTTTCGCTCCAGCTGCTTTCGGAGTCGGGCGGATTCCAGAAGAAGCTTGGGCCCCATGTACGACAGGAAGAGAGGCGTCGTGACTTGGATGAATTCTCGGCCATTATCCCGGCCGATGAACATCAGATCCATTTCTCCACCCGGCTTGGGTACGCGCTTCAGCTCGGCCACCGCCTTGTCCAGGTCCGTGCACCAGTGGAAGGAAAGCGTGCTGTACAGATAATCGAGCGAAGCGCTCTCGAGGGGAATCGCCTCGAACGATCCTTCGAGAATCGTGACAGTTGGGAAGAGACTCCGTTCGTTGCACGGCCTGAACGCACATTTGCGCGGCGGGATCGACACCTACCAATTTCGTAGCGGGATGTCTGGCCGCGAGACTCGCGATGGCCCATCCCGTACCGCAACCCAGGTTGGCGACTCGCTCATACTCGTCTTGGATCTGGATGGTTCGGGCGGCGCTATGGGTCAGATGCGCCCAACACGAATCGGCGTTTGCGGGGATCGAAAAGGCAGTTTTCATCTTTCCCATCGCTCTGGCCGCAGTGGGCGCGTCGGCGCTCTCCATGCCCGGGGCGCGTTCGCCGTTGGGGCGAGCCCGAAAACACGGAGGAGAGGTAGCACGGCCGACTCCCGAGCCGATTCGGCGCATTGCCGTGGGCTGCCGCGACCGGAGGTAGAGACACTCCACGTACCCTATTCTCGGGTGATTCGAAATTTCGTCCGCCGGACACGGGTTGCCGTTCGACATGCGCACCACCAAGAACCAATTGATCGTCTTTGCGATGCGGCGCTCCGGGCAGCATGCCATCGTGCACTTCGTCTACCGCATGTACGGCGCACCGAAGACTTTCTGCAACAACCGCAAGTCGTACCGGGATGAATTCGGCACGAACAAGAAGGACATCGCCGACGGCGACACGAGCGGTGATCTCGAGTTGTTCATGGTCAACTACGAAGATCAGCCGGTGCGGGAGGAGATCAGCAGCCCGAGTCGGTTGATCCAGGATCACGAGGTACACGTGGGGCACGCCCTCGACACCCATTATCTGCTGTGCATGCGCGATCCCTTCAACCTCTTCTCGAGCCGCCTGAACCACGGTGAAGGGCGCCGGATTCGCGAAACGCTTCTTACCGACCCGCAGCGGACGATCGACCTGTGGAAGAACCATGCGGCCGAGTTCACCGGGCGAACCAAGATCCTGCCCAACATGATCGCGGTCAACTACAACAAGTGGTTGATGGACGAAGAGTACCGCCGGGAGCTCGCCGACCGGCTGGGTGTTTCCTACAGGAGCAGGCATTGGAACCGGACGACGCGCGAAGGCGGCGGTAGCACGTTCGAAAAGCGGAAGGTCAAGAATGCCGATCGCATGGGCCTGTTCGAGCGCTGGAAGCTGTCCAGGGACGAGCCGAGCTATCGCCGGCTGTTCGAGGACAAGGAACTCGTCGAGCTTTCACTCGAGATCTTCGGCCACATTCCGGAGACAGAAGAACTCTACTCGTGATCGGGTAGGGCGCCTGTTCGCGCCCGCGCGCCAGGCGCCGTCGGATGCGAAGTCGGGCCCTCAGTCGGCTGTGCGTCGCTCGCGCATGCGGTCGCGGATTTCGTCGAATTGGATCCGGGCGAACATGCCTTCGGCGTCCGCGGTGAGGGTGTCGCCCGCGTGGCAGGTGCCCCGGACGATCAGCACGCGACCGCGATCTTCATGGATCCAGGCGGAGAGGCGGAGGTCCTCGTCGATCGGCGTGACGTGCCGGTAGCGGATCTTGAGCGTCGCGGTCACGCCGTGCTGCCCGGCGAGCCCTTGTGCGAAGCCAAGCAGCTCATCCATGATCGCGGCGACCCAGCCGCCGTGCACGCCGTGCGGCGGCCCCTCGTATGCGGGGCTCAGCCGCGCGTGCCCCTCGACGCGCCGCTGGCCGTCCGAGCCTTCGACGTAGTCGAGCTGCATCTCGGGCGCGATGGCGTTATAGGGCCCGCGGATCGGGCTGTAGTCGAGATAGGACGTACGGAGGGCCTCGTCTTCGGGGTCGGCTTCGTACCAGCGCTTTCGGTGCGGACCCGCGAGCCGATCGGCCAGCGATTTCGCGAGGGCTGCGACATCGGCGAGTTCGCCGTCGGGATGTTCGCACTCGGCCAGCGCTGCGACCGCGTCGCGCAGCCGGTTTGCGACCTCGCGCTTCAACACGTCGTGCTCGGGCCTGTCCAGGCGGCGCTCGCCCATGGCTACAACCCCCTGAGGTAGTTCGGGATCGAGCGGCGTCGCGCTCAGTAGACTCCGCCGAGCTTGCGGTGGTCCCAGCTGAAGCAGCGCTTGACCTTCACCACGATCGCGGTCTTCTTCGGCGCCATGCCACGCGAGACTTTGTCGAGTGTTTCGACCGGGATGTCGGTATTGCGGGTCAACACCGCCATGTGGAGATCGTGAACCCGGTCGACGTCCTGAACGAGCTCGGCCTCGGCGTAGATCGTTGCGCCGCGGAGCTCTTCATAGACCTCGCCCGCCTCGAGCAGCACCGTCATGCGTGGGTCGCGCTCGAGATTCACGACCTTTTGTGACTTCGTGAAGGTTTCGAGCACGATGTCACCGTCGACAACCGCGAACCACAGCGGCACCAGGTGGGGCGTCCCGTCCTTGTTGATCGTCGCGACCTGGATGGTCTTCTGGCTCTCGATGAAATCCCGTAACTCGGCGTCGGTCATCGCGACCTCGTCCCTGCGCTTGGGCATGGAATTCCTCCTCGGTCTTCGGGGGGCTCAGACCGTGGCAGGCTCGTCGGCGAGCATGCGTCCGATCGTGAGCAGCTGCGGGGTGCCGCCGCCGAGCGTGAGCTCGAGCTGGCGCGCGTAGATGTAGCAGCGGTGGACCGGGTAGTCCCGGTCGACCCCGACACCGCCGTGGAGGTGTTGCGCTGCGAGCACGACTCGAGAGCCGCCTTCGGCGGCCCAGAACTTCGCGACCGCCACTTCGGTCTCGGCGGGCATTCCCGCGCCCAGGCGCCAGGCGGCCTGCCATGAGGTCAAGCGGATTCCCTCGGTGTCGATGTAGGCATCGGCCGCGCGGTGGCCGACAGCCTGGAACATCGCGATCGGCTGGTCGAATTGCTTGCGCGTCTTGGTGTATTCGGCGGTGAGTTCGAGCGCTTCTTCACACACACCGAGGCTGAGCGAGGCGAGGGCCGCGGTGGCATGAAGTTCGATCCAGCTCGCAATTTCGGCCCCATTGCTCTTGTCGCCGAGCAGGTCGTTGCCGCCAACCCGTACAGCGTCGAATGTGACGACGGCTTCCGGCTGGCCGCTGGTGGTGTCGAGGTCTTCGATCCGGACGCCATCCGCGCCGGCATCGACGAGAAAGACTCCGGATCCGCCGCCCGCGATGTCGGCCGGAACCAGGATGCGGTCCGCAAGCTGGGCCGCTGGGACGAAGAGCTTGGTGCCCGTGAGCAGCCAGCCGTCGCCGTCCGCGGTGGCGAGCGTCGGCTCGTCCTCGACCAACGCCGCGGTGAGGATCAGTGCGCCCTCGGCCACCTTCGGGAGCAGTGCGTTCTTCTGCGCTTCGCTGCCGAATTGCGCGATCGGAAGTGCACCGAGCACGCTCGTCTCGATGAAGGGAATCGGTGCCGTGGTGCGGCCGATCTGTTCGATGACGAGCGCAAGTTCGAAGAATCCGAGACCGCCGCCGCCGCAATCCTCCGGGATCGCGACGCCGACCAGGCCCGCCTGGGAGACGTCGTTCCAGAGCTCGCGGTCGAAGCGTGGCCCGTCGCTCTTCTCGGCCGCCTTCAATCGCTCCTGCGTGCACGCGTCCCGCAGGATCTGCTGCGCGAGGTCGGCGATCGACTGCTGTTCGTCCGTGAAGGAAAAGTCCATCGGGGTCTCCTGAATTCGCGTCGTCTGATTGGCGGCCAACGCTTTCAAGTCGTCGTGTGACCCTGCTCGGGTCGCAGGTCTAGAAGCGCGGTGCGCGGGGCAGCCCGAGCCCGAACATGCCGATCAGGTCGCGCTGGATTTCATTGGTGCCGCCGCCGAAAGTGAGGATCAGCAGGCCGCGGTAGAGGGTCTCGAGGTGGCCCTTGATCTCGGCTTCCGGGGAACCGCGCTTCAGATAGCCGCGCTGACCGAGCACCTCCATCAGCAGTCGGAACGATTCCATGTACCACTCGGTGCCGAAGACCTTGGTCGTCGAGGCGTCGGCGACGGAAAGGCGATCCTCGGTCGCGGACCAGGCGACCTTCCAGTTGATGAGCTTCAGGAATTCGAGCCCGGCGTAGACCCGGGCCAGGTTCGTCTGGACCCATTCCTGGTCGATCACCCGGCGGCCGTCGGGCAGGCGCTTATCCTGCGCCCACTTGCGCGTGCCCTGGAAGCACTTGTCGAGGATGCCGGGCGAGCAGATCGTGACGCGCTCGTGGTTCAGTTGGCTGGTGATGAGCCCCCAGCCCTTGTTCTCGCCGCCGACCAGGTTCTTCGCCGGAACGCGGACATCGTCGAGGAAGGTCGTGCAGATGTTGTGGTCCGAGAGCAGGTCCATCGGCTCGGCCTTGAGGCCGGGCGACTTCATGTCGACCACGAACATCGACAGGCCCGCGTGCTTGGATGCCTCGGGGTCGGTTCGCGTCGCAAGCCAGCAATAGTCGGCATCGGAGGCGAGACTCGTGAATACCTTCTGGCCGTTGATCACATACTCGTCGCCGTCGCGCACGGCCGAAGTCGTGAGCGAAGCGAGGTCGGTGCCCGCGTTCGGTTCGGTGTAGCCGATGCAGAAGTGTAATTCGCCGGCGAGGATCTTCGGCAGGAAGAAGTTCTTGATTTCATCGCTGCCGTATTTCATCAGCGTCGGGCCGACGGTGTTGATCGTCAGCATCGGGACCGGTGCGCCGGAGCGCATCGATTCGTCGAAGAAGATGAATTGCTCGATTTGGGAGCGGCCCTGGCCCCCGTACTCCTTGGGCCAGCCGATGCCCAGCCAACCGTCCTTCGCCATCTGCTTCACGGTCGCGCGCATGACTTCGCCGGTACCGAAGCCCTGATGGAGTCCTTCGACGACTTCGGGTGTGAGGAGCTTGTCGTAGTAGGCGCGGAGTTCCTGGCGGAGCGCTTCCTGCTCCTCGGTATACGCGATGTACATGGGGGCCTCTCGGGGGGCGCGGAATCGAGCACGATTCACGGGAAGTGGAACGTGTTCTATTTTGCCGCCTCCACGGCGATCTGTCGAGCCGGGTGTGTGTGGCGCGGCCGGTGCGCTGTGCGCTCGATCAGGCGATCAACCGGTCGAGCGCGGCGAGCGTTTCACTCAGGTCGCTGTCGACCAGGATGCCGCGGATGCCGAGTGCCTCGGCGGCGTAGATGTTGCTCGGATGGTCGTCGAGGAAGAGGGCGCGTTCGGGAGCGACGCCGCCCAGCCCCTCGAGCGCGAGTCGGTAGATCGCGGGGTCGGGCTTGCGGACACCGACTTCGCTGGAGTCGACGACGAGGTCGAAGAGTTCGTCGACCGGCAGCATCGCGCGCCAGTGCGGGCGGAACTCCGCGACGTTGTTGGTCACGAGCGCGGTGGCGAGGCCCGCATCGCGCAGCGCGCGGACGCGTTCGACGAGGACCTCGCGCAGGCCGCCGCCGCCCATGTTCATGAGAATGTCGACCGGGTTCACCTCGAGATCGTCGGCGGCCCCCGCAGCCGCGATTTCGCGGACTGCGGTCTCGAGTTCGATCTCGCCGCGTTCGAGCCGGTGCCAGGCGTGGTCGGTGTCCTCATGGTATGGGCCGAAAATCAGCGCCTCGATCTGCCCGGGCGCCGCACCGAGCTTCGCGCCGACGCGCGCGACGGCCTCGAAGGGTGAGTCGGTGAAGACGCCCCCGAAATCGAACATCACCACTTTCGTGGAACCCGGCACGGAACCTCCTGACCGGGCGATCTTGGCAGCGATCGCGACGCGCGACAAGCTGCGATCGCGCGGCCCGTGCGGCGGGGATGGCCTATATTTCTGCTCCGCACCGCCCGTCCCGCGCGATCGGCGGTTCGATTCATCTCTTGGAACCGGCTTCCCCCCCGCTCGACACGTGCCGCTTCCGACTCCTGGAGGTCCTCCGATGGCAGATTTCGAATACCAGAAGATGTTCGAGCACACGGGCAGCGATATTCCGTACCGACGACTCGACGCCGCGTCAGGGCACGTGAAGTCGGTCGATGTCGGCGGTCGCCGCATACTCGAGGTTGCGCCCGAGGCACTGCGACTGCTCGCCGCGGAGGCGATGGACGATGTCTCGCACCTGTTGCGCCCCGGTCACCTGGCGCAGCTCGCGAAGATCCTCGATGACCCCGATGCCTCCAGCAACGACCGCTTCGTCGCGTTCGAGCTGTTGACGAACGCGAACATCGCCGCGGGGCGTGAACTGCCGAGCTGCCAGGATACCGGCACGGTGATCGTGATGGGTCACAAGGGCGAGCGTGTGCTGACCGGTAGCGAGGACGCCGCGGCGTTGTCGCACGGGATCTACGACGCCTATCAGATCCGGAACCTGCGCTATTCGCAGCTCGCGCCGCTCGACATGTATCGCGAGAAGAACACCGCGACGAACCTGCCGGCCCAGATCGAGATCTACGCGGAGCCCGGCGACGAATACGAGCTGCTCTTCTTGGCGAAGGGCGGCGGCTCGGCGAACAAGACCTTCCTCTATCAGCAGACGAAAGCGCTGCTGAATCCCGAGTCTCTGATGCAGTTCCTCGAGGAGAACATCAAGACCATCGGAACTTCGGCCTGCCCGCCGTATCACCTCGCCATCGTGGTCGGCGGTACCTCGGCCGAGTTCACGCTGAAGACCGTGAAACTCGCGTCGGCGCGCTACCTCGACGACTTGCCCACGAGCGGCAACGAGGGCGGGCGCGCGTTCCGCGATCCGGAACTCGAGGAGAAGATCCACGAGCTCTGCAACGCGACCGGCATCGGCGCACAATTCGGCGGCAAGTACTTCGTCCACGACGTGCGCGTGATTCGTCTGCCGCGGCACGGTGCGTCGTGCCCGGTCGGGATCGGGGTGTCGTGTTCCGCAGACCGGCAGATTCTCGCGAAGATCAACGCCGAAGGAGTCTTCCTCGAGCAGCTCGAGAGCAACCCCTCGAAGTACCTGCCGGAGGTGCAGGGCGACGAGGAGGGCCAGGAGGTGGTCGAGATCGACCTGAATCGCCCGATGTCGGAGATTCTCGCGGAACTCTCGAAGTATCCCGTCGCGACGCGGCTCTCGCTCAGCGGCCCCATGGTGGTTGCGCGCGACATCGCGCATGCGAAGCTGAAAGAACGTCTGGATGCGGGTGAAGACCTGCCGCAGTACTTCAAGGATCACATGGTCTACTACGCCGGCCCGGCGAAGACGCCCAAGGGCCGCGCGTCCGGGTCGTTCGGTCCGACCACGGCGGGTCGGATGGACTCCTACGTGGATCTCTTCCAGAGCCACGGCGGCAGTATGGTGATGCTTGCGAAGGGCAACCGCTCGAAGCAGGTCGCGGACGCGTGCGGCAAGCACGGCGGTTTCTACCTGGGTTCGATCGGCGGTCCTGCGGCGCGCCTCGCCGACCACAGCATCAAGAGTGTCGCGGTGCAGGAGTTCGAAGAACTCGGCATGGAGGCGATCTGGCGCATCGAGGTCGAAGACTTCCCGGCCTTCATCGTCACGGACGGAAACGGCAACGACTTCTACGCCGACCTGCTGTCCAAGAAACCATCACCCACGCTCCAGATCGGCTGAGGTCTCTCTCGATCGGAACGCGCGCGAGGTCTTGGGGGTGCCTGCCGCTCTCTTCAAACGTTCGCGGCAGGCACCCCCAAGACCTCGCGCTCCAGCCATTGCGCACTAGATACCTGCAGCCACCGCCCCGCCCGTATGGGAGGCACCGCGGCCCCAGCAAAAGCGGATCGAGTCGGGGGAAGTGGATCAGCCCTAACGGTGGTGAAGGTGGGCTGTTCGATCGGCGCGGTCCATGGGTTCGCGATAGTCCGGGTAGTGCTTGCGCGGCACGCGCTTGCGGCCCATCTCCTCGATCGTGCGCAATACGTCGCGTCGGCTGATCTGGCCGAGCAACAGCGAGCCGCGCACGACCGGCAGTCGTCGCACGGTGTGGTTCAGGAAGTACTGCGCCAGCGTGTAGACGTCCGTCTCCGGATCGATCGACTGCGTCACACTGGTCATGTAATTGCGGACGATGCCTTTCTCGGAGTGGTCGTCGTCGTAGAACTCGCCGTTTGCGAGCACCTTCAGACAATCCAGTTCGGAGAGCATGCCGACCAATGCGCCGCTCGCGTCGACGACCGGGGCTCCGGAGATTTGATTTCGGAGCAGGATTCGAATGGCGTCGAAGATTGCGAGATCGGGCAACACCGTGACAAGGCGGGTCGTCATGATCTCGCGGGCGATCGGAAGCGAGTGGCTATGGGGCATGTTGCCTCCTCGGGCCCTTCCTTCCCCACCCACAGTGAGGTCGCAGCGCCCTCGTCGTAGAACTCCAGTATCGCGACCGAGCGTACGCCTCCGTTCATTTAGAGTGCAACAATTAATCGCTTGGGCGGGGCATTCTGGGCCTGCGGGGCAACCAGGCGCATCGCCCCTGGGGACTCCACGCGCGGAGTGGACTGCACGGTGCCTCGCCGCCGCGAGCGGTCAGCCGGAGAGATCCTTCCCGAAACACCCGGGCTTTCGGGGCCAAACTGCGAATTTTCTTCTGGTGTCGGCGTTGTTCCGGAGGCGCGGGGCTCCTATTGTCTGTCCCGCCTCCGTCCCCCCACGGGCACTCAGCATCGACCAGGGCCCCGACGTTTTCGCAAGTTCACGATCAGGGCCCTCGCTTCGGCCTCGGACGGCACACGGCAGCCGCTGAGAACAATCTGAAACCAAGCCCGCGCGCCTCGCGCGGTGAGATGGAAACGACAATCGACCCATGGCAATCCATCGAATAACGAAAGGCCTGGACCTCCCGATTTCCGGCGCTCCGATGCAGATCATCCGTGGTCGCGAGGATGTCAGCCGCGTCGCCGTGATGGCGGACGACTTCCCGGGGGTGAAGCCGGGTATGCAGGTCCAGGTCGACGACATCGTGAAACGCGGTCAAGTGCTGTTCGCGGACCGCAAGACGCCCGGTGTGCTCCATACGGCACCGGGAGCCGGCAAGGTGGTCGCGATTCATCGCGGTGCACGTCGCGCGCTCCAGTCGATCGTGATCGAACTCTCGGAGGGCGAGCGCAGCGGCCGCGAAGAGCAGGGCGAGTGCGTGGCCTTCGAACGATTCTCGGGGCGCGACGTGTCGGACCTGTCCCGCGAGGACATCGTCGCACTACTGGTCGAATCGGGACAATGGACCGCGCTGCGCACGCGCCCGTTCAGCAAAGTGCCGAGCCCCGAGACGACGGCGCATTCGATCTTCGTCACCGCCACCGATACCAACCCGCTTGCGCCACTCCCGGAGGTCGTGATCGAGAAGCGTCGCGACGATTTTCAGCGCGGGCTCGAAATCGTCGCCAAGCTCACCGACGGGTCGACCTATCTGTGCATTCGCGAGGGCAGCGGGGTCGCGAGCGGAGTCACCGCACCGGTCACGGTCGAGGAATTCAGCGGGCCGCATCCGGCCGGCACGGCCGGGTTGCACATCCACCGGCTCGACGCGGTGAGTCGCGAAAAGGTCGTCTGGCACCTCGGTTACCAGGACGTGATCGCGATCGGTAGCTTGTTCGCGACGGGACGGCTCGACGTCGAGCGTGTGATCTCGATCGCCGGTCCGGCGTGCAGCGATTCGCGTCTGATCGTGACGCGCCTGGGTTGCGCAGTCGCGGAATTGGTGGCTGACGACGCCGCGGACGATACCCGCTGCATTTCCGGCTCGGTGCTGTCGGGCAAGAAGGCCATGGGCGAGGAATTCGGCTACATGGGCCGTTTCGATCGCCAGATCAGTCTGCTTCGCGAAGGCCACGAGCGCATCTTCCTCGGCTGGCTCTCGCCCGGCATGAAGAGCTTCTCGACGATTCCGATCTACCTCTCGCGCCTGTTCGGCGTGAAGAGCTTCGATTTCACGACGACCACCAACGGGTCGCCGCGCGCGATGGTTCCGATCGGGACCTTCGAACGCGTGATGCCGATGGACATCCTGCCGACCTTCCTGCTGCGCTCGCTGCTCGTCGGCGACATCGAGCAGGCCGAGAAACTCGGTGTGCTCGAACTCGATGAAGAAGACCTCGCGCTCTGCACCTTCGTCTGCTCCGGCAAGACGGATTACGGGCCGGTTCTCCGCAGGAATCTCGCGATGATCGAGAAGGAAGGCTGATGAAGTTCCTCCGCGACTTGCATGATGGTGTCGCGCCGCTTTTCGAAAAGGGTGGGAAGCTCGAGAAGCTCTATCCGCTCTGGGAAGCGCACGACACCGCGATGTTCACGCCCGCTGACGTCACCAAGACCGCCTCGCACGTGCGCGACGGGCTCGACCTGAAGCGCATGATGATCACGGTCGTGATCGCGTTGGTGCCCTGCATCCTGTTCGCGATCTACAACACCGGCTATCAGGCTCAGTACGCGATCGATCACGGAGCCCTGCCGCTCGACGATTGGCGGATGGGACTCTATCAGCTGCTCGGCCTCGGCTTCGACGCGACCAACCCCTTCTATTGCATCATCCACGGCGCTCTCTACTTCCTGCCGGTCCTCATCACCGTCTTCGTGGCCGGTACGCTCGTCGAAGTCGGCGGAGCGATCATCCGCGGCCACGAGGTGAACGAGGGCTTCCTTGTCACGGGCATGTTGCTGCCGCTGACGCTGCCGCCGACGATCCCGCTGTGGCAGGTCGCCCTCGGCATGGTATTCGGCCTGGTCTTCGCCAAGGAGGTCTTCGGCGGCACCGGGATGAACTTCCTCAACCCCGCGCTCACCGCGCGCGTCTTCCTGTTCTTCGCCTACCCGGCCTACATGAGCGGCGACGCCCCGTGGATCGCGGCGGACTTCCAGGCGGTCGACGGTTTCTCCGGCGCGACCTGGCTTGCGCAGGCGGCCGGGACTGTGGGCGCGCTCGATCACGCCAGTTGGAGCAAGGCCTTCTACGGCTGGATTCCCGGCTCGATGGGTGAGACCTCCGCCGTCTGCTGCCTGCTCGGTCTCGCGGTCCTGTTGATCACGCGGGTCGCGGCCTGGCAGACGATCGTCGGTATCGTCTTCGGCACGGTTGCACTGGCGAACCTGCTGAACTGGGCCGGCTCGGCGTCGAATCCGATGTTCGCGGTGCCGTTCTACTGGCACATGGTTCTCGGCGGCTGGGCCTTCGGTGCGGTCTTCATGGCCACCGACCCGGTCAGCTCGGCGTTCACGAATATCGGACGCTTCTGGTACGGGCTCGGGATCGGGGCGCTCGTGATACTGATTCGGGTGGTGAACCCCGCCTACCCCGAAGGCATGATGCTCGCGATCCTGTTCATGAACATGTTTGCGCCGCTGATCGATCATTTCGTCGTGCAGGGAAATATCAACCGGAGGCTGGCCCGGAATGCAGCATAGTGCGCGCTACGTCGTGATGTTCGCAGCAGCGGTCTGCGTGTTCTGTTCCGTCTTCGTCGCGGGCTCGGCGGTCCTCCTGAAGGATCGCCAGGAAGCCAACAAGGCGCTCGACATCCAGAAGAAGGTGCTGGTCGTTGCGGGCCTGATGGGCGAGAGAGAGTCGCTGCCGGCCGACGAGGTTCGACGCCGCTTCGGGAAGAGCATCAGGCCGAGCATCATCGATCTCGCGACCGGGAACCCGGTCGAGGGGGTCGACACGGCGACCTTCGACCAGAAGAGGGCCAGCGCGGATCCGGCGACGAGCCGACTCGCACCACCCAACGCGGCCAAGGTGACCCGTATTCCGAACAATGCGCAGATTTTCGAGGTCATCGAGGATGGCGTGCTGCGGTCCATCATCCTGCCCATCGAGGGCAAGGGCTTGTGGTCGACGCTCTATGGCTTTCTCGCACTCGATCCCGACGGCCGAACCATCAGCGGCATTACCTTCTACCAGCACGGTGAAACCCCCGGCCTCGGCGGTGAGGTCGACAATCCGCGCTGGAAGGCCCTGTGGAAGGGCCGATTGGCCTTCGACGAGAACTGGCAGCCGGCTATTGCCGTGAAGAAAGGCAGCGCGGGCTCACCCGAACAGGATCCCTACCACGTGGACGGGCTCTCGGGAGCCACCCTGACGAGCCGCGGCGTGACCCATCTGCTGGCGTTCTGGCTCGGTGAAGACGGTTTCGCACCTTATCTCGCGCAGCGGCGCAGCGAACGGGGGACATGATGAGCAAAGAACGAGAGGCGTTCCTCGACCCTCTCATCGACAACAACCCCATCGGGCTACAGGTGCTCGGAATCTGCTCTGCGCTGGCCGTGACGACGAAGATGGAGACGGCGCTCGTGATGAGTGTGGCGGTGATCGCTGTGACGGCCCTGTCGAATGTGGCCGTGAGTGCGCTCCGCAACTACATCCCGGCGAGCATCCGGATCATCGTGCAACTCACGATCATCGCATCGCTGGTAATCATCACGGATCAGATTCTCAAGGCCTTCGTCTACGACATCAGCAAGCAGTTGTCGGTCTTCGTGGGATTGATCATCACCAACTGCATCGTGATGGGGCGCGCGGAGGCCTACGCGATGCAGAATCCGCCGAAGCTCGCCTTCATCGACGGAATCGGAAACGGCTTCGGCTATGCGCTGGTCCTGATGGTGGTGGCCTTCATGCGCGAGCTCTTCGGCTCGGGCAAGGTCTTCGGCATCACGATCCTGCAGTCCGTCAACGAGGGCGGCTGGTACGTCCCCAACGGCCTGATGCTGCTGGCACCGGCCGCATTCTTTCTGATCGGCGGCTTCATCTGGGTCGTGCGCAGCTTCAAACCCGAACAAGTGGAGGAAGACTTCAGTGTTGGAGCACTATTTGAGTCTGGCCACGAAGTCCATCTTCGTTGAGAACATGGCCCTGGCTTTCTTCCTGGGCATGTGCTCCTTCCTGGCATGCTCGAAGAAGGTCGAAACCGCACTGGGGCTCGGTCTGGCGGTCACCTTCGTTCTCACCGTCACGACCCCGCTGAACCAACTGCTGAACAACCATGTGCTGGCGCCGGGTTCGCTCGGCTGGGCGGGCCTGCCGAACGTCGATCTGTCGTTCCTCACCTTTCTGACCCTGATCGGTACGATCGCGGCCTCGGTGCAGATCGTCGAGATGGCGCTCGATCGCTACGTTCCCCAGCTCTACAACGCGCTGGGCGTGTTCCTGCCGCTGATCGCGGTGAACTGCGCGATTCTGGGAGCGTCGCTGTTCATGGTCGAGCGCGACTACACGCTCGGCGAAGCGACGGTCTTCGGTCTCGGCTCCGGCATCGGCTGGGCGCTCGCGATCGTTGCGCTCGCGGCGATCCGCGAGAAGCTCAAGTACAGCAATGTTCCCGAGCCGCTGCGCGGGCTCGGCGTCGCGTTCATCCTCGTCGGGCTGATGTCGCTGGGGTTCATGGCCTTCTCGGGAATCCAACTCTGAACCGCGCGCGGTCACCAGAGAACTAGAGAGTAGATCCGGCATGGTAACGATTATCTTCGGCGTGATCGGTTTCACGGTAATTATCCTCGCGCTGGTCCTGGTGTTGATGCTCGCGCGCGACAGGCTCGTGCCGAGCGGTGACGTGCAGATCGTCATCAACGACGACCCCGACCACACGCTCACGGCCCAGAGCGGCGGCACGCTGCTGAATACCCTTGCGGCGAGCAAGCTATTCATCCCGTCGGCCTGTGGCGGCAAGGGCAGTTGCGGTGTCTGCAAGGTCAATGTCGTGGAAGGCGGCGGGGCGATGCTCCCGACCGAGACCGGACACGTCACGCGAGGCGAAGCCCGCGAAGGTTGCCGCCTCGCATGCCAGGTGAAGGTCAAGCAGGACATGAAGATCGAGATCCCGCCCGAGGTCTTCAGCGTCAAGAAATGGGAATGCACCGTCCGCTCGAACAATGGTCTGGCGACCTTCATCAAGGAACTGGTGCTCGAACTCCCCCCCGGCGAAGAGGTTCCGTTCCGGGCGGGCGGCTACATCCAGATCTCCTGCCCGCCGCACGAGGTCCACTACAAGGACTTCGAGGTCGAAGACGAGTACCGCGAGGACTGGGACAAGTTCAACCAGTGGCGTTACGTCTCGAAAGTGGAAGAGGGCGTCGAGCGCGCCTATTCGATGGCTAACTATCCGGAAGAGAAGGGCATCATCATGCTGAATGTTCGGATCGCGTCGCCGCCGCCGCGGACGCCCGACGTGCCGCCGGGCGTGATGTCGTCGTACATCTTCAACCTGAAGCCCGGCGACAAGGTCACGATCGCGGGCCCGTTCGGCGAGTTCTTTGCGCGGCCGACCGACAACGAGATGATCTTCATCGGCGGTGGCGCCGGCATGGCGCCGATGCGCTCGCATATCTTCGATCAGTTCCGCCGGCTCCACAGCACACGCAAGGCGAGTTACTGGTACGGCGCGCGTAGCCTGCGTGAAGCGTTCTACATCGAGGATTTCGACGCGATCTCGGCAGAGAACGAGAACTTCGAGTGGCATCTCGCCCTGTCCGAACCGCTCGAAGAGGACAATTGGACCGGGCAGACCGGCTTCATCCATCAGGTGTTGTACGACAACTACTTGAAGGACCACCCCGCGCCCGAAGACTGCGAGTACTACATCTGCGGCCCGCCGATGATGAACGACGCGGTGATCCAGATGCTGACCGACCTGGGAGTCGAGCCGGAGAACATCCTCTTCGATGACTTCGGCGGCTGAACCGCCGCGCCGATCGGGACTCGCTCTCAGCGGGCGAGCAAAGGTCCTGCTGCCGCTGGTGTTGTTGCTGTTGCTGGCGGCTTCGATCCACCGACTCGCCTGCGCGCCACCCCCGCTCTCACAAGCCGAATTCAGCGGCGAAAGCATGGGCACGAGCTGGTCGGTCAAGCTGGCTGTGGTCGATCTGGATGCAGCCGAGCGCGCCGAGATCAAGCGCGCGATCGAGTCCGAGCTGCGTGCGGTCGACGAAGCGATGTCGACCTGGCAGCCGGAATCGGAGCTGTCGCGTTTCAACGCGCATGGCTCGACCGAGCCGTTCCCGGCGTCGACCGAGATTCTGGCGGTGTTCCGGATCGCAAGCGAAGTTTCGGAGCTCTCGGGGGGCGCCTTCGACGTTACGGTCGGCCCGGTCGTGACCGCCTGGGGATTCGGAGCGAGCGATCGCATTCCCGCCCCACCGCCGCCCGAGGAGCTCGAAGGGCTGCGCGAGCGCGTGGGGCATCGGCTCGTCGAGGTGCAGAGCGGAGCGCTCCGTAAGTCGCGCGGCGACGTCGTTTGCGACCTTTCGGCGATCGCGAAGGGCTTTGCGGTCGACCGCGTCGCTGAGGCGCTCTCGCAACGCGGTTACCGCGATCACCTGGTCGAGGTGGGGGGCGAGATTCGAGCGCACGGTCAACGGCTCGACGGCGGCGCCTGGCGGGTCGCGATCGAGCGGCCCGATGCGGGCGCGCGGGACGCCTTCGATGTCCTCCCGCTTCGCGATGTCGCGCTCGCAACCTCGGGCGACTACCGCAATTTCTATGAGAGCGGAGGACGACGCTACTCACACACCATCGACCCACGGACCGCGCGCCCGATCGAGCACGCGCTGGCCTCCGTGAGCGTGCTGCACCGCGATGCCGTCTACGCCGATGCGCTGGCGACCGCGTTGAATGTGCTCGGCTTCGAGGCGGGCTATTCTCTGGCCGAGCGCGAAGGTCTGGCTGCGCTGTTCATCGTCCGCGAGGCGGGCACCGCGTTCAGCGCTCGCGCGACCCCGGCATTCGAAGCGGCGCGAGCAGGCGCGGGAGAGGCAGCGGACTTGCCCTCATCGGCCCGCTAGCCGGTCTTTCGAGCCGAACACGAACGGAGAATCCCGGATGGAGACCTTCCTCGCAGCACTCGCCGTTTTCGCACTGGTGATGTTCGCGATGGCGATCGGGCTGCTTTCGGGGCGGCGTCTCCGGGGCTCCTGCGGCGGCGTCGGCGACTCCTGCCGCTGCAGCGCGACTGCGCGCGCCCGCTGTGCGCTCAGCAAGCGGCAGGCCGAATCCTAAGCCCGCGTTCCACAAGCTGAAATTTGGGATCAAGCTGCGTGCGGCGCGTGCCGAAACGCCAGCCATAGGCGTCCCGAGACGCGAAGAGGGAGTGGGGGATGAGTGCATCGCCCCGCATGCTGGCCGGTTTCATCCAATCCTCGTTGGAAGCCATCGAGGGCATGGATGCAGCGCTGGGTCGTGAGGTCCGCGCACGGCTCAAGCCCGAAACTCGTGAGGCGATCGAGTCCGCTTCGGCGATCGGCCTGATCTCGGTTGACCTCGACGTCGAACTGACCGAGTGCTTCTTCGCGGTGGCGGGTGCGGCCCGCGCGCGCGCGGCCCTGCGTGAGAACCTCCGACAGAGCTTCGATCGCCCGATCCTCAAGCCGATTCTCGACGGAGCCTTCTCGATCTTTGGCCGGTCTCTCGGGAAGATGATCGGCTGGGCGCCCAAGGTCTGGGGCCTCATCTACCGCGACGCAGGCGAGATGGTGGTGGGGGAGGCTCGGCCGGGTCGGGTCCGCCTCGACCTGCTCGACGTTCCGCTCGTGATCTCTGCGAGCCCGAATTACCTCTACGGATCGGCCGAGATCTTCGCCGGCTTCTTCGATGTAGCGGGGGTGGATGGCAACGTTCGAGTGATCGGCCCCGATCTCGAGAAGCGCAGCGCCGGCTTCGAACTCAGCTGGTCTCGACCCTTCTCCTGAGCCTAATTTGACTCAAATTCCCCTTGTCTTTGTAACACCTTGCGCACCCCTGTGTGGGCCTGATAAATTCGCTCTGTCCTCCCCGTAGGGGGGTGGGGAATACAGCCTCGGAAGACTGGCTCGTTATGGGGAGCCAAAAGGAGATTTGTGATGATTCGACGAATTGCAGCGATCAGTATCGCCATGACTTTTGTGGGTTTCTCGGCAGTGGCCGACGACGTCGGTGGTGAAGACATCGTGGTTCCGCCGCCGGCCGCTCCGGTAGAGGAGCCCGTGACGTTGGCACCGCCGGAGTATATTCGATCGGGAGTAGCTCGATCGGCGCGGTCACCGATCTCGATTGAGGCGAAGCGTGGCTCAGCTTTGACGGACAGCGACAAGGCTTCTCGCTAGAGACCGTCAGCCTCGGCGCGGCCAAGCTGATTTCTGACGGTGCGGTTTCGAAGCTCGATCGCCTCGAAGATTTGGCGGGCGCGTCGCCGCTGATGCCGGTGGCGCGGCAGGCGTCGGTGCGGCTGCTGTGAGCATGCGCAACGAGTATGGCGTGGTCATCAGCTTGAGTTCGGATGTCTCCGGTGTCCAGCTTCGAATTGGGCGCGGAAGCTGTGCGCATCACGCTGAGCTGATTCGCGCAAGCGTATCGGTAGGAATCGAGACCGCCGGGGCGGGCCGAAAGGCTCGTCCCGGCGTTGCTTGTGGGGTGGGTTAGAATCTCCGCGATGAACCGAATCACCGCGAACCTCACGCTCGTTTTGCTCATCAGCGGCGTGCTTGGCTGCGCGACGCTGCCGAGCGAGCCACGTGTCGAGTTCTTTTCGCCGCCACAGGCCGACGACCCTTTCTACCCGAAGATCACGGACTGGCAGCAGCGGCAGCGCCTCGACCCGCCCGTGCGTGAGGTCACGACCGAGGTGGACGAAGCGAGTCTCGACCCGGAGGCATACCCATTCGGCCTGCTGCGGGGGAAGTTCGAGAGGCTGCTGAACCGGCACAAGCGGCGTCTCGCGCGGGAATTCACCGAGTGGTCCCAGCGTCAGGCGCGGATGCACTACAAGCCGGATGCGGATACGACGCTCGCTGGCGATCACTGGCCTACGCTGCGTGAGTTCTTCGAGACCAATGGAGATGACTGTGACGGCCTCGATCTGATCGCATACGGCCTGCTCCGGGAGTCCGGCTTCAGGGAAGGCGAGATCTATCGCCTGATCGTGCGACGCGATTACGACGGTGCAAACCACATGGTGAGCGTGTGGTTCGAAGACCCTGCGGATCCGTGGGTGATCGACGCCACCGGTGCGATGTCGCGGGAAATGCTGCGTTATTCGCAGATGCCGGAAGGCTGGACGCCGCGCATGATGTTCAACGAGACCGCGATGTACAATGTCGTGCCGCGCGAGTCGGGTGGCGTCGAGCTGGCCCGAGAACCCGAATCAAAGCAAGAGGTGGTCCGATGAGTTCCCAATTCGAGCTTCCGCACGACTACGTACCGGTCAGCCAGCGCGGTGTCGACACACGCGCAGCCTTCATCACGCGTACCTACAACCACCTCATGGGTGCGATCGTCGTCTTCACGCTGATCGAGGTCTGGTTGTTCAGTTCAGGGCTGGCAGAGCCGATCGCCACCGCGATGATGGGCACGTCGTGGCTGCTGATCCTCGGTGGATTCATGCTGGTGAGCTGGTTCGCGACCCGTGCCGCCCATACTTCGCCGTCGATCGGTGCGCAATATGCGGGCCTGGCCGCGACCGTGGTCGCCTACTCGATCCTGTTCGTTCCGATGCTCTACATGGCGGACACGATGGCACCGGGCGCGATCCAGAGCGCTGCGATCGTCACGCTGATCGGATTCGCGGGCCTCACGGCCGTTGCGTTCACGACCCGCAAGGACTTTTCGTTTCTCGGCGGCATGTTGCGCTGGGGCGGCGTGGTTGCGCTGGTCGCGATCGCGGGCGGCATCCTGTTCGGATTCAACCTCGGCACCTGGTTCTCGGTGGCGATGGTGGCCTTTGCGGGCGCTGCAATCCTGTACGACACCTCGAACGTGTTGCACCACTACCCCGAGGATCGCTACGTCGCAGGCGCGCTCCAGTTGTTCGCGTCGGTTGCGCTGATGTTCTGGTACGTGCTGCGGATCTTCATGAGCCGCGATTAGGCGGCAACGCGGCTCACTTCAGTCGCTGCTCTCCGCCTCGCGCTCGAGTCGCAATCGCATCACGCGTTCGCGCTCTGCGATCAGGGGACTGCCGCTCCGCCACATGTAGCAGGAGTCGACCATTCCCCCGATGGCGCCCACCGGCGGTCCGCCGGCGGGGAGCTTGTCCCCCTTCGGTCCATCCGCCTGGCTTTTCAGCTTTCGGCTCGGGGCGAACCAGCGCTCCGTGATCGCCGCCAGAACCTGGATGTGTCCTGGGGCGAGCTGGAGCAGCGCATCCCGGACGAGCGCGTTGGCTTCGTCGCCCTGCAGGAGTTCACGCACGCGTCGCGAGAGGCCTGGGACCACGGGAAATCCAATCAGCGGAGCGATGACCTCGCTGCAGTCTTCCCAGACGGCGTCGGCCAGCTTCGGCATGCGCCGGGTGCGTCGGGCCGCACGTAGCTGTGCCACGCTGAAACCCGGCGGCTCGACCCGGGCGATCACGCGTGCCTCCTCTTGCTGGTCGAGCCGGTCGAGGGGCGACTGCACGGCGTGATGGGGATGGCTGTGGACATCCGCTAGCTGAACCGAGAGTTCGACCCCGCCATCGTCGATTTCGTAGCCGTCGATGAAGATGCTGCGCCAGAAGAGGCGTTCCCCGGGTGCCCGTGATTCCTCGTGTTCGAGGCGGATCTCGGCCTCGCGCGCAACGGCGCGCGGGATCGCAGCCGCCATCGTGAAGAACAGGGTGAGGAGATGGGAGCAGCCGAGCGGACCGCCGAAGGTCCCGGAGAGTTTCTTCGTAAAGGCGTCGTCGATGATTTCGCCTTCGAGCGCCTGAAGCAGGGGCACGGGATCGCGGCAACATTCGCCGTCGGTGCGAGCGGAGGCCTCGACCGCGATGTGGGGTTGAGACGTCACGAGTTCGTCGATGCGAAGGGTCTCGGGATCGACGACCATCTCGATCGTCATGTGGTGGATGATTCCGGACGGCTGAATGTCGTGGGTCATCGGGACGAAGCCGCACTTTCGCAGGTCGATCACGTCGCCACGAACCGACCAGCGCCCATCTTCACGCAGGGATGCGACCGACGTCAGCGATCGGGTGTGGAGCGGAACACCGGTGATCGATAAGGGCAAGCGGGCCTCCTGGAGAGCGGGTGGAAGCGGTCGTCGATGGAAGATCCTTGGAGTGGTCAATCCCGCCCGTTGCCGGCGCCCGATTCCGCGAGCAGGGCCTCGATCGCTTCGACGATCGCCGGGTCGCGCGGCTCCAGCTTTGGTGTGAATCGCGCGACCACGCGGCCATGGTGATCGACCAGGTATTTCTGGAAGTTCCACTCGACTGGGCCGCCGATCGGCGCCGGCAGCCCGGTCAGATAGCCATAGAGTGGATGCTGATCGGGACCGGCCACGTGGATCTTCGCGAACATCGGGAACTCGACCGCGTAGGTCGCGCGGCAGAAGTCGGCGATCTCCGCGTTCGTCCCCGGTTCCTGGCCGCGGAAATCGTTGGACGGAAAGCCCAGCACCGCGAAGCCTTGCGCGCGGTATTCCTCGTAGAGGGTTTCGAGCCCCGCGTATTGTTTCGTGAGCCCGCACTTGCTCGCGACATTCACGACCAGCAGGACCTGACCTTCGTAGTCGGAAAGCGCCTGCTTCGCACCGTCGATCCGATTCATCGTGAAAGCGTGGAGCGTCGTGGGAGCCCCGGCCGCAGCAGGGAGAACGAAGAGAAGCAGGGCGAGCACACAGAGGGTTCTTCGCATCGTGGGATGCTAGCGGACGTCGGCCGGAGGCCGATGGTGGTGCGGGACACGGCGTGTGGGCCTGCGTTGCTCGAAAGTTGAAGAAATCTTCAATTAAAAGTTGAAGATTTCTTCAACTTCGCTTAGTTTGGGCAATCGGGAGAAGCGGCCATGGAACTGCGAGATCGCTATGACGTCGTCATCGTGGGAGCCGGCCCAGCCGGCGCGGGGGTCGCACGGGCATTGACCGGCTCCGGGCTCAGAGTGCTCATTGCTGAACGCTACGAGCTTCCCCGGTTCAAGATGTGCAGCGGGATCGTGTTCCCCAGTGGCCGAAAGTTCATCGCCGATCATTTCGGCCGCATTCCCGACAAGGTTCTGTGCAGTCCCGAACTCGTCGAAGGCAACCGCATCTATCCCGGCATCGATGCGCCTTCCTTCGACGCCCCTTTTGCCGTCTTCGATGGGGAAGAGGGGATGGAAGTGGAAGGCCTCAATACCTCGCGGAGTGAGTTGGACTACTGGCTCTGCTCCCAGAGCGACGCCCAACTCGTGGGCGGTTGCAGCTTCGAAGACATGGAGCGAGACGGCCGGGAAAGCATCGTCCAGCTGCAGCACGAGGGCCGCCTGGTCTCGGTCAAGACGAAGTACCTCATCGGCGCCGACGGAACCCTTTCCCAAGTACGCATGCGGGCCTTCCCCGATTTCGACGAAGGCATCGGAATGATTCCCAACTATGAGGAGTTCTATCTCGCGGACATCGACCTCGCGCCGGGCTGGCTGCACCTGTTCCTGGACCGGAGCATCACGGGCTATTTCGCCACCGTGTTCCACGATGAAGGCAGAATACAGCTGGTAACCGGCGCGCATCGTCAGGAGCCGGTGCGAGAGTACTTCCAGGCGTTTCGGTCTCACCTCGAGGCGAAGCACGGCCTGGTCGTAAAGGAGATGCTCGCTAGCCACAGCATCTGTTTGACGGACATGTCCGCGCAGAAGAACTACTGCCTGGGCTCGGAGGATCTCCTGCTCGTGGGCGAGGCGGGAGGTTTCCTGCGAGGAGGCGAAGGGATCACATCTGCCTTGACGTCGGGCAAGGCCGCGGGCGAGGCGATCCTCGAGAGCGTCGAGTCGGGGAAGCCTGCCGTCGAGCACTTCCGGGAGCTGGCCTCTGACGAACTCCGGATCTGCGAAATGGTGCACGCGAAGCTCGAGGCCGCGCTCGGCTTCAACGTTTTCAAGAGGCCGCTGCGATGACGCAAGCCGCTACGGACAGCCTTGCTCGGGAAAGCGGGCGGCGGCTCCGCACGCGTTCTCGGTTGATCGAGGCGGCGAGGCGAATTGCAGCGACCCGGGGGATCGAGGCCACGCCCATTTCCGAGATCACCGAGGAGGCCGGTGTCGGCGTCGGATCCTTCTACAACCACTTCGCCACCAAGGATCAACTCCTCGAGGCGGTGATCTCCGACACTTTCGAGGCCCACGGCGCGGCTCTCGATCGGATCCACGCGGGGAAGGACGACATCGCGGAGATTCTCGCCCAGAACATTCGGCTGACGGTGCGGATGGTGGATCACGATCCGATCTGGGGTTGGTTCGCCGTTCGCACCGGCCTGTATGCTCCCCAGCTTCAATCGTCCCTGGGAGGTCGCCTCGCGCGGGACCTGCAGCGGGGCTTCGATGCCGGTCGCTTCGCCAGCTACGACGAGAAGACGACGCTGGCGGCATTCGGTGGAGCGCTGCTGGGGGTGATGCGGGTCAAACTCGAGACGGGGCTACCGAGGGACGCGGACCGCTTCCTGGCGGAGGAGTTGCTGCGACTGCTGGGACTGCGACCGAAGGAGGCTGCAGAGATCGCGGGCCGCAGGCTGCCACCATTGAAGCGCCTCGTCGCCGAGGCTGCTGCAGCCAGGGCAGCTTCCGTCTCCGGAGGGAAGTGAAGTGAAGCGGTTGCACGAATGACACGAGCACGGCCCTTTCGGCCGCTGCGGCGCGATTGAAAGCGAGCGCCATGAGAAGCTCGAACGCAGGAATCCATCGCAGGCACAAGGAGTACGAGTCATGACTCAGCCCATCAGCATGCCCTGGTCCTCTCCCACGTTCGGCGAACTTCCGCACTGCTGGCAGGGGGTTCGGATCGCCGCTTTTCCATTCATGCCGCGCCCCGGCGCGGTGGAGCCCCTGCTGCCGCCCAGCATGGAGCCGGCCGACGGGCCCGGAATGGTGACCCTGTTGAGCTACCCGCAGACCGAGTTCCAGCATCCGTTCGAGGAAGCGGTGGTGATGGTCCCGGTGCGGGTCGACGAGACTCTGGGGAACTACATCCCCTACATCTACGTGACGACCGACGAGGCGTTGATTCCGGGTCGCGAGATCGCCGGCTTTCCGAAGAAGCTGGCCGAGGTCGAGTGGCGACGCGACGGCGACCGCATCCACGGCACAGTGACTCGCTGGGGCAAGCGGATCCTGTCGGTCGAGGGCCGGGTTCAGGGGCCGATGCCCGAGGCGGCCATTGCCGGGGGCGTATCCGGCCCCGAAATGCCGGCACTCAATTACAAGCTGATTCCGGGACCTGCGGGTGAAATCGAGATCGAGGAAATCACCAAGACCCAGATCGAGTTGATTCCTCGCGAACAGGAGATCGGCCAGGCTCGAATTCGCTGTGAGCCTTCCGAGCACGACCCCATCGCCGATCTGATTCCCGAGGACGAGGGAGCCATGATCGTGATGCTCTCGGACAACACGATCCCCGCCGGTGAAGTGCTGAAACGAATCAAGCGGGAGGTACGGAAATGATCGAGCTGACGACGGAGCAGCGCGAAATTCAAGAATGGGCGCGTGAGTTTGCGGGTCGCCATCTGGCGCCACGTGCGCTCGAGCTGGACAAGAATCCCGAGAGTCCGGCGCGGGAAGAGCTCATCCGCGAGGCGGCGCGAGCCGGCCTCATCGGCTCCAACCTCCCGGAGTTCCTGGGTGGGCAGGGCCACGACCCAGTGACGGGAGCCCTGGTTACCGAAGAGCTCGCGGCCGCGTGCTCCGGCTGCACCGTGCTCCTCGGCGCGACGATGCTGGGCCTAGCCCCCATCCTGGCCTCGGGTGATCTCGAGGCGATCGAGCGCTTCGTGAGGCCGATGTCGGCGTCGTGGGAGACAGATCAGCCCCGAATGGCGGCGCTCGCGGCGACGGAGCCGGGGCTGGGCTCGGACTTCATCCAGGGACATTCCGAAGGGCGGGCCCGGACACGCGTCGAACGCAAGGCGGACGGCTACCTGATCAACGGTCGCAAGGTTTTCATCTCCAACGGCTCGATCGCCAATCTGGTGACCGTCTTTGCCACGCACGATCAGGACGCACCGATTCGCGAGTCCATGAGCTGTTTTGCGGTCCCGGCCGACACCCCCGGCTTTGCAGTGGGGCAGGTCTTCGACAAGATGGGGCAGCGTGCCTGCCCCGCTACCGAGCTTCTCTTCGACGACGTGTTCGTGCCGGATAACCACCTGATCGGTAAAGAGGGCGGAGGCTGGGAGTTGAACCGGCTGATCATGTCGGTGACGCGGACACCGGTTGCGACGATCGCACTCGGAATCGCGCGCGCCGCCTACGACCGAGCACTCGACTACGCCGCGGAGCGGGTTCAGGGTGGAAAGCCGATCGTGCACCACCAGACGATCCAACTGATGCTCGCCGACATGGCGATCCGTGTCGAAGCCGCGCGTGGGCTGGTGTGGAAGTCGGCGGCCGCGACCGCCGCGGGGAAGCCGTCACTCAAGCTCGCCTCGATGGCCAAGACCTTCGCCTCGGATGCGGCGGTGGCCAACGCGACCGATGCGATCCAGGTGCTGGGCGGCAATGGTTACATGCACGAGTACGGCGTCGAGAAGCTGCTGCGGGATGCCAAACTGACCCAGATCTACGAAGGCACCAACCAGATCAATCGCTTCGAGATCATGGAGACCGTGATCGCGGAGATCGGCGCCTGAGCGGATGATGCCCGTCCGCTGACGGGGGCCGGGTCCGCGTGATCCCGGGCGTGGGGCCATCCACTGGCAGCGGTTTTCACGCGATGGTGCGGAAGCTGCCTGCTACTCGTCGTGCGATGACTCGGCGGTGAACTGCAGGCCGCCCGGTTCGAGCGGCAACCGTTCGAGCGTGCCGTAGTTGTCGATCAGTACCGAGTCGGATTCGATCGTGATGAGTCTGACGTGCGGGCGCCCCTCGAAGATCTGTCCTTGCAACAACATCTGCGCATTCGACAACTGCGCATCCTCGACGCGTGCCAACGAACGCGATGGATCCTCTTGGACCACGGTCGCGTTCAGGCGCAACGGCAGTGAAGTCGTTGGAATCGTGTCTTCGATTTCGGCTTCGGCGGCGTGTTCGGGGGTCGTGGATTGGTCGGCTTCGACGGCCGGCGGCGGCGCGAGCGACAACGTGTTCGTGCTTGGCGGTGCTGGGACCTCGGGCGCGGGTACGAGCGGAGGCGAGACGATCGGGGGCCATGGATCCCGGTAGTTGAGAAATACGAAGCCGAGCATCGAGACGAATGCCAGACCAGCCAGGTAGCGCCCGAAGCGCGGCTTGGGAGCATCGGGGTCGTCACTCATTGGGCTTCGACCTCATAGGTAGATCCCGGCGTGTCGCGGCGGGGTACGCAGCACCTTCACCCGGAGTCTAGCGGTCGATCGAAGGGCGAGTCGAACGCTGCTGCTGCGCAATGGCTAGCACGGGAATTTGCGGCGACTTCCGTAGCGGCTCGGTCGCGCTGCCGGGAGGAGCGGCTGCTGGGAGCCGTGACCCGGTTTCGCCGGTACCGAGGCCGGTCAGCGGCGCGGGTCTTCTCGCTCGGCAATGTACTCGGCGAGTTGGAGATCCCAGAGGGTGTCGATGCTGACCATGTGGCCGGGGATCACGAGGGCGCCGGTGTTTGCGCCCTTGATGTTCTTCTGGTCGAGCAGGCAGCTGCGCGAGATCGCGTACGCGACTCCGTTGCGGTGGTAGACGGGGGTCAACTGTTGGCGCGCGATGATCTTCCCGCCGTCGGCATCGTAGAAGTCCATCCGACCGCTGTCGCGGTCGACGGTGAGCTGTTTCAGCGGGTGTTCCTTCGAATCGGTCTCCGACACCGTCCAGACCGCGTCGAAGCCGCCCTTCCCGAGCATCGCGAGTGCGTTGCGCACGTGCCCTACGCGGCGTAGCGGGGAGGTGGGCTGGAGCATCAGCACGATGTCGTAGTGAACGCCGTCGATCGCCTCCATCTCTTCGAGCGCGTTCGTGAGAACTTCGAGGTCACCGATGCGATCGCCGGAGAGTGCCTCGGGCCGCCGGAACGGCGCCGCAAGTCCGGATTCCTCGGCCACGCGTGCGATTTCGTCGTCGTCGGTGCTCACCACCGCGCGGTCGATCTCGGGGACCTCCGCGACCACCTGGCCCACGATTGCGACGAGCGGCACGCCGCGGAAGGTCTTCAGGTTCTTCCGCGGGATGCCCTTGCTGCCGCCGCGCGCAGGGCAGACCGCCAGGATCCGCTTGTTGCCGATCATCGAATTTCCTCCTGAAGTCGCTCGACGAGCGCCGGCAACGCGTGGAGGTCGGCGATGCAGTTCGTCGGAGTGGCCTCGAAGCGGTTCGGGCCGGGCCGCACGATCGCGATGAAGCGACAGCCGAAGGTCAGCGCCGCACCGCGATCGTCCTCGCCGTCGCCGACGAAGAGCATCGCCTGTGGTGGCACGCCCGCATCGGCGCAGATCGTCCCGAGGTTTTCACCCTTATCCGCGGGCCGGCCGAGGCAGAGACGGAAGTGCTGCGCCATCGATCGCAATTCGAGCACTCGCCGCAGGGGCTCCTGGGGAGTCGCGGAGTTCACGTAGAGCGGAAGTCCGCGGGCGACCAGCCACTCGAGGGTGGCGGTCGCCCCCGGAATCTCGGGGCACTTCGCGACGGCTTCTTCGCAGCGCCGCGTGTAGGCCGCAGCCCGACGTCGGGCGAAGGCCTCGATGCCGGACTCGATCGGAATCGCTCCGAGGTTGCGCAACCGAACGGCGACTTCACGCACGATGTCGTATCGGTCGCCCGGGCGGACCTCGTCGAGCACGTGTGCGACCGTTTCGCCGCCGGGATCTACGTCCGAAAAGACATCGAAGAAACTGCTGCGTTTGATGGCGTTCGAGTCGACCAGCGTTCCGTCGAAATCGAAGCCGACACAGCGAATCATTGCTCGTCGGCTTCGGACGCCTCCTCGGCAGCCACGTCCTTGTGCTTCGAGAGTTGGAAGCGCCCCCAGTTGTCGACGACGGTCTTGCGCTCGGCTCGTTCGAGTTTGTTGATCTGTTTGTCCTCGTAGAATGAGTCGTTGTTGTAGTGCGTCGTCGACACTTCCTCGAAGATCACGCCGGTGTCCTCGGTCCAGAAGGAATGCCAGACGCCCGGCTGGACGAGTACGGTGTCGCCCGGGTAGAGCTCGCGGACGTGACCGTCGATCTTGGAGAAGAGCTTCCCGTACAGGATCTGGAAGGTCTCCTCCTTGCGGGCATGGTAATGAGACGGGTGTCGTTGGAGCGGCAGTTGGACCACGAGTTTCTTGCAGTATTCGCGGTTGATGCACTCGATCAGCACCGCGCCGAACTTGCGGAAGTTCGCGATGCCGTAGTGGTGCGAGTACTCGGTCACGAAATCGGGCCCGAGGTGGATGCGGGCCTCGTTCAGCATCGCCTTCACCTCGTGGATTGCGGACTTGATCACCTGGACGTCTTCGTTCTCGGGGACCAGCAGGTCATCGAGGAGAAGGGGGCCGTTCGCCGCGACGTCCTCGGTTGCCACCATGCCCTCCTTCCAGCGCCCGGTTTCGAGCTGGCCATCGACGTAGGGCATGGCGAAGAAGACCTGGTCGCGCGAGATCGGGCTGCCCTTGCCGATTTCCTCGCGGGCATAGACGCCACGCCGCAGACTGTCGATCGCCTCCTGTTCAGCGGCGGCCACGGGCGGCCGCTCCAGCGGGCCGAGCATCACCTTTGCGCGCGCGTGTGCGGCCATCCACTGGTTGAGCTGCTCGGGGCTCGATGAGTAGGCGTTCAGCGTGATCTCGTCGGTCGCGACGCCGACATGCCGTTCGAACATGCGTGCGCCGAGAGCCATTGCCATGCCGACCGGGACGGTGTCGTCCGGGTCCTCGTGGGTCGACCAGCCGATCACGGTGCCGGGATAGCGTTCGTCGAGGTTTCGGATTTGCTGCAGCGCGAGCTTCTCGTCCGGCGTGGGGTAGATCGACACGCAGTGCATCAGTGCGAAGTGGACGGCTCGGTGCTGGAAGAAGCTCACGACGTTGTCGATGTCGAAGGTGGTGAGCCCGCCCGTCGAGCAGATCACCGGCTTCCCGGAGGCCGACACCGCCTCGAGCAGCGGCCAGTCCTTCGCCGAGCAACTCGCCACCTTGATGACGTCGAATCCCATCTCGTCGATGACTTCGACCGACTCCTCGTCGAACGGAGTGCAGGCGGCGAGGTGGCCACGTGACCAGACCTCCTGCAGCAGTTCTTCGAAACCCGCTCGCTCCATGCGCGTTCCCTGGAAGCGTTGGATGTACTTGAGATCGCTCCCCTGCTGGTGGTCTGGATGGATGAAGCTGTCCAGCTGGCGAAACTGGAACTTGATCGCAGCTCGGACCCCGTGCTTGTTGCACACGTCCGACATGGACTGGATGATCTTCTTGCCGTGATCGACGTTGCCCTGGTGGTTGTTTGCCAGGTCGAGGACGAAGAGATCGCGAAACTCGAACTTTGATTCCATGTTCTCACACCCTTTGCTGTATTGGTTCAGGACCTGGAGGTCGTGAGCGCTGCGGGCGTGTACCCGGCGCTGTAGTCGATGGTGACGCATCGCCCTTCGGCTGCCGAGCGGTGCGCAGCTGCGACCACGAGCATGGTGTCGAGGCCGCGTTCGATGTGCAGTGCTTCGGAGTCGCTGCGCCCCTCGAGCACGGCTTCGATGTGCTCGAGTTCAGCGATGAAGTCGTCCGGTCGCGTCTTCTCGACGACGTGCTCTTCGGCCTCGGCTTCTCCCAGTCTGGACTCGACCCGGTCGATGCCGGGCTCGAAGCCGATCGACAGGTCCGCGTAGCCGTTTTCGGCCTGGATGCGCGCCCACTTGCGGGGAGGCTGTGTGACCACATCCTGTACGACACGCCCGACCAGGCCGGATTCGGTGCGCAGGTTGAGCAGGCACAGGCTGTCGTAGTCGACGAGATCCGTCTTGACGTAATCGAGAGTCGCGGTCACTTCGATGACACGCCCGGCTCCGAGTTCGCGGGCGAAGTGCTGCCACAGATTGATCGCGTGGGAATGCTCGCCGCTGGCGCCGCCGCCGCGCTGCCAGAAACCCAGGTAGCTGTCCTGGGGGCCGTCGAGCCACGGGTGTGCGGCGAAGATCCCGCCCCAGTACTCGCGGAATTCGACATCGAGAGTCTCGATTCGGCCGAGCGTGCGGGCCTGCTGGAGAGCGTGGACTGCGGAGGCTCCGACGACGTGGTCGTAGCCGACGAATACCTGGACGCCGCGCTCCTTTGCGAGGTCGAACATCTCCTGGGCCCGCGCGAGGTCGGGACCGCATACCGGTTTCTCGACCAGTACGGCGCGTGGGCCCTCCGCGATCGCCTCGATGGCCAGATCGACATGCGCGTCCGGCGGGGTTCCGATGACGATCAGGTCGTAGACCGATTTCGGCGCGTCGCCGGTCGGGTAGAGTTCGATGGCTTCGTCCCAGGCGCCGTAGCGGCTGGGGTAGATCTCGTTGCGCGTGCGGGCGAGGGCGGCCGGGTCGAGATCGCAGATCGCCACCTGCCAGCCGCATCGGCGCGAGGCATTGGCGAGGTGGTTGCCGATCGAGCCGGCTCCCAGAACCTTGACCTTGTACATGTCCGATTACCTCGGGGTCCGCGTGGATGATCACAGCGACACGTCGTGATTCGGGTCCGAAGCGTGAGGCCCATCACCTCAGCTCGCGCGGCCGCGGCGAAAATAGCCGAGGTCGCTCGGAACCGCTGCGCAACGATCGGTTCGATGCCGCCCCCCTGTTTCGGGTTCGAACGCTCATATGGAATCGTGAGCAGGGGGATTCCCTGCGGGGGGGGCTGCCTGGATCTCGTGAATGTGCTCAGCGACCGGCCTCACCCGTAGCCCGTCGAAGCGATTCAAGCAGGCGCCGAGGCGCGCGATCCGCTGCTCCAACTCGTGCTCCGATACACCCTGGTAGCGGTTCCGTTGGTAAGCCGGGTTGTTGCGGTGCTGCGGGACGCGCGCCTTGATGTGGCGCTTCACGAGGCTGCGCGTGGTGGCGGCGAGCCGGCCGCGCAGCCGCAGAGGCGCGGACGGGAGTGGCGCGGCTTCGGCCGCGCGTTCCACGAGTGCGTCGACGATCCGGTCGGCTGCCAACTCGCCGTCGCGCGCGGCGATGTGGTGTTCGACCAGGCGTTGCTGAGCTTCGTTCGGGTGGGCGTCGAACTTCTCGTCGAGCGCGCTCGCGACGGCCTCGCGCAGCGCGTCGAGATCGAAACATTGCCGACTGAGCGTGTTCGGTAGCTCCAGGTCGAACGGATCGCATGACACGGGCCGGTACGCGATCGCGGGCTTGCCGAGGCAGAGCGCCTCGATTCCGGTCGTGCAGCCGTTGTGGATCAACGCGCTCGATGCTTCCAGCCAGGCGATCACGTTTCCCTCGTGGATCACATCGGCCCGCGCGAGCTCCGAGACGACCGCCTGCCATGGCGCACGGTTCTCGGAAGGGTGCGGTCGGACGATCAGGCGGTGACCTGGAAAGGCCGAGTGAAGCGCAGGGATCATCGCGCGGAAGTGTTCGAACAGCGCGCTCTTGTGAGCGGCCAGGCCCTCCGCGAAATCACGCGGCAGACCGATGCCCGCCGCACCGAGTTCGCTCTGCTGACCGGGCTGGGTCGGCGGTACGAGCAGGTTCATCTTCGGGAAGTAGGCGTTCACCTTGGCGAAGTTGGTGTTGATCAGCAGGAACGGTCCGTGGCGTGCGCGGATTCGTGCGGCATCCTCGGCGAAGTAGCCGCGCAACTCGGGCCGCAACAGGTCGATCCGAGGGTTGCCGGTGACTCGTACCGGGGTTGCGGAGTCTCCGAGATGGTCGCGGAGCAGTTTGGCCCCGGCGTCGCCCCAGGTGAACAGCATCGTGACGAGCTGCAGCGTTTCGTCCGAGACTCGGCGCGCGCAGTATTCCGCAGCCGAGTGGTAGACGAGTCCCTCCTCGTCGAGTGCGGCGATCTCGTGGCCGATTCGGCGCATGATCCGGAACATCTTCGCCGATTTGGGGGTCATGCCTTTCGCCAGGTAGAACCCGCGTGGGAACGACGCGATTCTGAAGTCGATCCGAGTGCGCGAGCCGAGAAAGACGCGAAAGCCGCGCTCGGCGGCCGCGCAGGCGACCAGCAATTTGGGATCCAGCTCCCGGACCTGGTTCTCGACCGGAACGATCAGCGATCTGGGTTGTCGAGCCATCGAGATTCCCGATTTCAGGAGGCACCGCCTCGAGATGTGTTCTCGGTGATGTATCAGCGCACCCACCGAATCGCCAATTTGCCCCAGGGGGGTGGAACCCCGGCGCCGGTTCCGACGTATACTCAGGGGGTTCCCCAATGCGCCATATCGATCTTCGAACCAATCTCCGCTGATGGGGGGGGGGCGGCATGTCTTCGCAACAGCCGAGCTTGATCGTCCCAGTCGAGAGCCAGGTCCGGGAGCTGGACGCGAAGCTGCTGCTTGCGGCGGTCGCGGCCGAGCGCGGCTTTTCAGTGGTCTTCGGTTCGCGTGCCTATGTCCATCACGCGATGGCTGCGGTCCCGAGGGGCATCTACGTCGCCAAGAGTATGCGCCGTGCGAGCGATCGCATGTTCGGCATCATCTCGGATCTCGGCCATGAGATCGTCGCCTGGGACGAAGAAGGGTTGGTCCGCTTTCCCGACCCGTTCTACTACCAGCGGCGTTTGTCCGCGAAGGCGCTCGAACGAGTGAAGATCCTGTTCGCGTGGGGGCAGGATGACGCTCGCGCGTTCGCCGGCTTCGCGGGCTACCCGGGCTGTCCGATCCACGTCACCGGCAACCCACGCATCGACCTGATGCGGCCCGAGATCCGCGCTTTCTTCGATCGCGATGTTGCGGCGATTCGGGCGCGCTTCGGACGATTCGTACTGATCAACACGAATTTCTCGGGCCTGAACCATTTCCACGACAACCTGAGCGAGCTGACGAAGAACCTCGTGACCGGGGGTGCTGCGAAGCCGGACGTCTTCATGGCCGGGCGAGCGGCCTTCCGGAATCGGGTGCTCGAGCACTTCAAGCGGTTGATTCCCGAGCTGAGCCGGTCGCTCCCGGGCCTCCGGATCGTGGTGCGGCCGCACCCGTCCGAGCGTCACGATCTATGGCGCGCGATTGCGGCGGAACTCGACGATGTCGAAGTCGCGAACGAGGGCAACGTCTACCCGTGGCTGATGGCGTGTGATGCGCTGATCCACAACGGCTGCACCACGGCCGTCGAAGCGATGATCCTCGGCACCCCCGCGATTGCCTACCAGCCCGTACGCGACGCCGTCTACGACATGGTGCTGCCGAATTCCCTGAGCCACCAGGCGGCCGACATCAAAGACACCGAAAAGACGTTGCGATCGATCCTCAGCGGCGAACTCGGCGTTCGTGACGACCCAGAGGTGCGCTCGATTCTGGCGGCGCACCTCGATGCGCTCGATGGTCGGTTGGCAGCGGACCGGGTGGTCGACGTGCTCGAGGCGGCTGGTTACGCGGGGCCGCGCCCGGCGCCGAAGCTACTTCGTTCCCGCGTGGCGCGGGTCCACCTGGCCGGCCGGACGGCCGTGAAGCGTTTCAATCGCCACCGCGTGGGCCACCGCGCCAACCTCGAGTTCCACCGGCATCGTTTCCCCGGCGTGGACGCAGCCGAACTCCGGGAGAAGATCGCGCGATTCGGCAGTCTGCTCGGGCGGTTCGAAGGCGTGCGCGTCGAATCGCAGTCCGAGCACCTGTTCACGATTTCGCGCTGAGCGAGTCGGCGTCGTTCCGGGCGGGCACGAGCGACGGCTGCCGAATCGCGTCCCAGTATTTTGCGAATACGTCGAAGAGTTCCGGATCTGTCGCGATCGCGACGACTTCGCGGTTCAGGTGGCGTGATCGCTGGGTCCAATTGAAGCTACCGAATACGACGGTATGGTCGTCGCAGCCGTCGATCAGGGCGAACTTCGCGTGCATGGGGAAGCCCTCGGAGTGAACCAGCCGTTCGAATGAGACCCCGGCGGAACGAAGCTCTTCTTCTACTCGGGGTGGAACGCGGCGCTCGGTGGCCCCGGCGAGGATCTCGATGCTTGCGCCGCGCTGGGCGAGGGCCTTCAGGGCCTGGGTCGAGGACTTCCCGCTCAGATGCGAAGCCGCGATTCGAACTCGGTGCCCGGCCCCGCATCGCTCGAGCAGAACGTCGACCGGATGGGCGCGCCAGCGCGGCAGGAAATGCACGCTCAGGCCCTCGCTCTGGAGCACCCGGCTTGCGCTGGGCAGGAAACGTTCGAGCCACGCGTGCCTCTTCGTGTGGAGCGCGCGAGCGTGTTCGACGAGCGAAGCGACCAGTTCCGGATCGCGCAGCGCCACCAGTAGGTTGTGTCCGCGGTCCTGGTCGCCGATCTCGCGGATGGTGTCCGGTTCGAGCTCGGGTTCGTCGCCGGAGGGATTGAACGAGCCGATGAATGCCGTCGGTTCCGGGCCGGAGAATATGTAAAGCTTTTCATGAAGTCTGGGGCGGATCCGCTTGTTCCAGAACCATCTGTCATGGATGGCACGCACTACTCGCAGGTCTCCCGCGAGGGCCTCTCGTAGGAATTCGATCACCCAGGCGTTCGCACTCGGCGAACGCGGCAATCCTTCGACGGTGACGCGAACTCGCACGCCGCGGTCGTGCGCCCGAGCGAGTCCCTCCGCGAGGCGCCGGTCGCGAAAGTAGTAGGTGACCCAGTCGATCGCGCCACCGCTTGGGACGGCTTCGATGTGTTCCGCGAGCAGGTCACGCAAACGACCCGGGGGATGATCGGGGCCCCCGAAGTAGACGTCTTGCGCGTTCATCGCATACCGATAGCGGATCGCGAGCGGTCCGGAGAGGCTGCCCGCCAAGCCCTCCGCCTGCCCCGCGATGCGGACTATGATCGCGGCTGCGGGTCGCTCCAGACGGGGCGAGGAGCCGGGGGCCTTTCGATCGATGCTGCGTGCTTTCGTCATTCGGCTGGTCGGACCGGAATTCGACTCCGGTCGCGTTCCGGGGACCTTTCAGCACCGCGACCGGAAGTGGCACCGCAACGCAATGGACCTGACTCGCTCATCGGGGACGGCATGAGGTTGCTGCTCGATTTCACGCGCGCCCACCCGTGGCACAGCCTGCTGATGATGTCGTGCCTGCTGGTGGCAGCGGCGGCTGAGGCCGTTGCGTTTTCAGCCCTGTTGCCGCTGGTGTCGGCTCTGGCGGGCCCGGTCGGGGCCGGGGACGGACTCGCGCCAGAGCCGGACGGGCTCGAAGCGCGCGCGATCGAGGGGCTCCAGTGGCTTGGCCTCGAGCCGACACTCGGGACACTGCTGCTCGTAGTGCCCGCGGGATTCGCGCTGCGCGCTGTCCTGATCCTGCTCGCCAGGCGGGAGATCGGATACACGGTCGCCCGCGTGGCGCGCGAGCTGCGCCTGAGGCTGATTCGTTCATTGCTCGCAACCAGCTGGAGTTACCTGGTTGCGCAGCGCGTCGGGTCGTTCGCAAACGCCTACGCGACCGAAACGACTCGCGCAGCGCGCGGCTATCTGAACGCCACCTGGGTGGTGATGCTCGGGCTTCAGGTGGTCGTCTACGTGGGGATCGCCTTCGCGATCTCGTGGCAGGCCACGCTGTTCGCGGTGGGAGTCGGGGTCGTCGTGGTAGCCGTGCTCGGGCCACTGGTCCGGGTCGGCCGCAAGTCCGGTGTCAAGCAGACGAAGCTGTTCCGGAGCGTGCTTGCTTCGCTCACCGATATCCTCCAGGGCGTGAAACCCCTCAAGGCGATGGCGCGCGAGGATTGCGTCGGCCCACTACTCGAGGACGGCACGCGGGCGCTGGAGCGGGCGACGCGCAGGCAGATTCTGTCGCGCGAAGCAATCGCGGCACTGCAGGAACCGATCATGGTCGGGATGCTGTGCCTCGGGCTGTTCGCGATGTTGCGATTGGGCTTCAACATTGCGTCGATGAGCGTGATGACGTTGGCGGTTGCGCGCACCCTCGACGCGCTCAACCGTGCGCAGCGCCGTTACCAGCGCGTCGCGGTCCAAGAGAGCGCTTATCACGCGCTGATGCAGACCATCGTCGAAGCGGAGCGCGCGAAGGAGTCGTGGCACGGTGCTGCGCCGGCACATCTCGATGGCGCGATCGAGCTGCGTGCGGTGACGTTCGGGTACGGCGATGTTCCGCTGTTCGAGGATTTCTCGCTCGAAATCCCGGCCGGTCGCATTACCGCGCTCACGGGCCCCTCCGGGGCGGGTAAGACTTCGATCGTCGACCTGGTGGTCGGCCTCGTGAAACCGCAGGCAGGCGAGGTCGTGCTCGACGGGACTTCGCTCGAAGAGATCGATCTCGCGGGCTGGCGGGCATGCGTGGGCTACGTCCCGCAAGAGATGTTCTTGTTGCACGATACGGTTGCGATGAACGTCGGCCTCGGCGATCCGGAGATTTCGCGCGACCAGATCGTTCAGGCGTTGAAGGATGCGCACGCCTGGGCCTTCGTCTCGGAGATGCCCGACGGACTCGACACCGTCGTCGGCGAGCGCGGTATGGCGCTTTCGGGCGGTCAGAGGCAGCGCCTCGTGATCGCGCGTGCGATGCTGAAGCAGCCTCGACTGCTCATCCTCGATGAAGCCACGGCTGCGCTCGACCCGAAGAGCGAAGCGGTGATCTGGGATGCTGTCAGGGAACTCCGCGGGAAGACGACGGTGCTCGCGATTTCGCATCAACCAGCGTTGTTCGAGGTTGCGGACCGCATCTATGCCTTGGAAGATTCGTCCGTGAGGGAAATCACTAGGGCGGAGCGTCCCGGCTCGCTGGGGGAATTCATGGGGGACGCGGGCTCGACGGAAGATTCGGGCGGGCAGGGGAGCGTGCGCAGCCGATGATCGATCGACTGCAAAGCACGGTGAAGGGGCTCGGGATCGATCGCATCCAGCGCCACATCTTCCTGTGCTCCGATCAGACCGACCCGAAGTGCTCCGAGCGCGGCGTGAGTCTCGAGTCATGGCGCTTCCTGAAGGAGCGGCTGACCGAGTTGAATCTCGTCAAGGAGGGCGGTGTCTTCCGAACCAAGGCGAATTGTCTCCGGGTCTGTCTGCAGGGGCCGGTTGCGGTCGTATACCCGGAGGGGACCTGGTATCACTCCTGCACGCCCGAGGTCCTCGAGCGGATCATCCAGGAACACCTCATCGGAGGTCGGCCGGTCGAGGAATTCCTGATCACGCAACGGCCGCTGCCTGCGTCCGAACGATCGAACTCCTGAAGCCCGGATGAGAGTGCAGCGCCGCATCGATCGATTCAGCCGCAATCGGGTAGGCGCCACGGATGCCGAACGATGAGCGGCGCACGGGCCGCACGAGGTGGCGGGCGTCGGCCGATCGCATTGCTCGGGCTCGGAGCGGTGGTCGGCATCGCGATCGCGGTTGCGAGCCTGCTTTCGCCGAGCGGAACTGCGGCGCTACCGGAGGGAGCGCTGGCTCGAGTCAACAGCACCTTGATCCGGGAGAGTCAGTTCGAGCGCGCGGTCGCGGCGATGGAATCCGATCGTCGGTCGGCGCTCACCTCGGCCGATCGTCGTCACATCCTCGATCGGCTGATCGACGAAGAACTGCTGGTGCAATACGGGCTCGCGCTCGGTCTCGCCGAACGCGATCGTCGAGTTCGCTCGGATCTCGTGTCCGCAGTGCTCGCGTCGCAGGTGGCGTCGGTCGACGGCGCCACGCCTTCAGACGACGCAGTGCTCGAGTTCTATAGCGAGAACGAGAATTTCTTCCGATCACCGGGTCGCTTGCGGGTGCGCGGTCTGTGGATTCGCGCGGCACCCGACCGAACGGCCGCCGAGGCGCTCGCTCGGGCGGAGGCCGCGGTGGAGCGGTTGCGTGCGGGGGAGGCTTTCGACGTCGTCGCGAACGCGGTCGGAGATCGTCCGGTGGCGCCCGTGCCGGACGGAATGTTGCCACCCGCCAAACTTCGGGAATACGTCGGCCCCTCGGCCCTGAGCGTCATCGACCGGCTCGGGGTCGGTGATGTGAGCGATCCGCTGGTTTCGAAGAGCGCGGTCCGAGTCTTCCTGCTGGTCGACCGGGAGCTGTCGGTGGCTCCGGCGATCGAGACGATTGCGAACGAGGTGCGTGCCGAGATGAAGCGTCGGGCTGGCGACGATGCGGTGCGCAGCCTGCTCGATCGCCTCCGCGATGCCGCTGCGCTCGAGTTGTCGGACAAGGTCGAGTGAGGCCCCAGCGCATCGGATTGGTCGCGGTTGCGCTGTGTCTGCTCGTCGCCGAATCGGTGTCGGCGCACGGCCGCAGTGTCTCGTATTCGACCTGGGCGTTCGATGAGGCGGGGGCGGAGGTTCGTGCCCGGATTTCGCGCCTCGAGCTGACGCGTCTCGCGCTCGATCCGACCGCGTCGCGGCAGCAGTCGGAAGCAGTGGGGCGCCTGTTGGTACAGGCACTGGAGCTGCGATCCGGGGATCGACCGTGCGGGATCCACGGGAGTCCCGTCGCGCTGCCCGCGGAGACGGGTTGGGTGGTGTTCGGTTGGCGGCTCGAGTGTCCGCAGCGCGGTGACCGGTTGATCACCAGTCGATTGTTGCTCGATGTCGCGCCATCGCATCTGCACTTCGCTCGAGTCTTGGGCGAGCACGGTGTCGAGCGCGTGTTGTCCGAGGCTGAGACGAGCTGGCTGCTCGAGGCCCCGGCGATTTCCACCGCCCCGGCCGTCGTCGGTAGTTCGTTCGGGAGTTACCTCGGGCTGGGTGTCGAGCACATCCTGTCGGGCTGGGATCATCTGGCCTTCGTCGTGGCGCTGTTGCTGCTCGCAGCGAGCGTACGCGAGGTTGCCGCGCTCGTAACCAGTTTCACGGTGGCGCACAGCGTGACGCTTGGCCTCGCGGTACTCGGAGTGGTACACCCGGAAGGGCGAGTCGTCGAAGCCCTGATCGGATTCTCGATCGCACTCGTCGCGGTCGAGAACGCCTGGATCCTCTCGGGGCGCGGACGGATGATTCCCCGAGTCGCGATCAGTGTGCTGGTGGGTTTCGCGGTCGTGGGTTTCGGCGCGGTTCCGCGTACTGTGTTCATCGGGCTTGCGCTCTTTACCGCCTGCCATTTCGCGTTGCTGGGCGCTGCGGAACGGCCGGCTCCGCTACGCACCGCGGTCGCGTTCGCGTTCGGATTGATCCACGGCTTCGGCTTTGCAGGCGTGCTCGCCGAGATGGCGCTCCCGAGCGACCGGCTCGTTCCGGCACTGCTTGGATTCAACCTCGGAGTCGAGCTCGGTCAGCTCGCGGTGGTCGCCGTTGCGTGGCCGGCATTGCGCTTCGTCGCGCGAAGCTTCGATTCTCGCGTGGAACGTCTCGTCGTGGAGGTCGGATCGGCGGCCGTCTGCGGTCTCGGGCTCTTCTGGTTCGTGACCCGCAGCCTTTCGTGAGATTCGCACGGCGCCCGGCCTCTCTCACACGAACTCGCGCGACCGGCGGCGCCTCGACCGTTACGCCCGAGGGGGCGTCCGCAACATCGGGCTGGTAGACTCGCCGGCCACAGAAATCGGTCCGCAGTCCTCGGGGTTGCCGTGGCGGCGCGGAATATCGAAGGAAAGCAAGGGGAGCTCCCGATGGGCGAAGCGTGGATCATCGATGCGGTACGGACGCCGCGTGGCAAGGGCAAGGCCGAGGTGGGGGCGCTTTCGAAAGTGCATCCCCAACGCCTTCTGGCTCAGTGCTTGAACGCGGTCAAGGATCGCACCGGCATCGACACGCACGACGTCGAGGACGTGGTAGCGGGTTGTGTTTCGGCAGTCGGCGAACAGGGAGCCTGCATCGCGCGGATGGCGATTCTCGACGCGGGCTGGCCGTACGACACTTCGACCGGCGTCACGTTGAACCGTTTCTGCGGCTCGGGCCAACAGGCGGTGAACTTCGCCGCGATGGGTGTCATGTCGGGAATGCAGGATCTCGTGATCGGCGCGGGCGTCGAGTCGATGTCGCGGACTCCGATGGGCTCGGACAAGTCCGGGATGGACGGCCACAATCCTCACCTGGTCGACCAGCATCCGATGGTTCCGCAGGGCATCTCGGCCGATCTGATCGCGGCCGTCGAGAAATTCAGCCGTGACGACCTCGACGCGTTCGCCGCGCTGAGTCAGGAACGCGCTCAAGTCGCGATGAAGGAAGGGCGCTTCGAGAAGAGCCTGATTCAGGTTGTCGACGATGAGGGCAAGGTCGTACTCGACTGCGACGAGCACCCGCGCGCGGGCACCACCGTGGAATCGCTCGGGAAGCTTCCGTCGTCGTTCGAGGGGATGGGCGCCTACACGCCGAAGGGCGGCGAGCAGACGATGGACGAGCGGGCGATGCTCCGGTACCCGAAAATCGACTCGATTCCGCACGTCCACCATGCGGGAAATTCCTCGGGCATCGTGGACGGTGCAATGGCGGTATTGCTGGCATCGCCGGAGTACGCGAAGAAGAATGGGCTCGCGCCACGCGCGCGAATCGTGATGACCGCGACAGCTGCCACCGAGCCGATCATCATGCTGACGGCTCCGACGCCCGCGACTCAACGTTGCCTGAAGAAGGCGGGCATGGAGATCGGCGACGTCGATCTGATCGAGGTCAACGAGGCGTTCGCCGCGATTCCGCTGAAAACGATCCGCGATATCGGGATGGATCCAGAAAAGGTCAATGTGAATGGCGGTGCGATTGCATTCGGGCATCCGCTCGGCGCGACCGGCGGCATGTTGATCGGGACCGTCCTCGACGAACTCGAGCGCAGCGATCAGACGACCGGGCTCGTCACGATGTGCATCGGGGGCGGCATGGGGATCGCGACCATCATCGAGCGCATCTAGGAGCCGGAAACACGTAGTGTTTCCCGCGACGACGCGGAAGCGTTGGCCGCACAGCGGCCAACGCGCAGCTAGCTGCCTGAAAGGCTCCAGTCTTCGAGGCGTTGACCCGACCATCGAACGGCGCCCCGGTTGCGGCCGTGGGACTGT
>CAXMSF010000250.1:0-11429 GCA_964196055.1 uncultured Gammaproteobacteria bacterium | reverse complement strand
AAGACCGGGCTTCAGATGAATGTCTGAAGCGCCGCCTTTGAGCGCGATCTTGAGAATCCCGTTCAGGTCCAAAACCAACCTCTCGCCTGCCGTGGAGTGGCTCCTGCCGCTTCTTCGACCGAAAGCTGCATCTTCTTGAGGGAGTACCTGCCGAAGCCTCCGCGAGGCCCCCACCCAGCGGTACCGGCGCGGCCCCGCGAGTCTCAGGTTCGAGGCCGCTCCGGTCGATGGAATAGCGACCCCGGGAATCCCGCTGACATTCCCCGGAGAAGCAGGAGAAATTGCCCGTGGCTGAATCGACATCGACCCGGATACTCGGGCGGGCTCTCGTGCTCGCCCTCGCATTCTCGATCGCGTTGTTGCAAGCCGCATGCGTACTGCCCGCGCGAATCGCATCGGGTGTGCAGGGCGTCGTGGTCGATGCGGAAAGCGGCGAGGCCATCGAGGGCGCAGTCGTCGTGGTGCGCTTCGACGGGCGCCATGGCAGCGTACTGCCCGATCGCGAACTGCTCGGCCACCGCGAGGACACCACCAATGCCAGCGGAGATTTCGACATTGGCTCGATCGTCCGTCCCGGCCTCTCGACCTGGCCGACCTACCAGACCGAAGCGCGCGTCATCTCGGTGATCAAGCCCGGCTACCGCTGTCCGAACCCGCAAGCGGCGCACGCGAAGCAGGACGTCACGATCGAACTCCAGCGCGCGCTCGACCTCGACGACCAACGCGATTCCTGCCGCCCGGTCCCCGCCGAGCGCGGTGAAGCCGGCGCCTACATGACCACCTGGCGCGAGCTGTTCCCGAGCGAAAGGAATCCCGTCGACCGCGAGAACGAACGCCAGCTCTCGCGACTCCTCGAGGCGCGCTCAGCACTCGGCTTCGGCGAGAATTGCCACGGCCCCGTGAACGACCTAGCGATCGCCTCCGATGGCTCTTACGTGGGCTTCTCGGCCACAGGCCACGCGGCCTCCGAGATCCGCGTCATCAATTTCAGCTCGGCAACACCGCTCGACCCCATGCTCATCGCCAGCGACGCAAGCTCACCGCCGCGACGCCTGGCCTGGACCCGCGCCGGTGACCTCGTGCTCTGGGAGCCGGCCGGCGATTCACACAGCTCGGTCTCGCCCTCCGCGTTCGGCAGCGACAGTTTCGAAGTCGTGTTCAGGTCGATGAAGCGCCGGACGCCGCCCGCAAAGCCCGATTTCGGCGCCAAGCGGATCCTCAAGGACAGCCGCCCGAAGCACACGCCGCTCGACCCCGCCGACCTCAACGACGAAACCGACACGCGTTGGCACGGCCGATCCTTCGGAATCCAGCGCGCTCTCGACCCCGAGACGGGGCTTTCGGCCGAAACGCTCACGGTCGCGCATCAGAACGGTGCGCGCTACGAGATCGAGCTTCCCGGCGAAGCCTGCGGGGCAAACGGCCGCTTCGGCCGGCCGCAGTACCGCATCGTCGAGGACGGCAGCACCGCGGTCGACTTGCGCTTCGTCGAAGCAGGCTGTCACGCAATCGCAATCGATCTCACGAACGGAGGCTGGCGCAAGATCGACGGCGTCGGGGGCGGCTCGCAATGCAATCGCACGCGCAACATCCCGGCCTCGCACCTCAACACCGCGCTTCGCAGCTACGCGCGTGAAGTCCAGGCGGCCCGAGTCGAGTCCGGCGGCGACCCCGCAGCCTCGTACGCGCTCTTGATCGCCCCGAACGGGTCGACTCGAGTGGAGACCCGGAGCCACATCGGCGAAGCCGTTTCGGTCGACGTCCCGGACTTTCCGATCCACACACCGCTGCGACGCATCAACGTCTCGCTCATCGGTGGCGTCCAGACGGCACCGACCGCGCCCGCCCCGGTACCCGGCACGACGCCACTCGACCTGAATCCGCTCTGATGCGGACGAGGGCGACCGAGTGAGGCCGCCCCCGCCTGAGCCTCAGTCGTCGTCGGCCTCGAGGCCGACGCTCGGCTCTGCTGCGGCCGCGAGGCGCTTGATCCCCTTTGCGGCGTAGACCGCTTCGGCAAGCCGCTCACAGGTTTCCGGGTTGTCGAGCAGGAAGCGGCGTGCATTCTCGCGGCCCTGGCCGATGCGCTCCTCGTCGTAGGAGTACCAGGAGCCGCTCTTCTCGACGATTCCGCACTCGACACCGAGGTCGATCAAGTCGCCTTCCTTCGAGATCCCCTGGTTGTAGAGGATGTCGAACTCGGCCTGGCGGAACGGCGGTGCCACCTTGTTCTTCACGACCTTCACTCGCGTGCGGTTGCCCACGACCTCGTCGCCGTCCTTGAGCGCGGCGATACGTCGAACGTCGAGACGAATCGACGAGTAGAACTTGAGCGCATTGCCGCCCGTCGTCGTCTCGGGATTGCCGAACATCACACCGATCTTCATGCGAATCTGGTTGATGAAGATCACCGAGGCATGCGACTTCGAGACCGTGCCGGTGAGCTTGCGCAGTGCCTGGCTCATGAGCCGGGCCTGCAGGCCCACGTGGTGGTCGCCCATTTCACCCTCGATCTCGGCACGCGGCGTGAGGGCCGCGACCGAGTCGACGACGACGAGGTCGATCGCACCCGAGCGCAGCAACACGTCGACGATTTCGAGTGCCTGCTCGCCCGTATCGGGTTGCGACACCAGCAGGTCCTCGACGCGAACGCCGAGTCGGCGCGCATAACTGATGTCGAGCGCGTGCTCGGCGTCGACGAATGCCGCAACGCCGCCCGCCCGCTGGACCTCGGCCACCGCGTGCAGCGAGAGCGTGGTCTTGCCGCTGGACTCGGGCCCGTAAATTTCGATCACACGGCCGCGCGGGTAGCCCCCGACTCCGAGCGCGAGATCGAGGCTCACCGACCCACTGCTGAAGGTATCGATCTCACGGTCGATCGCGTCGTCGGTCATCGAGAGGATCGCGCCCTTCCCGAACTGCTTCTCGATCGAGGAGACGGCCATTTCGATCGCCTTCTGCTTGTCTGAATCGGCCGCGCGTTCGACCTGCGGTTTCGGTGTTCCCTTTGCCATGTCGTTGCCTCCAATGTCTCGATTGATTGGGATTCAGGGGTGATGCGACCGCCCGAGCGCGATGCGATCGAGCGGAGTGTGTTTGGCGCCGGAGCGCTCGAGGCGACTGTGAAAGAGCACGATTTCGTCCACGACCCGAGAATCGCCGGGGGGCGTGACAGGTACGGTCACGGGCACGTGTTTTCCGCGCCGGGCGCGGCCGAGCGTGAGGTGCGGGCGGAAAGGCCGCGTCTCGGCTGCGAAACCTGCCTGTACGACCGCGCGCTCGACTGCGCTTGCAAGCGCTTCGAGCTGCTGCTGCGGGCCGACCCGGAAGAACAACACCTGCGGCCGCCGCGGGGACGGGAACGCGCCCAGATCGTCGAAGGTGAGAGCGAACGGCGACACACCCGCCGCTTCGACATGCAACGCCGCAGTGAGCGCGGGCACTCGCGCGGGGTCGATGTCGCCGAGGAAACGCAGCGTCACGTGAAGAGTCTCCGGCCGGGCCCAACGGATGCGGTCGCCGCCCGGGCCCTCGCGCAGCTCGCGAATCGCCGCGGCGGTCGCGCGGCGCGTTGCGTCATCGAGATCGATCGCAATGAAGCTCCGGATCTTCGCATCGATTGCCGTCTCAACGTCCGACTCGACCGTCATCGCCCGTCGCCCCAGGTTTCGCTGGCGGCGCAGCGCCGCCCTGCCGGCGCAACAGCGTCGGGCCGACCAACTCCTCGCCGAGCAGCACCCGCCGCACCCAATCGAGTCCGATCTGAGCCGTGAGCTGACGGTGCCGCGTGCGGTCGAGCGGAAACACGAAGTGCTCGCAGTGCGTGCGCCCCGCCTCGGCGAGCGCAACGTAGACCGTGCCGACGGGCTTGGCCTCGTTACCGCCGCCCGGCCCCGAGATGCCCGTGGTCGCAATCGCATAGTCGGCGCCGAAGCGCGCACGCACGCCTTCGACCATCGCGCGCGCGACCGGCTCGGACACCGCGCCCCATTCGGCGATCAGCTCCTCCGAAACACCCAGCAGACTCGTCTTGATCGAGTTCGCGTACGCAACGATGCCGCCCAGGAAGTACTCCGAAGCGCCGGGCGCGGCGGTGAAGCGCTCGGCGATCAACCCGCCCGTGCAGGATTCCGCAACCGCGACCGTCTTGCCCTGTTCGCGCAGCAGCCGCGCGACGACGCCGTCGAGAGTCTCGTCGCCTTCGCCGTAGACGAGCGCGCCGAGGCGCTCGCGAATTTGACTACAGACCGCCGCGAGCGCGGCTTCGGCGGCCTCGGCGGTGTCGGCGCGCGCAACCGGGCGCAGATAGTTGTCGGGAAACGCGGTGCGAAAGCCGAGGCTCACATCGCCCGTCGTCGCGATGCCTGCGAGCTCGGCATCGAGTGTGGACTCCCCCATGCCGAAGGTACGAAGCAGCGCGGAACGCACGACACGCCCGCCTCCGCGACGCGCGGCGATCCGCGGCAACACCTGCTCGTCCAGCATCCGGTAGAGCTCGCGAGGTACGCCGGGCATGCAGAAGAAGCAGGTGTCGTTCTCCACCAGCATGAAGCCCGGCGCGGTCCCGATCGGGTTCGGCAGGATTTCGGCACCTTCGGGGAACCAGGCCTGGCTCGCGTTGTTCTCGGTCATTTCGCGACCGACGGCCCGGAAGAAGGCGCGGATCGTCTCGAGTGCCGCCTCGTCGAGCACGAGTTTTCGACCGAAGGCCTCGCCGAGAACTTGCGCGGTGAGATCGTCGCGTGTGGGACCGAGTCCACCCGACACCAGCACGAAGTGGCTGCGCTCGGACGCACGGCGGAACGCGTCGATCATGTCGTTCGGGTCGTCGAGCACCGAGGCGTGCCAGCGGGTCTCGATGTCGAGCCCGAGTAGACGCTCGGACAGGAAGCTCTTGTTCGAATCGACGATCTCGCCGCGCAGCAGCTCGTCACCGATCGTGATCACTTCTGCGACCGCTGTCCGGCTCATGCGCCCGCCCAGACGAGCGCAGCGCCGATCAACACTCCGCCGAGGATGCCCGCGAAGACATCGTCCAACATCACGCCCGCACCGCCTTTGAAGCTTCGTTCGGCCCAGCCGATCGGAGGCGGCTTCCAGATGTCGAGCAGGCGAAACAGCAGAAAGCCCGCGAACAGCCAGGCAGGGGCGCGGCGGCCCGCGGCGGGTGCGAGCGCGACCAGGGGCGCGAGCGTCAGCAACTGACCCACGACCTCATCGATCACGATGCGTCCGTCGTCGTGCTGCCCGAAATGTCGCTCGGCGACATCGCTTACCCAGATTCCGAGGAATGCGAGACCCAACAAAGTGATGCCGAACAGCACCATGTTGAGATCCGCGAGCACCAAGTAGACGACGACACCGACCGCCGAGCCGATGGTGCCCGGGGCGACCGGCGCAAAGCCCGCACCTCCCGCGGTCGCAACCGCGATCGCGAAACTCGGCCCCGCAGTCGCGGGTGCTTGCTTCAGCTCAGGAGTTTCGATGCTTGCCTCGACCGGACGCTCGGGACCAGATTTCGGGGACCGACTGCGTTTTCCGTTCGATCCGCGGCTGGAGGAGGTGCCGCGGGCGGTTCGCCACCTCGGCAGGGGAGGCCGGGCAACCGCCTCAGAGTAGACCCGCCGTGGGCCCAGCGTCAATGAAATCAGAGGCGAAAGAAAAGAAAAAATGGCCCCGGAAGGCCCCGAAATTGCGATGAAAGCACGAAGCCCGACCTCGCAGTGCTAGCCTCCGCCGAAATGCCTGTGAGCGGCCCTGTCATGGCTCTGGACTACGGTACGCGCCGCATCGGACTCGCAATTTCCGATGCCGACGGGAGCTTTGCGTTCCCCGCCGGGGCGCTGGTCTCGAACGGCCGAGCACGCGATCTCGAGGAACTGCGCCGGCTCGCAGCCGACCGTGGCGTTCAGCGCATCGTGGTCGGGCTTCCGATCCACATGAGCGGCCGAAAGGGCGAAACCGCACAGGCCGCCGAAAAGTTTGCGAACGAAGTCGCAAAGGTGACCGGGCTACCGGTCGAAATGCTGGACGAACGCTGGACAACACGCGAGGCCGAACGATCGCTGGCCGAATCGAAGAGCGGCCGCCGGAAGCGCCGTGAGGCGGTCGATTCTGCCGCCGCGACGCTGCTACTCCAGACCTGGCTCGCCCGCGCGAGCAACCTGGCCGAAAGCGCGCTGCCGACCTCGGAGGTCGACCCCGGATGAAGTGGCTGCTGGTGGGGCTCGCCGCGCTGCTGCTGTGCGGCGCGATCGCAGCGGTCGGCACGTGGCGCGTCATCACGCAGAATCTGGAGCCGGTGGCCGAGACTGCCGAGCCGGTGATCTTCAGCGTGCAAGCCGGCGAGACCCTCAAGACCGTGGCTTCCCGACTCGAGACCGAGGGGCTCGTCCGCAACCGGCACGCCGTCGAGTGGTTCGGCCGTTATCACGAACTCAGCAACAAGCTGCGAACGGGTGAGTATTGGGTCTCGGCCACGGAGACGCCCGGCGAGATCCTCGCAACCCTCACGACCGGGCAGGTCGCAACGTACGAACTTGCAATCCCGGAGGGCTTTACCGCGGCGATGATCGCCCAGCGCATCGAAGCCGCGGAGCTCGGGAATGCCGAGGAATTCCTCGCCTGGGTGCTCAGCCCTACGAGCGCCGAAGCGCACGGCGTCGTGGGCGCCACTCTCGAGGGCTACCTGTTTCCGGAGACCTACCGGCTGCCCAGGGGGCTCAGCACGCGCGAGACCGCGGCTGTGCTCGTGAATCAATTCCTCGCAGTCTGGCAGGAACTCGAGCCGCGAGCGCGTGAACAGAAGCTGTCGATGAAGGACCTCGTCACCCTCGCATCAATCATCGAGAAGGAGACCGGTGTCGCCGAAGAGCGGCCGCTGATCGCAGCTGTGTTCCTGAACCGGATGCGGCGCGGTATGCGACTCGAAACGGATCCGACCGTGATCTACGGCATCCCGAACTTCGACGGCAACCTGCGCCGGCGCGACCTCGAGAACCCCGACAACCCGTACAACACCTACAAGATCCCGGGCCTGCCTCCCGGACCGATTGCGAACCCGGGCCGCGGCGCGCTCGACGCCGTGCTCGCACCCGCCCCCGTCGACTACTTGTTCTTCGTCTCGAAAAATGACGGAACCCACGTATTCTCGAATACCTACGCCGAGCACGAACGTCGAGTCGACGACTACCAGCGGCGAAGGCGGAAGAAGTGAGCGACGCATTCGCGAGCGACCCGCGGACCTTCTACAGCAAGACGATCCCGGACGACTTCAATCGCGGCCTCGACGAGCAGGCCGCGCTCGGCGATGCCGGCCGGCGCGTCCTCGAAGCGATGCGCACGCTGTCTGCGACGATCCGAATCGACCTCATCGGCGACGACCCCGCGACCGTCTACCTGAACATCGAGAAGGGCTGCATGAGCGCAGGTCTGCAAGCGAGCCACGCGCCCTCCATTCGAATCATCCAGGACGGCGCAACGCTGAGATGGCTCATGCGCGAAACCAACGGATCGCTGACCGCGCTGCTCGGCGCGCTCGCGGGACTCGGCGGCGAGATGAAGCTGACCCGCAAACGCATGCTCGACCTCGAGGCCGTCGATGGCCTGATCCGCTTCGAAGTCACGGGCGACAACGGCTTCACGTTGCTCACGCATTTCGGCACGCGCGAAATGCCCGCGGAGCCGGACGCCGTGATCCGGATGAGTGAGGACAGCTACGCGGACATGCGCTCCGGTCGAATCGACCCGCAGACCGCCTTCCTCGACGACTCGATCCAGACCGAGGGCGACCTGCAGAAAGTCATGCAAGCCGCATTTGCGGTGGTCGCGCCGGACTGATCCGGGAGCGTGAGGCGAGGCTTCGAGGCGGCCATGCCCGCTACATCGAAGGCGTGTGCCAGCAACATTCCTTGGGGCACCACCCGATCTTCCGGGGCACGACCTTCAGTGCAGGGCGACGTTCTTCAGCAGATTGATGTTGTCGAGGGCCTTGCCGGCACCGTGGACGACTGCGGTGAAGGGGTCTTCGCTGCGCAGGATCGGGAGCTTGGTCTCCTGGCGGAGCACGACGTCCAGGTCGCGCAAGAGCGAACCACCGCCGACGAGCATGATGCCGCGGTCGACGATGTCGGCCGCGAGTTCGGGCGGAGTCTTCTCGAGCGTCAGGTGTACGGTCTCGACGATCGCGCTGATCGGCTCGACGAGCGCCTCGCGAATCTCGTCCGACGATGCGGAAACCACCTTCGGGATACCTGCGACCAGGTCGCGGCCCTTGATGTCCATCGTCTCGTTCTTCGAATCCGCCGCGGCCGATCCGATCGTGAGCTTGATCTGCTCAGCGCTGCGTTCACCGACGAGCATGTTGTACTTGCGCTTCACGTAATTGATGATCGCCTCGTCCATCTTGTCGCCACCGCAGCGGATCGAGCGCGAGGTCACGATGCCCGAGAGCGAAATCACCGCGACGTCCGTCGTGCCGCCACCGATGTCCACCACCATGTTGCCCGTGGGCGCGGTCACATCGAGTCCGGCACCGATCGCGGCCGCCATCGGCTCTTCGATCAGGTAGACCTCACGCGCGCCGGCGGACAGTGCCGACTCACGCACCGCACGCTTCTCCACGCTGGTGATGCACGGCGGCACGCAGATCACGATGCGCGGGCGTACGAGCTTGCCACGATTGTGCGCACGCTGAATGAAGTAACGGAGCATCGCCTCCGTAATCTCGAAATCGGCGATCACGCCGTCCTTGATCGGCCGGATCGCGCGGATGTCACCGGGAGTGCGGCCGAGCATTTCCTTGGCTTCGTGGCCAACAGCGAGAACGCGTTCACCGCGCCCGCTCGGGTCGCGCGTCACGGCGACGACCGAAGGCTCCGAACACACCAGACCTTTGCCGTAGACGTAGACCAGTGTGTTCGCGGTGCCGAGGTCGATGGCGAGATCGTGGGAGAAGACTCCCGCGATGGCTTTCAGGAACATTGTCAGCCCTTCTGATCGCGGTTTACGTGGGTCTTCTGCGTATCGGCAGGAAGCTGCGGAAATTGAATCGAAGGTGGGGTTTCACACCAATTTCGGGAGAACCGCGGGCAAACGGAGGGAGGCACTCGGAAAATCGCGCTCCTAGGGGCGGCTCAGTCGCTCGGAACGGCCGGAATCCCGCTCTCGCTGGAGATGGCGGCCTCGGTGGCCGCGCCGGAGGCGGCAGGCTCGGAGAGCGGGTCAGCGTTCACGAGCGCGTTCAGCTGCTCGAGCTGCGCCTGAAGGCTGCCGACCGAGTCACGCACTTCGTCGAAACGCGCCTCGTAGGCATCGAGTGCGGTGCGGGTGGTGAAGAGCTCTCCCTCGAGCAGCTCGACCGCCCCCTGGAGCTCGCCCGCGCGCTGCGTCTGGACCACGAGCCCCGCCGCGGCCACGACGACGAGCACGACCAGCAACCAGAAAAGCCAGCCCCGGCCCTGGGACTCACTTGCCGTCGCCCGGTCTTCCGCGGGCGGCGCGACTGAAGGCTCGTCCGTGGAGTCGCCAACCGCGACGAGGTGCGGGCGCGGATGCTTCGCGTCCGACATCAGGACTGGATCACGAGCTTCGACAGGCTCGTCTTGCGCAGGTTCGTCTTCTGAATGGTCCGCACGAGTTCCGCGACCTTCTCGACGTCCGTCTCGAACGGATTATTGCAGATTACCCGCACGTTGAGCAGATTTCCGAGCCGGATGTTCGACCAGTCGAGGTCGTACTGGATCGAGTTCTGGCGGGCGAGCTTGATGAACTCACCCCGCATTCGCGCACGCGTATTGTGCGGCGGCTCCGTCTTGGCCTTGATGATCTCTTCGTCGTTCAATACGCGTTCGACCTGCCCCTTGCGCTCGAGCAGGTAGTAGAGCCCGCGGTTGAGCCGCAGGTCGTGATACTGGAGGTCGAGCATGAACACGCGAGGGTCGTTCCACGACGAGCCGCGTGAATCGACGTAGTTCTCGATCAAACGGCGCTTGATCACCCAGTCGATCTCACGGTCGAGTCGGTTCGGGTCGTCGTTCAGACAGTCGAGCACGTATTGCCACTTCGCAACCGCGTCACGCAGCTCATCGCTGACCGGATACTGCTCGATGTACTTCTGCGCCATCTCGCAGTATGCGAATTGGATCTCGATCGGCGAGTACTCACGCCCGCTGTCGAGACGCAACTTGCGTTTGCACGTGGTGTCGTAAGAAATGTCCTTGATGGCCTTCACCGGGTTGCGCAGTGTGAAGTCCTGATTGATGTAGTTGTCCTCGATCATCTGGAGCACGACCGCACACGCGCCGACCTTCAGGAAGTTCGTGTACTCACTCATGTTCGAATCACCGACGATTACGTGCAGACGCCGGTACTTCTCACGATCGGCATGCGGTTCGTCGCGCGTGTTGATGATCGAGCGGTCGTTCGTCGTCGTGCCCGAGATCTTCTGGTAGATGTGCTGCGCGCGCTGGCTGATGCAGTAGTGAACACCGTCCTGGGTCTGCAAGACCTTGCCCGCACCCGAATAGATCTGCCTCGTCACGAGGAAGGGGATCAGCTGTTCGGCGAGATAGTAGAAATCGACGTCGCGGTCGACGAGGTAGTTCTCGTGACAACCGTAGCTGTTGCCCACGAAGTCGGTGTTGTTCTTGAAGATCGAGAGCTTCCCGGGAATCCGCTCTTCGCGGATCTTCTCCTCCGCGTAGTCCTGGAGATCCTCGAGCACGCGCTCGCCGGCCTTGTCATAGGTGATGAGTTGTTTCGGCGACAAGCACTCGGGCGTGGCGTACTCGGGGTGGCAGCCTGTGTCCTGGTAGAAGCGCGCACCGTTCTCGAGAAAGACGTTCAGGAAGTGCTCGGTGGTGATCAGCTTCTCGAACAGGAAACGGATCGCCTTCTCGACCGGGAGCGTCTTCCGCCCATCCGGTGTGAAGATGATGCCGTACTCGGTCTCGATGCCGTAAATACGTTTCTGCACGCTACCGCCAGTCGTTCCGCGAATCGGTCGGACCGTTGCGACTCATGGTCCGAAGATTTCTACTCGCCCAACAGTTCTCTCAACTGTTCGGTCGCGAGTCGGTTGAACTTTCGCCCCGGTCGTTGTCGCTCCAACTGACAGACTTCCAGGTTTTCGAGCGCAACGCGAGGCTCACCGTCCGATGCGCGCTGTAGCGCGTTCCGACCGAGCCGCACGGCCTCCCCGAGGGGAATATCAGCCCGGTATTCATTCGTGAGGTAGCCGTGCAGTTCTTCCGCAGCGCCGCCGATCACGCAGAAGCCTTCGTGATCGTTGATGCTGCCGTCGAACTGAACGCGGTAGATCGCGTTCTTCTCGTGACCGGCGAGGTTGTCGTCACCGACCTCGGCCACGAGCATCTCGACTTCGAGCGGCTTCATCTGGTTGGTGAAGACATCGCCCACCGCCTGTGAAT
>CAXMSF010000249.1:0-5309 GCA_964196055.1 uncultured Gammaproteobacteria bacterium | reverse complement strand
GGCCGAAACGCGATCGGGGGCGTCGCTGAGCACCAGGTCCGGGTGCTTTTCGGCGATCCGCTCGAGATACCAGGGGCTCTTGAGCAAGAGCACAAGGCGCCCTTCACGATCCACCACCACCTTCACCGCGTCGGAATATCGGAAGTCGTCGAGTTCGAAGCCCGACACGGGCCAGCGCGCCACCTTGTGGGGCAAGAGCGTCAGGCGCAGCTTCACCTTGTACTCGCTCTCCATCCGATGCTGGAGTACATCGAACTGCAACTGCCCCATCGCGCCGATGATCGGAGCGGATGAACCGGCTCCCTGTTCGAAGAAGAGCTGAACCGCCCCCTCCTGCGCGAGCTGATCGAGGCCCTTCTCGAGGCTCTTGCGCCTCATCACCTCGGCGACCTCGACTCGACCGAACATCTCGGGAGGGAAGGTCGGGATCCCCGCGAACGAGAAGTTGCCCGCCTCGCTCACGGTGTCACCGATCCGAAAGATCCCAGGATCGAACAGGCCGACGACATCGCCCGGGTAGGCCTCTTCGAGCGACTCCCGATCGCGCGCCTGTACGAGAGTCGACTTCGACAGCCGAAGCTTCTTCTCCGTGCGCACGTGGATGGCGCTTGCGTCCTTCACGAAGCGCCCCGAACAAACGCGCAGGAACGCGACGCGATCGCGGTGGTCCGGATCCATGTTTGCCTGGATCTTGAACACGAAGCCCGAGAAGCCGTTTTCGATCGGGTCGATCGGCCCGGCATCGGATTCGCGCGCACCCGGACTGGGTGCGAGTTCCAGGAATCGCTCCAGGAACGGCGAAACCCCGAAGTTCGTGAGCGCGCTGCCGAAGAACATCGGCGACTGCTCGCCCGAGAGCATGAGGTCGCCATCGAAGGCCGCACCTGCACCGTCGAGCAATTCGAGCGCTTCCCCGATCTCGTCGGCACGAATTCCGAGCGCTTCGCGCACCTGTGGACTGTCGACGGCACCCTTCACTTCGGCCTGATCGACCAGCTTGGTGCCGTGATGGCCGCCCGAAAACGTGAGCAGCCGTTCGCGAATTCGATCGTACACACCGAGGAAGTCGCTGCCCTGCCCCACGGGCCAGTTCACCGGTACCGCGTCGATCCCGAGCACTTCTTCGATCTCGCTCATCAATTCGAAGGGGTCGCGACCGAGGCGATCCATCTTGTTCACGAATGTGAAGATCGGAATCCGCCGCATCCGGCAGACTTCGAACAACTTTCGCGTCTGTGCTTCGACGCCCTTCGCTGCGTCGATCAACATCACCGCGCTGTCGGCTGCGACCAGCGTACGGTAGGTGTCCTCGCTGAAGTCCTTGTGCCCGGGCGTGTCGAGGATATTCACCCGGTAGCCGCCGGTTTCGAAATGCATCACCGAGCTGCTGACCGAAATGCCACGCTGCTTCTCGAGTTCGAGCCAATCGCTGGTTGCGTGTCGCGAGGCTTTCTGCGCGCGCACCGCACCGGCCTCCCGCACCGCGCCGCCGTAGAGCAGCAGCTTTTCGGTCAGCGTCGTCTTGCCCGCGTCGGGGTGCGAGATGATCGCGAAGGTCCGACGCCGCGCGACTTCGCGTGCCAGGCCTCCCGCTGCATCTGTGTCGTTCGACGCGGCCATTGCTCGAACCAGTCTCCGTTCTGCTTCGCTCGCCCGGAAAAAATAAGAGAGGCCCCGGCGCGAGCCGGGGCCTCTCTGAGATCCGACTGACGGGTAGGTCAGTTGGGACGGACGTTCGTCGCCTCGGGACCCTTACGGCCCGGACCCGCGTCGAACTCGACCTTCTGACCATCCTGCAGGGATCGGAAGCCTTCCCCTACGATGTTAGAGTGATGTACGAACAGATCCTCGCCCCCATCATCGGGAGTGATGAACCCATAACCTTTTTCGTCGCTGAACCATTTCACTGTGCCACTAGCCAAGACTTTCCTCCTCCGCGCTTAAAGCCGGGCCTAATCCTACATGGATCGCCCCCGCACTACAATTTGAATTCGCTCGATCTGCGCTTTCGACCGAGAAAAGTGTGCGGACGGATCCGGCCGCGCAGGGGTCTGCGGCGGCGGCCGAAGCCCGGCACGAGGTCGACGCAGGGCCGACACGCTGCCTGCAGGGCCGCAGATTTCCTTTCAGTTTCAGCATGTTGGATGAAGGCCGGCGGAGTCGCGACGCGCCGGCCCGCGTGCGGCGGCCCGCTACTGGGTCTTTTTCGGCGCAGTGCAGTCGCCCCACCGGTCGGCGCGGCGCCTCAGCGGCTCTCGTCGAGAGGCCCGACGGTGCTTTGGCGGGGAATCGATCCACTCTGCGGTCCACGGCTGATCAGGTGCACCTCCTCGGGCCGAACCGATAGCGTGAGCGAGTCACCCGGTGCGAGCGTCCGCGCCAGGCCGCGGCCCGCAATCAGATGCGTGCGAAGCTCGAATCCCGCCCAGTCGAGTGTGAGCGTCGCCGCCACACCGTCGGAAACCAGGTGTCGCAGCACACCCTTTCCGATCGCAATCCCCTCACCGCGCCCGACATCGACCTTCAGGTGTTCGGGCCGGATCCCGATCCAGACCGGCGTTCCGACGGCGGGGGCGAACGGAACCGGAACTCGATGCAGCGCATCGACTTCGATCCAACACGTGCCGTCGCCGCTGGGCGAGGCGACTTCGCCCGCGATGAGATTCGACATGCCGACGATGCGAGCGACATCGAGGTCGACCGGCCGATTCAGAACCGCTTCGCGCTGCCCGCACTGAACCAGTGAACCCTGCCTCAGAACCGCGATGCGGTCCGCGAGCAGCAACGCGCGGCGAAGGTCGTGTGTCACGACCGCCACTGCGACACCGGTCTCGACGATGGCTCGTCGGAGGTCCAGCGAAAGCGACTCCTGCCCGGTCGCGTCGAGGTCTTCGAAGGGCTCGTCGAGCAGCAGCACGGCTGGGCGCAGCGCGAAGGCGCGCGCGAGCGTGAGCCGCCGCGTTTCTCCGCCCGAAAGCGTCGCGGAGTTGCGCGCGGCGAGTCGCGCGATCCCGAAGCGCTCCAGCGACTCACGCGTTCGACGCGCCGCTTCGCCTCGCGGAAGCCGCGCGCCGAGTAGCGCGACGCGCAGGTTGTGCTCGACCGTTCCCGCAAACACGACCGGGCGCTGGAAGACCATCGTGACCGGACCGCTCGCACGTCGCTCGATTCGCCCGGCGGCCGGAGCTTCGAGACCTGCGAGTGCGCGGAGCAGCGTGCTCTTGCCCGCACCATTGTGACCCAGCACGGCAAGCACCTCTCCCGACGAAATACCGAGTGCTTTGACGCTGAGCTCGAAGCTTCCCAACCGATCGCTACGGCGAACGATGAGGTCGCAGGCTTCGAGCGCGGGCGCGGTCATCGCCGCCCGGCCTGTTGGATCACGGTCAGGACCGCCGAGAGCATCAACATCAGGCCGAGCAACACGCAAGCAAGCGCAATCGCTCTTTCGAACTCGCCCATCTCGGTAAACATCACGATCGAAGTGGTCAGCACGCGGGTCTCACCTGCGAGATTCCCACCGACCATCAACACTGCGCCAACGCCCGAGAGGATCGAGCCGAGCGCCGCGATCACTGCAGCCAGCAAGCCGAGACGAATCTCGCGAAGCAGTAACCACGTCCGCCAGGCCGCCGGAATGCCGAGCGTTCGCGCCTGGAGATCCCAGTCCGCGTCGAGTGCACCCACCGCGGCGAGCGTGATACCGACGATGAGCGGCAACGCAATCACGACCTGCGCGATCACCATCGCCTCCATGCTGTACATCAGGCCGAGCCCGCCCAGCGGCCCGTTGCGCCAAAGCAGCAACGCGAGTGTGAGCCCGACCACCACCGGTGGCGCCCCCATCCCGGCGTTCACAATTCCTACGAACGCCCGTCGCCCACGGAAGTGGGATCGGCCGAGCAGGATCCCGATCGGCAAGCCGAGCGACAGCGATAACGTCAGCGCGAGGAACGCCATTCGGAGCGTGCGCCCAGTGATCTCGCCCACGAGCGGCCATGTCAACTCCGTCACAGCTGGAATCACTCCTCGAACCGCCTGTCGGGCCCCTCGAACAGCGGCGTGAACAACGGCCGGCCGAACCGCTCGACTCCGAATGCGCCGATCGTCGCCTGCGTATCTTTGCGGAGCAGGAACGCGGCGAAACGCTCCGCTCCGGCCGCATCGATCGGCTTCTCGAAGCGCGCCGGGTTCACGCTCAGTACCGAATACACGTTTCGAAGCTCCGGGTCGGGTTTCGAAAGCGCTCGGATCTCGATGCGCTTCGCGTACGCGAGATAGGTCCCGATGTCGGAGAGGGTGTAGCTGTGGCGTTCGTCGGCGACCTGAAGCGTCAGACCCATTCCGCTACCGGTCTGGGAGAACCCCTCCCAACCCCCGGCGGGATCGAGCCCGGCGGCACGCAGCAGTGCGCGTTCGCGCTTGTGCGTTCCCGAATCGTCGCCGCGGCTCACGTACGGCGCCCCGGCCGCAGCGATCCGACGAAATGCCGCCGCGGCGGACTCCGCTGCGCGCACCCCTGCGGGATCCTTCTGGGGGCCCACGATCACGAAGTAGTTTTCCATGAACGGTTGCCGCTCGACGAGCACGCCCGAGCGGACCAACTCCACCTCGGCTTCCGGTGCATGCGTGAGCAGGACGTCGACGTTGCCTTCTGCCCCCATTCGCAGCGCGGCTCCCGTACCAACCGCAATCGGCTTGACCGCGATGCCGCTCTCCGCCTGGAAGGAAGGCAGCAATGTATCGAGCAGACCGGTATCCCGAACACTCGTGGTGGTCGCGAGCAGTAGCGTGGCGTCTTCAGCGATTGCGGGGCCGTTTTGCAACGCCACGAGAAGACAAGCCAGAACAATGAAGCGTTTCGACATAACGATGTTTCACTCCTGATTCGAAGTCCAGGGCTCGCCCCCCCCTTCCCCGGGCACGGAACGGCGACGATACGGCAGGTCGGTGCATCGAGTCTACGCTTGCCTTTCTTGGGCGCCGTAGTGCATAATGAGGGCGAACAGCGTCTCACCGGCGGGTGAAAACGGGTCGGCGAGGCCAGTGAAGTAGTCGGGTTGCATCCATCCTGCTCGCCACCTTCTCGTCGTCGTCCCCTGATGCCTCCCGCCCGAGCACACGCCTCCATCCGACAGCGATCACCAACCGTGTGTGGCAGCCCAACACGGGAGGTCCGCGATGTCCATCGCCAACACCGTCAAGTCGTATCTCGACTCAGAGCAACTGAGCTACGAGATCCTGCAACACCCCCATACGAATTCGAGTGCCGAAACCGCAGGCGCCGCATACATCTGGGAGGACCAACT
>CAXMSF010000248.1:0-4554 GCA_964196055.1 uncultured Gammaproteobacteria bacterium | reverse complement strand
ACTGGGCGGAGCTTCACGGGAAGCGTGGACGCGACCGGGCTTTCGACGTCGTCTACGACATGGAACCGATGACGCTCGCTCGTACTGCCGAGTTCGTGACCTTCTTCGAGACCGGTCGCCCATCCACGCTGCTGACCCCGCCCCACAAGCTCGGCGGTGAATCTCGGGATGGAGACTGGGTCTCGGCGCCGTTCTACGGACTCCTAGGCCTTCCGATGGACGGCGAACGCGCACGGCTGCTCGACCTGCTGTCGGCGCGCTGGATCGTCACGCCGTCTCCGCCGGGCTGGCTCGACGATCGTTACCGCCGAATCTCAGCACCGGATGCGGAACTCTCGGTGTTCGAGAATCCGCACGCGCTGCCGCGCGCGTACCGGGTCCCGGGGGCACTGCGCTCGCCCGCCCGCCTCGGCAGGGCACTGGGCGGTTTGCTGGACGACGAGTTCGACCCGGCGCGTCATGTGCTTCTCGAGTCTCCGCCGCCGCGGTTGCTGCGTTCGGCGGCCGCGAAGCTGCGCGATCCGCAGTCGAGCGTCTCGATCGAACGCTACGACGAGGAATCGGTCGTGCTGCGGACGAACGGCGCTCGGCCGGGTGTCGTGGTGCTGACCGACGCCTGGTACCCGGGCTGGCTCGCAACCGTAGACGGCCGACAGGCGCCGCTGCTGCGCGCCAACGTCGCGTTCCGGGGCGTCGTGGTACCCGCCGGCGAGCATGTCATCGAGATGCACTACCGCCCGACATCGCGGCGTCGCGGCACGTGGCTGGCCGCCGTCGCGATGGTCGGCCTCGGAGTCGCGTGGTTCCGCCCGCGCCGGGCGGCCAGGGACCGGACTCCTAGATGATGCGCGACTTGCGATCGCCCCAGTAGCGGTCCTTCAGCAACCGCTTGTAGAGCTTGCCGGTCGGATGGCGCGGCAGTTCGGCTTCGAAGTCGATCGAGCGCGGGCACTTGATCTTCGTCAGGTGTGCCAGGCAGTAGTCGATCAGCTCGGCAGCCAGCGCCGGGCCCGCTGTCGCCGGATCCGCGGGTTGAACGACTGCTTTCACTTCTTCTCCGAAGTCCTCGTTCGGGACTCCGAAAACTGCGACGTCCGCGACGGCCGGATGGGTGATCAGCACGTTTTCAGCCTCGCGCGGGTAGATATTCACGCCTCCCGAGATGATCATGTCCGCCTTGCGGTCGGTGAGATAGAGGAAGCCGTCGTCGTCCACGTAGCCGATGTCGCCGAGCGTGGTGTAGCCCTGTGAGCTGCGCGATTCGGCAGTCTTGTCCGGGTCGTTGTGGTACTCGAACGAGTCCGATCCGCTCGCGAAATACACGCCGCCGATTTCGCCGGTCGGCAGCGCGTTGGCATCGTCGTCGAGGATGAACAGCTTCGCGGTGAGCGGGCGTCCGACCGAGCCCTTGTGCTCGAGCCATTCCTCCGAGTTGATCGCCGTGAAGCCGTTGGCCTCGGTGCCCGCGTAGTACTCGTGCAACACGGGTCCCCACCAATCGATCATCTTCTCCTTGACCGGAATGGGGCAGGGCGCCGCTGCGTGCACCGCGACTTCGAGGCTCGACACGTCGTACCGCGCGCGTTCGGCCTCGGGGAGCTTGAACATCCGCACGAACATCGACGGTACCCACTGGCTGTGCGTGACCCGATGTTGCTCGATCAGCCGCAGCGCCTCGACCGCGTCGAATTGCTCCATCACCACGCAGGTCGCCCCGATCCGGAGCATGGCCATGTTGAAGCGCAGTGGAGCGGCGTGGTACAGCGGTGCGGGCGACAGGTAGACCGAACTCTCGGTTGCACCGTAGAGAGCCCTCAGCAGCGTGAGAATCGCCGGCGTGGTGCCCATCGGCGTGTGTTCGATCGGGATCGAGACACCCTTCGGGCGGCCGGTCGTGCCGGACGAGTAGAGCATGTCGGAGCCCTCGACTTCGTCCGCGATGGGCTCCGCGGGCTGGGTCGAGATCGCGTCCTCCCAGCTCTCGCAGCCGTCTGCGTTGCCGCCGACCATGTAGAACTTCACCGTTTCGGGCAGGGTCGCCCGCAATTCGGCAGCGAGGTCGCGCTTGGCGTGCGATGTGATCAGCAGCTTCGCCCCGCAATCCTCGATGATGTAAGCAGCCTCGGGCGCGGTCAGGCGCGAGCTGATGGCTGTATAGATCAGTCCGGAGCGCTGAGCGGCCCAGCAGATCTCGAAGTAGCGGGCGTTGTTCTCCATGCAGATCGCGATGTGATCGCCGATCCCGAGGCCGAGCGAGCGGAACAGCTGCGCGCCTTGATTCGAGCGGTCATCGAGTTGCTTGTAGGTCACCGATTCGCCGCTCGCAGCAAGGATGTACGCGGGTTTGTCGGGATTCGTTTTTGCGTGAATTGCCGGGTACATGGGGGGCACCTTTCGAGCGGGTTCGAGAAATTGTGAAAGCGGGTCCTAGCTGCGTTTTGGCCGCTTCGCGACCAAAGCCTCCGGGTCGTCGCGTGAAAGCCTCCGGGTTTCACGATCCTGGACAGGCCCCGGGAATACAGCGTCGATTCGCGCGAGGACGTCTTCGGGTAGTGAGACACCCGATGCGCCCACATTGTCTTCGAGCTGCGAGCCGCGGGTGACGCCCACGATCACGCTCGCCACGTTGGGGTGACGAAGGCACCAGGCGAGCGCGAGCTGCGGGAGCGTGATCTCGAGTTCGGCCGCGAGCGGCATCAGACGATCGACCTTCGCGACCTCGCTCGGCTCGAGATACGCGTCCATGAACCAGTTGCGCTTGTCATCGGCTGCGCGGCTTTCCTCGGGGCGTGCGCCGCCGCTGTATTTGCCGCTTAGGACGCCCTGTCCGAGTGGACTGAAGACGACGTGCCCCAGCCCGCGTTCTTCGCAAGTCGCGAACACCTCGCGCTCGAGTGCGCGCCGCATGATCGAGTACTGTGGCTGGTTCGAGATCGGGCGGTAGGCGTGGCGGGTGTCCGCCGTACGGCAGGCGTCGCTGATGTCCCCCGCGCTCCACTCGGAGACCCCCCAGTAGAGCAGCTTGCCTTGGCGGATCAGGTCCTCGTAGGCCCCCACGGTTTCCTCGATCGGAGTGTTGGGGTCGGGTCGGTGGCACTGATGGAGGTCGAGGTAGTCGCTCCCGAGGCGTCGTAGCGAACCCTCGACACTCTCGAAGAGGTGCTTGCGTGAGAGCCCGGAATCATTCGGGTTTTCCGACATCGGAAAGAAGGCTTTGGTGGCGATCACGAGGTGCCGGCGCGGAATGTCGGCGAGAGCGGCACACAGGGCTTCCTCGGCCGCGCCGTCCGAGTAGACGTCCGCGGTGTCGAAGAAGTTGATGCCCAGGTCGAATGCGCGACGCACGATCACCCGCGTCCCTGCGAGATCGATACGTGAACCGAGCGTGAGCCACGAGCCGAGCCCGACCTCACTCACCAAGAGGCCGCTATTGCCGAGGTTCCGATAACGCACGGCCGGCAGTGTACCACCGGTGCAACGGCAACCGGCTACACTGCCGACCCCATGCTGAACCTCGCAGCGCCGACCGACCCGAGTTGGGCACGACGCGCGCTCGCCGACCCGGCCGAGCTGCTGCTCGACCACGCTCACTGCGAGAAGAAGGCGGCAGGCGTCGCGGTGCGCCTGCTGTTCCAGTATCCCCAGCACGGTTTTCTGCTCGCGCCGTTGTCGCGGATCGCGCGCGAGGAACTCGGCCATTTCGAGCAGGTGCTCACGCTGCTCGATGCGCGTGATATCGCCTTTCGGCGCCAGCGCCCGAGTCCGTACGCGGGTCGACTCAAGGCCCTCGTGCGCGCGCCGGAGCCCGAGCGTCTGATCGATCTGCTGCTGTGCTGCGCTCTCATCGAGGCGCGTAGCTGCGAACGCATGCAGCACCTCGCAAATGCGACGGAGGATATCGAGCTGGCCGCGTTCTACCGCGGCCTGCACGCTGCCGAGGCGCGCCACCACGGCATCTACGTGGATCTGGCGCGGCAACTCGCATCTGCGGACGAAGTCCGGGGGCGACTCGCGGAGCTCGCCGAGCACGAGTCTGCAATTCTTGCCGAGCCCTCGACCCTCTGCCGAATGCACACCTGAGCGAGGTCAGCGAGGTGATGCGTGGTGCCGGATCAGCCGAGCTCGCGTCGAAGCGCACACAGCAATGACTCGACGTTTGCGAGACGGGCGTTCTCGCCCATCAGCCCGATTCGCCAGATTTCGCCCGAAAGTGCGCCGAGGCCGGCACCGACTTCGATGCCCCAGCGGTCGAGCAGGCGGTGGCGCAGCTTCGCCTCCCCGGCACCGCGCAGCGATTCGGGCAGGCGGATCGCGGTCAGCATCGGCAGGCGGTGCTCGGCCGCGACCAATGGCTCCATCCCGAATTCCGTGAGTCCCTCGACCAGTGCTGCGGCCGCCGCGTAGTGACGCTGCGTTCGGTCCTGCATGCCTTCTTCGGCGACGATCCGCAGGCCTTCTGCGAGCCCGAAGATCGCGGAGATCGGTGCGGTGTGGTGGTAGACGCGCTCGCCGCCGAAGTAGCCTGCGAGCAGGTTGATGTCGAGGTACCAGCTC
>CAXMSF010000247.1:0-2997 GCA_964196055.1 uncultured Gammaproteobacteria bacterium | reverse complement strand
GGATCGGCGCTCAGCTGAACGCGGGCGGAAGGCTGCCACCGATCGCCGCGCTTCCGACCGACACCGCGGAATGACGGCTCAGCGCGGCAGGTAGCCGAGTTCGCGCAACAGCTCGGCGGATTCGGAATCGAGATCCTTGAACGCTCCACGAGGCTCGCCAAGACGCCGCGCTTTCCCCGGTAGCGGGCGCGGACCACCGGATTGCGCAACGAAGGCTTCCAGCCCCGCGCGGAGTTTTCGCTCGCGTGCGGCGAAACGCGGGTCGCCCGCGAGGTTCCGAGTCTCGGTCGGATCGGCCACGAGGTCGTACAACTCGTGCGCGCCGTCCGAAGACCAGATCAGTCGCAGACTACCCGACTCGATCGAGCGCAGGCGCCGCAGATAGCGACCCAACCGGTCGCGGTGCACCACCAGCGCGTCCGGCCCGAACAGCCTCAGCGCCTGGGCGGGGAAGTAGTATTCGGCAACGATGGGGCGTTCGGCGTCGGCCGAGGCTTCCACCGCAAAGAGGTCGCGCGCATCGACATTCGATGCGGGTGGTACCACGCCCGCCGCAGCGAGGATCGTCGCGAAGAGATCCACCAGTGCAACCGGATCGGCGCGTCGTTCCCCCGCCTGCGCAGCATCGGGCAGCACGACCAATAGCGGCACGTGAACGGTGCTCTGGTAGAGACTGAACACGTGCCGGAAGTGCCCGTGCTCGCCGAAGTTCTCGCCGTGGTCGGAGGTGAGGATCAACACGCTGTCCTCGAACAGGCCGTCGGCTTCGAGGCGATCGACGAGCGCACCGACCAGCGCGTCGAGCTGCGCGACCTCACCGTCGTAAAGAGTGGAGAGCAGCGCGAAATCGCTTTCGGAAATAGAAGCCGGATCGAGGTAGTACGTCGCCGCGTCGTGCTTGCTCGCCCCTGCGACCTCGCGTGAATCGATGCGCTCGTTCGCAGCCGCCGAGCGGTAGGGCTCCGGCGGATCGTTCGGGCCATGGGCTTCGATGAAGTTCACGAACAAGAAGAACGGTTGGTCGGGGTCGTGGTACCTCAGCAGCTCATCGACCGCGATCAGATTCGGATGTCGGTCGGGCTGCAGCGAGCCCCGCTTTGCCGACTTGCGCCAGGTCTCGTCGAAGGAATCGAAGCCACGCGCGAGGCCACTCTGGATGCTCACCACCGGGTTCGCCGAGACTCCGAAGGTCCGATAGCCGTTCTCAACGAGCAATTCCGCGAGCGTGCGCGCTCGCTTGTCGAGGAATGTGTACTCCTGCGTCGCACCGTGCCGGATTGGATACAGGCCGGTAAAGAGTGACGCGTGTGCGGGCAAGGTCCAGCTCGACGTCGACGAGACCTGTTCGAAGTAGCTGCCGCGCTCACACAGCTCATCGATCCGCGGCGTCGGCACGGCGCTGTCGGAGCGGCAATTCACGCGATCCGCTCGCACCGTGTCGAGCACGATCAGCACGATGTTCGGGCGCGAGCTCGCGCCGGGCATGCAGCCCCAAACGGCCCAGAGAATCGCCAGCAGGAAGCCCGCAACAACACGCGCGTACGGCATGCTGCGATGCTAGCAGTCCGCATTTCGCGATGGATCGCCGCAGTGTCGGAACGACTCGCGCCGGGGCCGGCGGAGGTTCAGGCGCGGGCCGCTCCGCGCGAGCGGCGAAGCATCGCCCTGAGCTTCTCGACCGCGTCGTCGAGCACGACGTAGAAGACCGGCACCACGATCAGCGTCAGCAGAGTCGACGAGAACATCCCCGCCGCGACCGCGACCGCCATCGGCGCGCGGGTTTCCGCGCCCGGGCCGACACCGATCGCCGCGGGCAGCACCCCGAAGATCATCGACAATGCGGTCATGAGCACCGGGCGCATCCGGATCGGGGCCGCCGTTCGCATCGCCTCGACCTTCGACATGCCACCGTCGCGTAATTGGTTGGCGTAGTCGACCAGCAGAATCGAATTCTTCGTGACCAGGCCCATCAGCAGGATGATCCCGATCAGGCTGAACAGATTCAGCGTCATGCCTGCAGCAAATAGCGCACCGAGCGCACCCACCATGGCCAGCGGCAGCGCGAGCATCACCGTAAGCGGGTGAACCAAGCTCTCGAACTGCGCAGCCAGCACCATGTAGATCACCAGCACCGCGAGGCCGATCGCGAGGCCGAACTGGGAGATGCTCTCCATGAAGGCTTCGGCATCCGCCGACAAGCTGAGCGTGATGCCTTCGGGAAGGACCTCCTCGGCGATCGAAGCCACCGCTTCGATCGCCTCGTCGAGCGATCTCTCATCGAGATTGGCCGCGATCGCGACGCTGCGCTGTCGGTCGGTGCGCGTGATCGCGGACGGCGACGCACCCGTTGTGACGTCGACGAGATTGCCGAGTTCGACGACTTCGCCGCGAACATTGCGAACGTAGAGGCGCTCGATTGCGGAGGGTTCTTCACGCGCATCTGCTTCGAGGCGCACGCGGATGTCGTAGCGTTTCCCCGCTTCCTTGAAGGTCGCGACGTCGAGGCCGCCGATCATCGCCTGGATCGTTGTCGCCACCGTGCGTGCATCGACCCCCATCGCAGCCGATTTGTCGCGATTCGGCGTCACGCGCACCTCGGGCAGGCCCAGCTTCAGCGACTTGGTGAGGTCGACGAAGCCGCCGGCCTCGCGCATGCGCGCCATGAAGGTGTCCGACAGACGGTCGAGTTCGTCGAGCGAGCGGTTGCCGCGGATCTCGAACGTGAACGAGCCCGTGCCGCCTCCACTCATGTTCGACAGATCGTAGATCTGAATCTCCTGCCCGGGGATCGCCTGCAATGCCTCGCGCGCGGCCGGGATCAGTTCCTGAGTCGTTCGCTCGCGATCACGCTTGCTCTTCAGGATCCCGAAGATCATGCCCTGGTTCGAAACCGGCGCGCTGTTGCCTCCCCCGGTGCCGACGCCCGAGAACGCACCCGCGAGTTCAGGCTGCGCGAGGATCCATTCTTCGTTTCGCAGCAGGTATTCGCGCGTCGTC
>CAXMSF010000246.1:0-23296 GCA_964196055.1 uncultured Gammaproteobacteria bacterium | reverse complement strand
CGGCTGCCCGAGACGGTGCCGGCGCCTCCGAGGAAGCGAAGAATCGGGGCGTGCGGTCGTCGCAGCTTTCCCACGGCTCAGTATCCGAACGCGAAAAGGTCGGAGTGCGCCCGCGCGTGGTCTTCGGCGAAGCGGAGGTGGGCTTCGCTGCGCGCGTGGATCTCGATCAGCGGCTCGCCCCGTACGACGACGTCGCCGGGTTTTCGGAGCACGCGCAGCCCGGCTGCGGGGTGCGCCGGCGCACCTGCGAGCTTCGCCAGGGCGTTGATCTGTTGGCAGTCGAGGCTGCGCAGACGACCGTCTGTTGGAGAACGGATCTCGCCGCGCAGCCGAGCTTCGGCGGGGATCTCGCGGCGTCCCTGGAGTTCGATGATCTCGTCGAATTTTCGCGCGGCGCTTCCGGAGTCAAGCGCTTCACGCGCGGCGACGTAGCCTTCGGATGCGCGCACTGCGCCCACGGCTTCGAGTATGCGCGCCGCGAGGAACAGCGACTTCTCGCGAAGGTCGACGGGCGCATCCGGGTCGCCGTTCAACACCGCGAGAACGTCGAGCGCCTCGAGACGGGGCCCGATGCCGCGGCCGATCGGCCCGGTCGAGTCCGTCACCACTACGTCGAGGTCGAGTCCGATCGCATCCGCGATGGCCTCGAAGCGCGCGCCGAGTGCGTGCGCTTCGGTGCGCGAGCGAACCTTCGCGGTCCGTCCCGTCGGGATGTCGATCACCGCGAAGGTCGAACCCGCGGCCATCTTCTTGCTCATGATCGACGCGATCATCTGGGCTTCGGTATCGATTCCCATCGGCCGTTCGACCGTGATCAGCACGTCGTCGGCTGGCGCGAGGTCGAGCGCACCGCCCCACGCGATGCAACCGCCCACGCGGTCGACCACGTCGTACATGCGGTCACGGCCGAGGCCGACATCGGCCAGCACGCCCATGGTATCCGCTGTTCCGGCAGGGCTCGTGATCGCGCGTGACGAGGTCTTCGGGATCTTCACGCCGAGTGACGCGACGATCGGCACCAGGATCATGCTGGTGCGATTTCCGGGAATTCCGCCGATGCAGTGTTTGTCTGCAATCGGGCCCTCGCCGAAGTCGAGACGATTGCCGCAAGCGATCATCGCCCGCGTGAAATCAGCGAGTTCTTCGATGTCGAGGCGCCGCAGCGCGCAGGCCAGTACGAACATCGACAGTTCGACCTTCGAATAGCGGCGTTGGGAGACATCTCGGAGAATCTCGTCGAATTCGCTGCGTGTGAGGCGGCCGCCCGCAAGTTTGTTCCGGACTTGGGTGATGCTCTCGGGCGGCGCTGCGAGCCTCGCCTCGGCGGGGCTGCCGGACGGCAGACCGAGGTCTGCGAAAGCGGATTCGGACAACCCGATTTCGTCCTCGGCGATCAGGCCGTCGTGGCAGAAGTTCAGCACGCCTTGGATTTCGCGCGCCTTTCCGGACTCCGGATCGCGCCCGACCACGCGCACACGATCGAGCGGTTGCAGTCCCAGAGCCCCGCGAGTCACGGCGTTGCGGTGCAGGAAGATCACGTGTTCGCTGTGGGTGTCGATTGCGATGCGGGTCAGTCGGAACACGCTGCAGCCTTCCGATCGCGCCCGGCGTCGCCGTCCGCCCGAAGGGCGTCTGCGAAGAAACGGGCGGTTTCGATCGAGTTCGTCTCGTGGGGGATCGTATCGCAGGACACGAGTCGCCGGATGCCCGCACCGCGGATTCGATCCATCGCACCGGAAGCGAAGATCGCGTGCACGACGACGGCGTCCACGGTTTCGATTCCGGCCGCGTGGAGTGCGTCGGCGGTCGCGGCCAGCGTGGTACCCGAACTAGCGATGTCGTCGACGAGGATCGCGCGACCCGCCGAGGGAAGCCGGGACGGATCGGGAAGCGTGACCCGCACGCGATCGTCGCCGAGCCGCTCTTTGCGGCAGACGATCCACGGCAGCCGCCCGAGTGCGGCGAGATTGCGGACCCAGGCTTCGGATTCGGCGTCGGGGCCGACCAGCAGTGCGTCGCTGGAATCGCGGCTGCACCAGTCCGCGAGCAGTGGCGCCGCGTCGAGTGCGCGGGCGCTGCACGGGAACACCTCTTCGAGGCTTTCGATCCGGTGGAGATGCGGCTCGAGCGTGATGAGTTCGTCGACCGCCTCGCCGATCAGCTTCGCAATCACGTGTTGGGAGACGGCCTCTCCTGGGTGAAACGCGACATCCTGGCGCATGTAGGGCAGGTAGGGGGTGAGCAGTGTCAGCCGCTCGACTCCGCTGGTCTGCAATGCGTTGGCCGCGAGCAGCAGCGGGAAGAGTTTTGCATCGGGGTCGTGGATCTGCGCGAACAGCACTGCGTGCCGACCGCTGGGTTCCGTGATGCGCACGAGGGTTTCGTTGTCGGGAAAACGATGCAGCGCGATCGGGCATTCGCGCAGGCCCGCGCGCCGCGCGATGTCGCGTGCGATTGCTGCGGAATCGGGAAAGAAATGCAGTGAGCCGCCGTCCCGGTCGATCATTCCCCGTCCTGTTCGGGCTCGACCGCGGGCTGGCTCGGCGGATCGCGGAAGGAGATTTCGACCGGAATCCGGCCGCTCTGGATCGTGCCCGTCCACGCCTTCGGGTCGGGCTCCGCACCGACCGCGACGCTGTTCGCCTGCACGACGTGGATGCCGGGGCGAGGCCGAGCAATCGTATGCAAATCCCGGTAGAGCCAATGGCGACAGTCGAATTGCAACACGAAGCGTTCGCCCGAGCCGAGTTCGATCGGAAGCGGTGACTCGGGCGCTTCGGGTGGTTGTGCAAAATGTGCGACCAGCGTGGATTCGCCGGCCTCGGGCTCGAATTCGAAATGCCAGTTCCAGGGCAGGCGCAGGCGCCCGGGGATCCGCAGCGATTTCTCCGACGCGTTTTCGAGTTGCAGCTCCAAGGCGACGCCGCGGTGTCGCTCCGGGTGCGCGGTGGCGGAGATCGCAACCCGTAGCCCGTTCACGGCCGGGCCCCACGCGACGTCGAGGCCGTCTTCGGCTGAGGCGGGTAGGGCGGCGATCGTGAATGCGATCGCCGCCGCACGAGCCAGTGCGATCACCTCGTCCTCCGCGTGGTGCCGGGGCTCAGCGCAGCACTCCATCCTTGGCGATTTTCTTCGCGACCGCTTGCGTGGCCGAAGCGATCGTATCCCCGACCGAGTTCGGGTTCATCGTGTCGGATTGGCCGGACCAGACCAGCGCCGCATTCTGGGCGTCGTAGAGGTTGGTCTCGAGCCGGACGATGGTGTTGGTCTTGTAGTAGCCGGGTTCGTGAACGGTGTCCCAGTGGGAGTAGTAGTAGCCGTAGTAACCGCCGTAGGTGCGTGGCACCGTGTATGTGCGCGGCGGTACGTACTTGGTTTCCTTCGCCTCGCCGATGAGGTGTGAGATCGTCACCGCGTCGAAATTCCCGCCGATCATCGCTTCCTGGATGGCGCCTTCGGTCAGGCGGTCGGTGTTCGGGAGCCGGCTGTAGCTGGCTTCCGCGACGACGCCGCGCTTCACGAGCTCCTGTGCGAGGTGATCCTCGAACATTCTGCGCGCACCGTCGTTCTCGCCGATTCCGATCACGAAGATCCGGCCGAAGCCTTCACCCGTGTAGGCCGGATCTTTCCAGGCCGTCGGAACTTTCGTGACGGTTCCGCAGGCCGAAACCGCCAGGGCGAGCACCCAGCAGCACAGGATTGACGATTTCTTCATGGCACCCTCCGCTATGGTCGCGGCGCGCCCCGACCCTTGTCGGGGCCACGCCTGCTGACGTCAGGTTATCGCGCGGTGAGTCGCTGTCGAATCCGGGTGGCTATGCGTTGCTTCGGGGTCGCTGGCTGCGCCCGCCACGGCTGTTCCCGCGTCGGTTCGAGGGTCGTCTCCGGCCGTCGCTCGCCGGCCGTGACCCGTTCCGCGAACCGTTGCGCGAACCGTTGCGGCGCGCCGGGCCGTCGCCCGAGTTCGAATCCAGTGATTCGCCCTCGAAGCCTTCGACGTCGCGGCGTGTGATCGGTGTTCCGATCATGCGCTCGGTCGCTCGCACCCAGGCCGCGTCCTCACCGGTGACGAAGGTGCAGGCCTTGCCGTCCTGTTCCGATCGGCCGGTGCGACCGATGCGGTGGGTATAGGCTTCGGGCGTAGAAGGTACGTCGAAGTTGATGACGTGGGAAACGCCGCTCACGTCGATTCCGCGTGCGGCGATGTCCGTCGCGACGAGAATGTCGAAGCGATTGCCGCGGAAGCCCTGCATCGCGCGGTCGCGCTGACCCTGTGACATGTTGCCCTGGAGGCCGACCGCACGGTGGCCGGCCTTGCTGAGCTGCTCGGCGAGCCTGCGCGCTCGGTGCTTGGTGCGTGTGAAGACGATCGCGGAGCCGCAGGCGTCCGACCCGAGCAGGTGCTCGAGCAGGTCGCGCTTGCGCTTCTCGGGCACGGGGTAGAGGGCGTGCTCGATGGTGTCGGCGGGCGCCGAATGCCCGAGCTCGACCACGTGGGGATCGACGAGCAGATCGTCGGCGAGCCGCCGGATCTCCTTCGGCATGGTGGCCGAGAACAGCAGGTTCTGCCGATCCTTCGGCAGAGCGGCCAGGATGCGCCGGATGTCAGGCAGAAAGCCCATGTCGAACATATGGTCGGCTTCGTCGAGGACCAGCGTTTCGACCCGGTCGAGGTGCACCGCTCCTTGCTGCATCAGGTCGAGCAGACGACCCGGACACGCAACGATGATATCCGGATGCCGCCGCAACGCCTGGATCTGCGGCCGTGCGCCGACGCCACCGAAGACCGTGACGCTCTTGATGTCGGTGAACTTCGCGAGCATCCGGATCTCGGCGTCGATTTGCGTCGCGAGTTCGCGCGTCGGTGCGACCACGAGCGCACGCGGGCCCTGGCCACGCGTTTCGAGGAGGAGGTCGAGGATTGGCAGCGCGAACGCCGCAGTCTTGCCGGTACCGGTCTGGGCGAGGCCCAGAACGTCTCGGTCATCGAGCGCTGCGGGAATCGTCTCGACCTGGATCGGTCGGGGATTCGTGAAGCCTGCGGCGTGAATGCCGCGGTTGATCGCCGGGTCGAATTCGAAGGAATCGAAGCCGGTTGAATCGGAATTGGAAATGATACTGGGTGATGCAGACATAGATAAACTGGTTCTCCGCCGCAGCGCGCACTTCTAGGCGCACGGCACGGCCGTGTGTTCCGACCTATAACAACAGTTGAGGACGAAGTAGATGGATGCTGCGGCGTGACCTGGGGAAGGTCCTGTTGTTCGCCGCTGGCGGACAGACGTCCGCTTGGATGGATGGTGTTTAGCCCCTTCTGGTGCAAAGCGCCACATCGTTGTGGTGACGTCTCTCTGGTGGTCTCTCGACAACCTGAGGTCGGAACTTGAGCCTGGGCTGGTTTCGGGTTCGGAGGGGGGGGCGGGGTGGACGACTCCGCGTTGCGATCTGCGCGCTACTTGACCAGGAAATCCGTCGTTCCGTCCCAGTCGTCCGGGAGCGCCTTCGCGCCGAGGTCGCGAATCAAATCGAGCAGGCGGGCGACCGAGCGATCGTCCGGGAATTCTCGCGCGAGTGCTCCAAGGGCGGCGCTCGCTGCCGCGAAATCCCGTTCGCGGTACTGGGCGAGCGCGGCCTCGTAGCGGGCCGCGAACTCGAGTCGCTCGGCGGGCACCTCGCCGGCGCGTCCGAGGAGTTCGTACAGGTCGATCGGCTCCTGCTTGCCCTTCGCGCGCACCCGATCGACCCGCCGCCACGCGAAGGCATCGCCGGCGGCGCGGCGAGTCGCTTCGGAGGCCAAGACCCAGGTGCCGTAGAAACGATTGATGCCCTCGAGCCGGCTCGCGAGATTGATGGTGTCCCCGACGGCGGTGTAGACCATCCGTTCGGTCGAGCCGACGTTGCCTACGACGACGGGTCCCGTCGCGAGCCCGAAACGAGTCGGCAGTTCGGGGAGCCCACGCGTGCGCCACTGGGAGTTGATGTCGGCGAGGCCTGCGCGGCATGCGAGTACGGTCTCGGCGGCCTGCGCGGCATGGCGCGGGCAGTCGATCGGCGCGCCCCAGAACGCCACGAAGCCGTCGCCGGTCAATTGGGTGACCTCGCCGAAGCCGTCCCCCTGGACGGTGCCGAGCATCTCGCGGAAGTACTCGGACATGTGCAAGGTCAGCGCCTCCGGTTCGAGGGCCTCCGCAATCGTGGTGAAGCCCTGGACGTCGGTGAACAGCACGGTAATGGTGCGGCGTGCGCCGCCGATACTCGCGGCTTCGTCGCGCTTCATGAGCTCGCGCACGACCTCGAGCGGGACGTAGCGCGAAAATGAATGGAGGGCGTGGCGCATCCGCTCCTGGCTCGTCGCGAGTTGTGCGACCTCGAGGATGTTGGTTTCGATCTCGGCCGGCTCCGCCACGTCGAGCTGCTGGATGCGCTCGGCCTGGGCGGCGAGTGCGGCGAGCGGCGTGCTGTAGCGCCGCGCGAGCATCAACGCGAGCAGGAAGGCGAACACCAGCGCACAGGCGGTAATCGCGAGCAGGATGTTCCGTTGGTCGATCACCCCCGCCAGGAAGTCATTTTCGGGCGCCACGACGACGACTCGCAAGACACTGTCGCCGAGGTGAAAGGGCTGCACGCCCGCCCACCAGATCTCGTTCCCGCTCGTGAACCAGAAGATTTCGTCCGGGCTCAGGTTCCGGGCCTCTGCTGCAGCGGCTCCATCGGCGAGCTCGGGCAGTCCGAGATCCTCCACGCGCGAAAGCATGTGGCTGCGCATCTGTTCGGGAGTTTGGAAGCGGTCGTCGCGCGGGAGTCCGGCGACGACGCGATCTTCGGTCAGGATCAGGGCCTTGCCGCGCGGGCTGATTTCGAGTGAGGTGGTGAAGCGGGAGAGTTCGAGCATCAATACGTCGAAGGCGATCACGTAGCTGAGTTCGGGGTCGTTCGGGTCGGCCCAGCGCAAAGACGCAGTGATGCCGGGGGCCTTGCTGGTGAAGAAGCGGTACGGCGCCGTCCAGTGCACTTCGCCGCTGTCGGCTCTCTCGATCGCGCTCGCGAACCAGGGGCGGGTACGCGGGTCGTAGTCGAGCGTCTTCCAGAAGGCATCGTCGTAGGAGCCGTCGTCGTTGCGGCGCATCCAGAAGGTATCCCCGTCCCAGCTCTCGCTTCCCGACACGCGGTTCAGCCAATGGTCCTGCTCGCGCAGCAGCAGGTATTCCTCACCGCGGGTGTTCGCGATCATCACCGAGGTGACGTGCTCCAGCTGCTCGAGGAGCGGGATGAAGCGCTCGTTCAGTCGGATCACCGCGGGCGCGGGTAGCGAAGCTCCGTCGCTCTCGGGACGCACGATGGCGCCGAGGTCGAGCGGTTGCAGGAGGCCCGCGTTGCCCCATTGGCGGAACAACTGCAGGTCGGATTCGATCGGCAGGAAGAATTTTTCGAGCGCCAGGCTGGTGTGGTCGAGTTGCTGGTGGATCAGCTTCTCGGACAGGTCCTCGACGACATGACTGCTGAACTGGTAGGTGACCACGAGGATGACGCCCGCACTCACGAAGATCATCAGCATCAGGCTGCGCGCGAGGCTCGAGCGGATCGAGACCGTCCGGCGCACCGCCTGCGGGAGCACGCGGTCTTCACCGTCGTTCTGCAACTGCGAGTCGCCCTCAGCCGGCATGCTTCAGCTCCGATTTCGCAGGATGACGATGGGGATCTCGCGTTCGGTGCGGCCGTCGTAGTGCCTGAAGGCGGGATTGCGCTGCTTGAGCCATGGCCATAGGCGTGCGTGCTCTTCGGCGGTCGCGCGCGACGCGGTCATGCGGCGTCGTTCGCGCCCGAACTGCACCTCCGCTTCGGGCCGTTCTCGAAGGTTCAGCCACCAGGCCGGGTCGTGCTCCTGCCCGTTGTTCGATGCCACGATGATGAGGTCGTCGCCGTCCGGGAAGCAGGCGAGCGGCAGCGTGCGGGGCAGGCCGCTCTTGCGCCCGACGGTGGTCAGCAGGCACATCGGCAGACCCGCGAGCCGCGCGCCGACGCGTCCGTCGGTCTTCTGGTAGATCGCGCGGTGTACCTTCGTGACCCAGGCCCAGTTCGCCATCGACGCCTCCCGTGCTCGTTGTCCGCGGCGGAGACCAAGCGTAGCCGTTGCGCGGGAAATCTTCGGCTGCCGGGCTACGGTCGGTGCGTGGATTCGGGCGCGCGATCGGGGCGGGGAGTTGTGGCGGCCGGCCATCCGGCGACTTGTGAAGCCGCTGCGGAGACCCTCCGGGGCGGTGGCAACGCGTTCGACGCTGCGGTGGCCGCCGGCTTCGCGGCCGCCGTGGTCGAACCCTCACTGACCGGATTGGGGGGCGGCGGATTCCTGCTGGCCAGGACCGCAGCGGGCGATGCGCGGCTGTTCGATTTCTTCGTCGATACGCCCGGCCGGGGCCTTGCGGGGGTGCCGGAGCAGCCCGATTTCGAGCCTGTGACCGTTCGCTTCGGCCATGCTGATCAGGTGTTCAACGTGGGACTCGGCTCGGTTGCGGTGCCGGGTTGCCTGCCCGGCTACTTGCACGTCCACCGCAGTCTCGGCCGGATACCGCTCGCGCGAGTTCTCGCGCCCGCGATCCGGCTCGCGCGCGACGGAGTCGAGCTGAACGCCGAACAAGCCTACCTGCTCGAAATCCTGCAACCGATCCTCTCGCTCTCCGAAGCGGGTCGGCGGATCTACAGCCGCGACGGGCGACCACTCGGGGTGGGCGAACGTCTCGTGAACGCGGACCTCTCGACCTTCCTCGAGCGGCTGGTTGAATCGGCGGCGAGCGCGGGCTTCGCCGAAGCGGGGCTCGCGCAGCGGATTGCGGCCGACATGGAGAGCGGCGGCGGTCACGTGAGCGTGGCCGATCTCGAGGCCTATCGGGTGAGGGAGCGCACGCCGCTCAGCTTCGAATACCGTGGTGTACGGGTGCTCGCGAATCCGCCACCCTCGTTCGGAGGTACGCTGGTCGCGATCTCCCTTCGACTGCTGGAAGCCGACGGGGCGATGCCGCCGTGGGGCTCGGCCGCGCATGTCGAGCGGTTGGTCGAGAGCATGATCGAAACCGAAGCGGCTCGGGCGCGGAGTGAGGCCGCCGCCCGGTTGCGTTCCGCGCAGGGCACTACCCACGTGAGCGTTGGCGATGGCGAGGGGAACGTCGCCTCGATGACCACCTCGAACGGCGAGAACTCCGGGTACATCGTGCCCGGCACGGGCGTGATGCTGAACAACATGCTCGGTGAAGAGGATTTGCACCCGGACGGTTTCCACGCGGGCCCGCCGGGTGAGCGCGTCGCCTCGATGATGTGCCCGACCGTCCTGTTGCGCGACGACGCGCCGTGGCTGGTGCTCGGTTCCGGGGGCAGCAAACGGATCCGCACCGCGCTTGCCCAGGTGATCAGCAACGCGGTCGACTACGGGATGGATCCGCGGTCGGCCGTCGAAGCGCCTCGGCTCCACTGGGACGGCAGCGTGGTCCAGCTCGAGCCGGGGGGAGGCGTGGAGGCGCTCGCGGCGCTTGCCGCGCGCTGGCCGCTCAATCGCTGGTCGCAGCGAAATCTCTATTTTGGCGGCGTTCATGCGGTTGGCCCAGGGCCCGTCGGGGCCGGGGATCCGCGCCGGGGCGGGTCGGTGGCGTTCGGCTGAGCGGGGAGCCGGCCTTTTGTTGGGGGGAGTGGCATTCGTTACACTGCCGCCTTGGCGCAGGCCGCCCCCGGTTTCCCCAGCCTTCATGGTCCGCGCTCGAAATCCTACAGCCTCTGCCCCTGTTCGGAGACATCCGGTCGATGAAGCCCATCGCAGTCGCGCTGCTCGCGTTCAGCGTCATCACGACCGGAGTCGTTGCCGAAGCGCGTGCGGGCGGGGCTGGCGTGCTGCGCGCGCGCCAGCACGCCATCGCGGCCGCGCAGTCGCTCGACGCAACGGTTCCACCGTTCGCGATCGAAACGGGCGGCGAAGACGGACTGGCGCGCGGCAACGTCTTCACCACGATTCCCCATGGCTTTTCCGCGCTCACCGCCGTGCTCCGTCGGCCGTCGAGCTGGTGCGAAATCACGCCACTTCATCTCAACGTCAAGTCTTGCACCTGGAGCGAAGCGGAACAGGGGCCGAGTATTACGCTCTACAGCGGACGCAAGACCTACGAGCGCCCCGAAGACGCGCACGCCTTGCCGTATTCCTTCAAACTCGTCGAGGACCGTGATGATTACTTTCGCGTGCTGCTGACCGGTGATGACGGTCCGCTCGGCACGCGTGACTACTCGATCGAACTCGAGGCGATCCCGGTCGGGGAGGGCGAGAGTTTCGTGCGCCTGAGTTATGCGTACCGCTACGGTCTGAGGGCACGGATGGCGTTCGCGAGCTATTTCGCGACGCTCGGCAGCGCTAAGGTCGGCTTCAGCGTGGTAGGTGCCGATGCGCAAGGTAACGCCGTCTACGTCGATGGGATGGCGGGCATGATCGAGCGCAACGCGGTTCGTTATCAGCTCGCGATTCAGGCCTACCTCGACACCTGCGACCTTCCGGAATCCGAGCGCTTCGAACATCGGATCGCGCGCTGGTTCAGTTTGACGGAGCGCTACCACCGCCAGCTCTACGAGCTCGAGCAGCAGGAATACATCCGGAACAAGCGGCGCGAATATTCCGACCAGCTGCGCCTCCAGCAGGCGCAGACCACGCCGACCCTGCAGCCATAGGCGCACGATCCCGAATCCGCGGGCGCGCCGGCTGTGTTGCGCGGTGTGCGATTTCCTTAGCCAATCCGGCCCTTTGGCCACGGCTGGGCCGATATACCGAGCCGCGACGAATGGCGTAAGGTGCGGCGGCCGTGCGGCCGATTCCCATAGCCTCGAATCGAGGCCGAAAACGGCATGTCGCACCCGAAAAATCGCCCGAACGTGATCCTCGTCGACGACGGCGAACTCTCCGACGTACGTCGGCTGCTGGATTCGCTGGGGGTCGAATACCGTGAATCGGCCAGTCTGAGCGCGATCGGGCAATCGAGTGGCTGCGAGTTGTTGATTTCGAGCGCACGCCATGCACTGGCCGCGCCGGTCGGCTCGAGCGACGCGCTGTCGGTTGGATTTCACGTCGTGGTCTACGACGCAATCTCCGATGGGTTGCGACGATTGTTGTCTCGCTCGGGCTGCGATGTTGCGGTCGGCCGCCCGGTTCATCCAGCGGTCATGCGACTGATCGTCGCGCACGCCTCCTATGTGGGTCCCGAGCGCAGAGCGAGTGGCCGCGCGGCGATGTCGGCCCCAGTGAGGCTGGTCGGCCCCGCCGGCACTTCGGTCGCGACGTTGATCCAGCTCTCGGAGGGCGGCTGCGGCTTGATCGCCGCGACTTCGGCCGCGGTGGGGGACTCGCTGACGGTCGTGCTGCCTCCGGAAATGACGGGGACGGGGCCGCTGGCGCTGCCCGGTCGCGTGATGGAGGTGGCCGATGCCGAATCAGGCGAGGGCTTCGGCCTGGCGGTGGTATTCGAGGCGGTCGATCCAAAGGTCGAGCAGGTTCTCGAGGCGGTGATGCAAGGGCATTCGCTCGGCTTCACCCACAGCCGACGAGACCCCGGGTTGGAATTGCCCACGAATCCAGGAAGCGTGGAAGGCTCTGGGCCCGTGGAACGCCGTGGCCCACGGAAGCTCTTCGCGGGCCGGGTCGTGGCCGCCGGGCGCAGCGACTCGTGCGTGATGATCGGCCGGGACTTGTCGGTCGGCGGGATGCGGGTGCGGCCGATGCAGGGTCTGCAACTCGGCGATGAGTTCAAACTGGCGCTCTACGACGACGGAGACGCCGCGGCGATGGTCGTGGCTGCCGTCGTGGTACGCGACGAGGGCTGGAACGGATTGGTGTTGCAATTCCAGCCGATGCCGTCGGCGACCCGACGTCGCCTCGAACAGCTGGTGGAATCGCTTCCGGCGACCCTGCCGGAAGAGGGTATCCGTTCCCGCGCTTCCGGCGTGGTGGTCTCCGAGATCCTCGAGGCCGGATGACGGTTCGCGAATCGTCGGTACCGAGGGTAGCGCGGGCACCCGAAAGTCCGGCATTCTGTCCCTCCGTCGGTGTACACTAACCGACCCGTTTTTGCTGGAGACTTCGATGCCCCACTACAAGTACGACCGTCTGAGCGCTCAGGATGCCACCTTCCTGATGTTCGAAACGCCCGAGGTGCACATGCACATCTCGGCGACGATGATCTTCGATCTGGGACCGCTCGAGACGGATGGCGGCGGGGTCGACATCGACGCCATCAAGAAGGCAACCGAGGCCGTACTGCACTTGATTCCACGTTACCGTGAGAAGCTCGCATGGATTCCGTTCTTCAACCATCCGGTCTGGGTCGACGACAGCGACTTCAGTCTCGACTACCACATCCGGCATACGAGCCTGCCTCGCCCGGGCGGCCTCGAGCAGCTGAAGCGCTTGTCGGCGCGAATCATGTCGTATCAGCTGGACCGCGCCCGCCCGCTGTGGGAGACCTGGGTGGTCGAAGGCCTCGAGGGTGGCCGCTTCGCGATGATTACGAAGTTGCACCACTGCATGATCGACGGTGAATCCGGCGTAGACCTCGCGCAGATCCTGATGTCGCCGAACCAGGGTTACCGTCTACCCGACGAGATGCCGGCCTATATCCCTCGGCCCGCCCCGACGTCGATCGAGCTGCTGCGGGACGAGCTGACGCTGCGCGCGAGTTTGCCGGTGCAGGCCCTCCGGAGCTTCCAGTCGTTCAGCAAGGAGAGCGAAAATCTGCGTGACGAAATCGCGATGCGCGCTCGCGCGCTCGGTTCACTCGTCGGCTGGGCGGTGAGCTCGCCTTCGGAAACGCCGCTCAACGGGCAACTCGGGCCGCATCGAAACTTCGACTGGCTGACGATGGAACTCGGGAAGGTGAAAGCAGTTCGACGTTCGCTCGGCTGCACGGTCAACGACGTCGTGTTGACGACGGTGACTGGCGCGGTCCGCCGGTTCCTGATCCGGCGGCGGGTGCGCCCGGAAGACATCGATTTCCGTGTTTCGGCGCCGGTCAGTGTGCGCAACGAGGGCGATCGGGGAACGATGGGAAACAAGGTTTCGTCGTGGATCGTGCGCTTGCCGGTCAATGAGTCGGACCCGAAAAAGCAGCTGGAAGCGATCCATGCGGTGACACAGGAATTGAAGTCGTCCAAGCAGGCGCTCGGTGTCGAGATGATGATGGCCGCCGCCGAATGGACACCGGGCGTGCTGCTCTCGCTGGGTGCGCGTGCAGCCTCCGGCCCGATCAACATGATCGTGACGAACGTGCCCGGACCGCAATTTCCGCTCTATCTGCTCGGAGCGAAGCTGCTGGAGTCATTCCCCCAGGTGCCGCTGCTCCAGGGTACCGGCATCGGCGTGGCGTTGTTCAGTTACGACGGCACGGTGTGCTGGGGCTTCAACAGCGACTACGGCTTGCTTCCCGATCTCGAGGATTTCCAGGCCGCGGTGGTGGAGGCCTTCGACGAAATTTGCGAAGCGGCCGGTGTCGACGAGAGCCCCGCAGACGTACATCAGCTCCACCCGGATCCCCGGGTCGGCTGACCGCGATCCACGATCACTCCCTGTTCTTCTCGAATTCCTCGAGCGCTTCGCGGACGGCGCGGCTCACTTCCGCAGCGCCCTGCTCGAGGGCTTCGCTGAACTCCTCGACGCCCTGACCGACGGCCTCGCCGATCTGCTGCATGCTGGTCGCGAACAGCGCCGTCGTGAGCGCGCGCTCGGTGGCCTCCGCGTCGACGATCCAGCCCGAATCGCTCCGGACGAGGTGTGTGTCGAAAGTCGTATGGACCCGGCCTTCGTTCACGGACGTCGCGAGCGAGGTGCGAACGACCGCGGAATGTTCACCGATGAGCGCTTCGCCGAGTAGCACCTCGTCGATCGGCCGGCCGTCGCGCATGCGTTCGAGCTGGAAGCGGCTCGGCTCGCTCGAGAGCTCGGCTGCCGCCTCGATGTCGCGTGCGCGAATGGCCTCCCAGAATTCCGCGGTCACGGTTTCCGGCCGAGGGGGTCCGGAACCGCCGCAGCCCGTCCCGACGAGCAGGCCGAGTGCGAGGAGCGCCGCCAACCCGCGCATTCAGCCGCCGGGTCCGCGGGGCCCGGCGAAGTACCAGATGATCAGGCCGACGATCGGCAGCAGCACGATCAGCACGATCCAGAGGGCCTTCGTCCCGTTGGATTCTCGGCTTTGCAGAACCTGGATGATGGCCCAGACGTCGGCGACGAACACCAGCAGGGCGATGAGCGAACTCAACATGGGCTCTCCTCACATTGGTTTGGTCTTAGCGGAGTCTTCGGGAATTTTCGCCGATGTCAAATCGCCTCCCCGAGGGGCTCAACCCCCGCAACGATTCGGTCGATGACGAAGTTCGGCTCGACGAAAGTCTCGCGCAGGCGGCCGAATAGCGGCCACGCCTGCTCGCTCGTGAGCCACAGACGGACAGGATGGCAGCAGGCTCGGGGGGAGTTCGAATGGGGATCCGAATCGGGGTCGCCGCGGCGGTGATCGGCGTCATTGCGACTGCGGGCTGCGGAGGTGGGAGCGACTCCGCCTGGGGGACCGTCATCGGCCCGAATCAACCGCCTGTCATCCAACACCTGCACATCGAGCACGACGATCCCGAGGCTCCGGGCCTGCTTCGAGCCGTTGCGGAGCTTCGCGACTCCGACCGCGACGAGGTCGAAGTGCGCTACGCGTGGGAAGTGGCGGGCGTCGCGCAGTCCGAAAGTGGCCCCGAGCTGTCATTGCCGCGAGCGCGAAAGGGAACGCGGGTCGCGGTCACCGCCATCGCCCAAGGCTCCCGCGCGCAGAGCGAGCCCGCAGTGCGGGTCGTACACCTGCGGAATACGCGGCCCGAACCCGCCAGGAATGCCTGGCGCAACGCGCGCCCGAGCGAAGATCTCGCCGCCGGAGCCGCCGACGGGAGCCGGTTCGACGCACAGCAGGGTCTCGCGCCCGACGTTCGCGCATTCGAGAACGGGTTTTCCGTCACGGAACTGGAGGGCGGCGCCGAAGGGGAAGCGCTCCGCTACGCAGTGGAAGTCCCGCGCACGGATGGTGCGAGTCGAATTCGCTTCCGTTTGTTGCTCGGTCCCGAGGGCATGTGGGTTCACCCGGCTTCGGGGGAAGTGACCTGGCTGCCCGAGTCATGGCAGACCGGGACGCATTCCGTCGAAGTCGAGGTCACCGACGCGAGCGGAGCCGTGACCGTCGAGGAGTTCAGTGTGAATTCCGGAATCGATGAGCCCGAGCTCGCGCCATCGCTACCCGCGAAGCTCGCGATCCCCTAGCCGCTTCAGCCGTCGCTGCGCGTGCCGACGGCCTCGCGCTCGAGGCGTTCGCCGAGTTCGTATTTCTGGATACGGTAGCCGAGGGTGCGCCGCGTGATCCCGAGTAGTTGCGCCGCGTGGGTGCGGTTGTAACGCGTTCGCGCCATCGCCTGGAGGATGCAACGTCGCTCGATGCCTTCGAGCGTGTTCGAGTCGCCCGGTCCCGCATACAGCAGCGGGTGCTGCACGCGCTCGTGATCCTGGATAGCAATCGGCAGGTCTTCGATCCGTATCTCGGGCGGCTCGCCCAGAACGAGCGCGTACTCGATCGCATTGGCGAGTTCGCGAACATTGCCCGGCCACGAGTAGCTGCGCATCGATTCCAGCGCCGCGTCGGAAATCCGCACGCCGCTCGGGTTTCCGATCTTCCGCATGAAGTGATCGATCAGCTCGGGCAAGTCTTCGAGATGGTCGCGCAGCGGCGGGATTTCGATCGGAACCACGTTCAGGCGGTAGTAGAGGTCGCGCCGGAACGTCCCACGCTGGACCGCCTCCTCGAGGTTGCGGTTGGTCGCCGCGATCACCCGTACGTTCACTTGGACCGCATGTTGCGCATCGCCGAGGCGGTGGAACTCGCCGTCCTGGAGGACGCGCAGCAGTTTGGGTTGAAGCGTGATCGGGATTTCGCCGATCTCGTCTAGGAACATGCTGCCGCCGTTCGCCGCCTGGAAGAGGCCGGCTCGGTCGTGACTTGCGCCCGTGAACGAACCGCGCGCGTATCCAAAGAGTTCGCTCTCCATCAGGCTTTCAGGAAGTGCGGCGCAGTTGACGCGAACCATCGGGGCTGCGTTGCGTGGCGACAGCTGGTGGATCAGGTGCGCGAAGATGTCCTTGCCGGTTCCGGATTCGCCGTGGAGCAGGACCGGTGCATTCGAACGTGCGACCTTGCGCGCCTTCTCGATGAGCGACCGGATCAACTCGCTGCTTCCGATCACGAGCGTCGTCGATTCTTCGGCTTCCTTCGGCGGCGAGCCGGGGGGCGGCGACTCCGCGTCCACCTCAGCCGACGTGTGCAGAATTTCCGAGATCAGCGGCAGCAGCTCGTCTTCGATTTCGAAGGGCTTGGTGATGTAGTCGACGGCACCGCGCTTGAGTGCCTCTCGAGCTGTCTCGACCGTCGCGTGGCCGGTCATCAGCACGATCTCACATTCGGGTCGGATTCCCTTCGCACGCCGCAGCAGCTCCAGTCCGTCGGCCCCGGGCAGGCGCAAATCAGTCACGATGATGTCGAAGGGTCGCTCCTTCAGCCGTCCAAGACCGGTCTCGGCATCGAGCGCGCTCTCCGCTTCGAAGCCGTGGGCTTCGAACGCGCGAACCAGCAGCGAGCTGATTCTCGGCTCGTCGTCGACGACCAGGATGCTGCCGCGCACGCGACCTCCGTGAAGTTGGGAATCTCTCCGGTTCCGCGTGAGACGACGGCGTGGCTGCCCCGAGGGAATGCAGCGATCGTGTACCAAGCGCCGTCCGACCGCCCCGGAACCTGCGGGTTCGGCCGTCCTAGGAACCTCTATCTTGCCTGATCGCGTTACAAGTGCAACACGATTTTGTGGCTAGCTCGAACTCGGAGTGGCGCCGAATCCGGTTTCGGTACGCCGTGGGGGGGGCGACCGGCTTGCCGGCTGGTCGTCGGTGAGGCTCTCAGGCGGCCGAATCGCGCGCCGCGCGTAGCTGCTCGAGGGCGTGACGAACGATCTCGAGCGTGGCGGGGGGGGAGTGAGGGCCTGCGGAGCAAGCGCGACAGCGCGCTCACGGCTTCGCTCGCTCGGCCCGGTGCGGGCCTATAGTCCGCGGCGGCGTAGCTCGTAGCGCTTCCACGCTTCGCGCTCTTCCATCACGGGAGCCTGGATGGAGTCCAGCGATGTGACGAGTTCGACGATCGCAACCCAGTGCCCCTCGTCGAGCGTGAATTCGTTGGCGCCGAGGTTGGTCTTCGATCGGGTGAGTTTCTTGATCGTCGTGCCCTGGTACTTCTCGCCGGGTGACGGCGTGACGCCCCCGAGCACAGCGCTCAAGGCATAGGTTTCACCCGCACCGGGATTCCAGGTGACGGTGGCGGGATTCGTCGATTCGGTCGAATAGGTGGCCAGCGTCATGTCGCGCCGGAAGCTCTCGCGCGAGTAGAAGTCGACCGTGAGGTGGTAGGTCCCCGGAAGAACCTCGATGCATTGTGGGTAGTGCCACTTCTGGTGCCGCGCATAGGTCGCACGCTCGTGCGCTTCGGTCTTGATCGTCGTCACGGTGGTCGAGCTCTCGCGGCTGCACAGGATCGCCACCTGCTCGATCGGCAGCATCGGACCGTCGTAGAAACGGAACCACTTCTGAGTCGGCTCCGCACCGCCCAGGAAGTAGCCGTCGTAGTTGATCGGGAGGAGCGCGTTCACTCCGAAGTCCGGAATCGAATAGAGCAGCATGCCCGGGCCGGTGAGCGCGACCCAGGGCCCCCAACGGTCGCTGTCCCAACCGCTTGCGATCAAGCGCCCGCTGCGTCGTGCCGCACTAGGGGCGTAGCAGCCCATGAACACGGCGAGCAGCAGGCAGGCGACGATCGCGCCCCGGATCTTCGGATTCTTGGTGGAAACGTCCGGCACGCGATCATTCTAGTGGGCGAGGGCGGCGAGCGCCTTCGAGCGGGTCGATTCATCGCGGTCGCGGCTGGTCGGATGGGTCGGGCCGGTGCGGCCGCCGTTGCTCGGGGCTCGGCGACGATCGGCGAGTTCCGATGTTTCGTCGCGAGCGGGCTTCGCATAAGCTATGCGAATGAGAAACGAACTTGCACGGCGATCGATGGTCGTCTTCTTGGGGTTGGGGCTCATCACGGCGGGAAACTTCGCGTGCGGTGAGTCTTCGGAAGAGCGGCGGGAGCGAATCGAAGCCGAGGAGACGCGCTCGTTGATGCGCGAGATCTTCGCGAGTGTCGCAGTCGCGTTGACCGCGAGTGTCGAGCCCGGCGAGTTCCGCGACCCCGCCAATCGCGCGAAGATCGCGGCGGCTCTCGGCCAGCTGGCCGAGAACGCGGAGCAGTTGGAGCAGCACAACGGGCTGGCGGGCGGAGCGCGCGAGTATCTCTCGCAGTCGGTCTCGCGCGATGCACGCGATGTCGAGCGCGCCTACATGGCCGAACAGTATGGTCGGGCGGCCTTTCTGGTCCAGCAGATCACTGAGAACTGCATCGGCTGCCACACGCGACTGCCGGACGACGAGGATTCCGTGGTGGCCCAGGGCTTCGTCGACGAGACCCTGTTCGGAGAGCTCCCGCTCGAACCACGGGCTTCGCTCCAGATGGCGACTCGGCGCTTCGACGATGCCCGGCTCACACTCGAGCAGCTGATCGCATCGGACGAGCACGCGGCACTGCTGTTGAACGCGCTGACCGACTACCTGGTCGTGAACCTGCGTGTGAGGGGCGACTTCGAGCGGCCGGTCCCGGTGCTGGAGACCTTCGCGACCCGCGAGGACGCCTGGCCGACGCTGCGCCGCGCCGCACTGGGTTGGGCCGCTGCGCTGCCCGAACTCGCGCCCGTGGTCGCCGGCGAACCGAAAATCGAAACGGCGCGTCGCATTCTCGAGCAGGGCAAGACGCTGAGTCCGGTCGAGCGGGACCACATGCCACTCGTCCACTGGGTGGCCGCGTCGAGCGTTCTCGAGCGTCTCATCGAGCGTGGCGACGCCGAGCCTGCCGTGCTCGGCGAAGCCTATTACCTGCTCGGGCTGATCGAGGCGCGCATCGGCCGGCAGTACTGGGTGACTCCGGCGCCCTTCCTGCTCGAGGCCTCGATCCGGCTGGCGCCCGGCGAGGAGTTCTCCGAAGACGCCTACGCGATCCTCGAGACGCAGCTGCTCGCGGCCTGGGAGGGGACGGATTTCGAAGAGCTCCCGCCCGAAGACGCGCAGCGCCTGGCCGAGCTGCGCCGCCTGATCGACGGTGCGCAGTAGGCGGCGCCCAGCTTCGTCGCGCCGACTTCCCGTAGCGATTCCGGCAGCTTGGCCCGCAGGCTTGACATGGCCGGGCGCTGCGAGAATGATTCCCCGTCACGAAACTGGAGTTTCTCGAACTCATCACCCTTTCTCCGGGAGTCCACGCATGCGCGCTTTACCGATCCTCGTCGCCACCCTCGTCGCCCTCGTCGCTGCGCCGTTCGCAGACGCAGCCGCCAAGAGCTGCTCGAGCTTTGCGGTCATCACCTCCTATGACGCCGCCGCGAAGTCCGTCCAGCTCAAGGCCGAGAAGGGGTCGGAGAGCAAGTTCTTTCCGAAGCCGGAGGGGGCGCCCAAGACTTCGAAGATTCCCAAGAAGTGCTCGAGCAAGGTGCTCAAGCAGGCGAGCTTCCCCGTGACACCGAAGGGCGGACGTCTGACCATCACCCAGGTGCGTGCGAATTTCTCGAACAAGATGTTGAACGACACCGATGACGAGACCTGGCTGCCGAAGAAGCTCGAGGAGCTGATCGCCGCGAAGACCAAGGTCCTCGTCGTGGCGCGTCCGCCGGTCACCGACAAGAAGGGACCCTCGGGCCTCACGACCATCTACCTGCCGGCCGGCGAGGAAGATCTGGCCGAGATCAAGCGACTCGACGAGCAGGCCGAGGACGAATAGCCGTCTCGATCGGAGTCTCGCGCTAGGGAGACGTCTTCGGGGCGACCATCGCCGCCGCGCGAAGGTTCTGTAGTACGCGGATCCGATCGTCCGGCTCGACGGAGCGCATCGCGATCTCGAAATGTCGAATCGACTCCTCGATGTCGCCGTTCAGGTAGTAGACGTAGCCGAGGTTGTTGTGAATCGCGCCGTCGTCGCCGTAGCGACGGAAGGCTGCCGTGGCTTCGTCGTAGCGCCCGAGGCGGCCCAAGGCATAACCGAGGTTGTTGTAGAGAGCCGGGTCGGACGGGTCGAGGAGGATCGCGGCGCGAAAGGTCTCTTCGGCGCGCTGAAACTCCGACTGCTGGAGGTAGGCGACTCCGAGGTTGTTCGCGATGGGCGCATCGCGCGGGTTGGCCTGGAACGCTCGTTGCGCGTATTCGAGGCTGGCCGTGGAGTCGTCGTCGATGGCGTGAATCACGCCGAGCGCGTCGAGGGCCGCGGGTAGGTTGCCGTCGATCTGCTCGGCTCGTTCGAAAGAGGCGCGGGCATCGTCGTAACGGCCCTGTGCGAAGCGTGCGAGGCCGAGGCCCGCGTGGGCGTCGGCGGAATCTTCATAGCGGTTGATCACGCCGGCGAAGATTGCCGCAGCCTGCTCGGGATCCTCGATCACGTAGTAGTAGCCGATCCGATTGAGGGCTTCGGGGTCGTCGGGGCTGATTCGCCGCGCTTCGAGATAGTTGAGAAGGGCGAGGCGTCGGTCGCCTTCCGCGAGCTTCCGATCTCCTTCCGCGATCAGCGATTCGGTGGTGCGCTCTGCTGCCGGGACCTCGGAGTGTCTGGCTGCTTCCCGCTCGTTCTGGGCCTGCAGCTCCCTGCGGTATCTCCGCTCTCTGGAATCACCGTAGCCGGGAATCAGGGTCGAGCAGCCGGTGAGTCCTACGAGGCTGATGAGAATGCAAAGGCGCACGAGATTCGGCATGGATCTGCCTCCCCTCCTACTCTTCGCCAAAAAACGCAAACATCTGAAGCATGCCGGGGCCGATCGTCACGATCATCGTCGCGACGAAGATGATCACTGTCGGAAACAGCATCTTGAGCGGCGCCTTGCCGGCCTGCTCCTCGGCCCGGAGCATTCGATGAGCCCGCATGCTGTCGGCGTGAATCCGCAGCGTATCGGCCAGGCTGGTTCCGAAACGCTCCGTTTGCACCAGCATTGCAACGAGGGAGCTGACCTCCTTCACACCCGTCCGGTCGGCCAGGGAGCGTAGGGCCTCGGTGGTGGATTTCCCGGCCCGCGTCTCGAGATTGACCAGCTCGAACTCCTTGCTGAGCGTGGGGTTCGCTCGCTGGAATTCTCCGGAGATCCGCGCGAGGCTGGCGTTGATAGCGAGGCCGGATTCGACACAAACGACCATCAGGTCGAGTGCGTCCGGAAGCCCCAGCAGGATGTCGAGCTGACGAGAGTTGCGTACACGGTCCAACCAGAAGCTCGGCGCAATCATGCCGATTCCCGCAGCCGCACACGTCAGAACGACCGTTTGGGCCTGCTCGATGTCGAGTCCGGAACTGAACGCCAGAAACAGCAGAGGAAGCGCGACGGCGATCAGGACACGGCTGCCCATGTAGATCGCAAGCGCCGATTCGCGGCGGTAGCCCGCATGGATCAGACGCGTCCGGATCGGTCCGTTCTCCGCCTTGCGGGCGCTGGCCGCGAAGGGTGCGAAGAACTTCGCCCAGAAGCCCTTGTTCGACGGCGTGAGCAATCCACGATCATCGTCGATTTCCACCGGAACCCGACTGCCGTCGGCCAGGCGCTCGAGGCGACGGCGGACACCGGAGGGCCTGAGGGCCATGAAGCCGGCGAACGCGAGGCTGAAAGCGGCGCCGAAGATCAATACGAGAAGAATGTCCATCATCTTTCCTCCGGGTTCAAACGCGGATGGTGGCGAACTTGCGGCAGAGCACATAGCCGATGGTGACCATCACCACAGAAATCATCACGAGTGTGCGGCCTTGCGGTTCTTCCCACAGCGGGGCCACATAATCCGGATTCGACAGGTAGAGGCCCGTGACTGCGACGACCGGCCACGTGGCCAGGATATTGGCCGAGCCACGGCCCATCGCGGTGAGCGCACGAACCTTTCCGAAGATCTTGAATCGTTCCCGCATCACGGATGCAAGGTTCTCGAGAACCTCGGCGAGGTTGCTGCCGGTTTCCTGCTGAATCGCCACGGCGGTGACGAAGAAGGGCAGGTCGTCGGATTCGACGCGATACGAGAGGTTGGCGAGTGCCTCCTGAACGGTCTTTCCGAGCCGAATCTGGTCGGCGGTGTGCCCGAACTCGGTCCCGATCGGGTCCGGAAGCTCCTCGCCCACCATCGCCAACCCCGACGAAAGCGAATGCCCAGCGCGTAGAGCGCGAATCAGCAGATCGAGCGCGTCGGGAAACTGCTTCTCGAAATCGTTGCGTCGCTGCGTCTTCAACCGGTTGAGGTTGAATACGGGCAGGAGACCGACCGAGGTGCACAGCAGGGCCTTCCCGAAATTGCCGAAGAACGTGATGCCGACGAAGAAGCCCAGAACGCCGAGAACACCGCACGTGATCAGGTGGCGTTCCGGGGTGATGGTCAAGCCGGCGCGATAGAGGCTCAGTTCGAGTTTCTTCCGCGCCGGAATCAAGCCGACGATTCGGTTTACGACGGACTGCTTTTCGGCCGTGCGCAGGATCGATTCGTCGGAGTTGGCCTCCGGCGCATGAACCCGGTCGCTCAAGGTGCGCAGGCGCTGCCGCACCTTGGCGCGCGTCTGCGAACTGCGTCCCTTGACGATCGCATTGAGACCCTCGAGCGCCAGCGCGATTGCAATGATTACGAATACGTAGAAGATCGGATCCATGGTCTACTCCGGGTTCAGGCCGCCATGCGACGATTGAACAGCGTGTCGGGAAGTTCGATCCCGGCGAGGTGCAGTTTCTCCGCGAAGCGCGGCCGGATTCCCGTCGGGACGACTTCGGCCAGTACGCGACGCTCGGAGTCGATTCCCGTTCGCTCCAGCGTGAAGATCTCCTGCATGGTGATGATGTCGCCCTCCATGCCGGTCACTTCCTGGAAGCTGGTGAGCTTCCGCTTGCCGTCGCTCAGTCGTTCGAGTTGGATCACCACGTCGATGGCCGACGCGAGCTGATTGCGAACCGCGCGCTGCGGAATTTCCAGGCCGCCCATCGCAACCATCGTTTCGATTCGAGTCAGGGCGTCGCGGGGTGTGTTGGCGTGCACGGTCGTCAGCGAGCCGTCGTGGCCGGTGTTCATGGCCTGCAGCATGTCGAGGGCCTCGGAGCCTCGCACCTCGCCCACGACGATGCGATCGGGCCGCAT